>NZ_JBZXYR010000054.1:0-1009 GCF_058895805.1 Paenibacillus sp. NMA1017 | reverse complement strand
CTTTCAGCAGAGGTCCTTCATCCAGTCGGATGCTACTCTGAATAGTACTGGCCCGGGCTTCTATAGCTTGACCCAATGTGGGACCGATCGGCACGTCTTTGAAATCGGCCACTTCCAGATCATACAGCTTCCCTTCCTTCACTCCGCGGTTCCACGCTTCCCAGCCTTGCTCTGCCTTGCGGAACACCATCCGCAACGCATCATGGTGCACCACCAACTGCGTCAGTGCCTGGCGTAGCGGCTCTTCCTCGAATCCTTGCTCCCGGTGAAGCATAACCGCCTGATTAAAGTGGTCCGGCACAGGCTGTCCTTGTTCCACAAACCACTGCTGAATCGGTGTCAGCAGCACAGCTCCGCTGACCTCTTCCTGATCAGCTAATTGGGTATCCGACACACGCAGCTGCGTAGCTAGCTCAGCAACCTCAGGGTACTTAAACAAGTCTTTGATATCCAGCTTGTATCCTGCCTGCAGCAGGCGTGAGGATACCTGAATCGCCTTAATTGAGTCCCCGCCCCGATCAAAAAATTGATCTGTCAGTCCGACCGGACCGCCGCCCAGTACAGCCTCCCACACATAAGCCAGAGCCTGCTCCGCTGCTGTCCGGGGAGCCTTATATTCCTGCGTGAAACGGAAAATCTGTTCCGGTGCTGGCAATGCCTTACGGTCGATTTTGCCGTTGGGTGTGAGCGGCATTTGCTCCATCTGAACAAAGTGCGAGGGAACCATATAATTCGGAAGTTCTTCACTCAGCTGCTTGCGAAGCTCGTTCCCTGACACTTCCCGTTCTGCTACGTAGTAGGCAACGAGTTCATGTTGGTTTTGGCTATTTGCATGTGCCAGTACGATGACCTCTTGCATGCGATCTGCCTTCAGCATAGCCGCCTCAACTTCGCCCAGTTCAATCCGGTAACCGCGAATTTTGACCTGATGGTCAATCCGGCCCAGGTACTCAATGTTGCCGTCAGGCAACCATCTTGCCAGGTCGCCTGTCCGATACATGCGTTCATA
>NZ_JBZXYR010000053.1:0-1067 GCF_058895805.1 Paenibacillus sp. NMA1017 | reverse complement strand
CGATTGACATGATTGTCGGCATCATGGGTATTTTGAAGGCAGGGGGCGCCTACATTCCGATCGATCCGACTTATCCGGAGAACCGCATCCGTTATATGCTGGACGATTCAGGTACGGAACTGCTGTTAACGCAGCAGCATTTGCTTGAAAAAGTGGAATTTAGGGGCAAGGTATTGCTGTTGGATGCAGAACTGGGCGAAAGCAGTGCGGATGCAGGCACAGCTGAGGCAAAAGGAAAAGCTATATCCGCATATCACAGGGATGGTTCGAATCTGGAAGCCACATCCGGTCCTCATAACCTAGCGTATGTAATTTATACATCCGGAACGACAGGCCAGCCTAAGGGAGTAATGCTTGAGCATCGTGGACTCTGCAATCTGCATACGTACTTCAGGGAGACGTTGCGGATCAGCGGCTCGGATCGTGTCGTTTCGTTTGCCAGTTATTCCTTTGATGCTTCGATCTGGGAAATGCTTCAGGCGCTCTTCAACGGGGCCACTTTATGCATTCCGACATCAGAAACCATTCTCAGTTATGACAAGTTTGAGCAGTATATGGCGGATCATCGAATTACAATTACGATATTGCCGCCGACCTATGCTGTATACTTGAATCCGGAACGAATGCCGGATCTGCGCATCCTGTTTACAGGCGGTTCGGCTGCCTCGCCAGAATTGTTATCCAAATGGAAGGATCATGTGACATACTACAATGCCTATGGTCCAACGGAAAATTCCATAACAACGTCTATTTGGCTTGCGCCGGAAGGTCCCGAAGCAGGAGTGTCAATTTCAATCGGACGCCCTGTACCGAATCACCGCGTGTATATGGTCGATGCACATGGGCAGCTTGCACCAGCAGGAATCCCCGGTGAACTGTGTGTATCCGGCCCAGGACTGGCACGCGGTTACCTGCACCGTCCGGAATTAACGGCTGAACAATTTGTGACCAATCCGTTTGCAGATGGGGAAGCGGGCTATGAACGCATGTATCGGACAGGCGACCTGGCAAGATGGTTGCCTGACGGCAACATTGAGTACCTGGGCCGGATTGACCATCAGGTCAAA
>NZ_JBZXYR010000052.1:0-1138 GCF_058895805.1 Paenibacillus sp. NMA1017 | reverse complement strand
GAACACGCTGTAGCTGAATTTGTGGCCCAGGATAAAGCTCGAAACTTTGATGTAAGCAAGGATGCACTCATGCGCGTAGCTGTCTTCCGCACGGACGATCGCTCATACCGCTTTGTATGGAGCTTCCATCATATCGTGATGGACGGCTGGTGCCTGTCCCTGATGACGGACGAAGTGTTTGGTTCATATGCTGCCTTGCTGGAGAACAAGCAGCCAGAGCTTGCACCTGTCAAGCCGTATAGTGACTATATCGAATGGTTGGAACACCAAGATGTACAGGAAGCAACCCGTTATTGGAGTGAGTATTTGGCGGGTTATGAGCAGCAAACCTTGTTGCCTGGTGAGAACGCACAAGCTTCTGTCGTCGCACGGGATGAAGAACCGAACAGCAGCGGTGGAAGTTCAAATGCCGGCTATGTTTTGGAAAAGCTGCCATTTAGGTTGGGCAAGGAGCAGAGTGCCGCATTAAACCAAATGGCCAAGCAGCAGCACGTCACGATTAACACCTTGCTGCAAAGTGTGTGGGGCGTTATTTTACAGCAATACAATAATCATCAGGATGTTGTGTTTGGTGGTGTGGTATCCGGTCGTCCGGCAGACCTTCCAGGCGTGGAGAACATGATCGGTTTGTTTATCAACACGATTCCAGTACGCATTTGCAGTGCACCGGATGCTACATTTGCTGAAGTATTGCAGCGCACCCAGGAGCAGGCTTTGGCCTCCAGTATGTATGACACGTTCCCGCTATACGATATCCAGGCACTGACTGAACAAAAACAAGACCTAGTTCATCACATCATGGTCTTTGAAAGCTACCCGATCGGGCAACAGATGAAGCAGATGGGCGGTTCCGGCGAGACAAAGGCACAAACAGGCTTCTCGATTGCCAATGTGGCACTTGCCGAGCAAACCAACTACGATTTTAACCTGATTGTCGTGCCTGACGAGGATATCTCCATCCTGCTTGAATACAATGCTCTGGTGTATAACCGGTCTGCTATGGAGCGTATCCAGGGCCATATCGACCATGTCATCGGACAAATTGTGGACAATCCAAATATCCGTGTGAATGAGCTGGAATTGGTAACACCGGAAGAACAGGCACAGATTGTTCAGGTATGGGGAGATACGGCGGCAG
>NZ_JBZXYR010000051.1:0-1205 GCF_058895805.1 Paenibacillus sp. NMA1017 | reverse complement strand
TACATTCGCCGGGATATCCTTGGTTACCACACTACCAGCACCAATTACACTCCCTTTGCCAATCGTGACTCCTGGAACAATAATCGCTCCGCTCCCGATCCATGCCCCATCCTCAATGGCCACTGGTAATGCAAACATTCCGCCTTCTTTGCGCTTTTCTGGATGTACAGGATGATTCGTGACAGCAATCGTTACATTCGGGCCAAACATGACATCATTACCAATCGCAACTTTATAGTCGTCAACCACGGTTAGATTGAAATTGATATATACATTATTTCCTACGGTCGTATTTGAACCATAAGACATGCGAATGGGCGGCTCCATCCATACATTTTCTCCAATGCTTCCAAAAAGTTGTTTCATTAACGTTTTGCGCATTTCAACATCATCTGGATGCAAATTATTAATTTCATAGCATATTGCCTTACCACGCTGGCGTGCTTTTGCCAACTCTGCAGCCTCTTTCGGATAATTAGCATCGTGATCTGTAAATAATTGTTTGCTAGCCATTCGTTCTTGGATGTTCATGCCACATTCTCCTTTATACATGCTTATATTTATTAGAGTAAATTGCAAAACCTTATTTATGATCAGGCTTATGCAAAGTTTCTAGTGATGTTGTTAAGCCACTTAAACTGTCGATAGCGAATAAAAGCAATGGGTAATTTAATCATCTCGTCTAAGCTGATGACGATATACAAAAAGATCGGTGGGACATGCCAAACAAAAGCACATAGGTAACTAAGCGGTAGAATAATTAACCACATGACAACAGTGTCACACCAAAATCCAAATGTAGAATCCCCACCAGCCGTGAATATACCCGCTATAGTTGTGGAGTTTATCGATTTGGCTATACAATAATACGCACTGATGTACAGCATGCCATCTAGGTAACTTTGAGCAGTTGGATTCAAATTGACGATGGAGTATACCAATGGTTTAATGAACAGAATCGTGCAGCCTGCAATGACTCCAAATATCAAAGCATAAAAACACATTTTGTTGCCCGCATGCTTTGCTTTCTCGATTTCACCCTGTCCCAAATACTTCCCAACAAGTACAGAGCCCCCAGTAGCGGTGCCTCCACAGAGAACCACTGCTAGATTTTTAACTACAGACGCTATGGAATTTGCGGCTACCATATCGGAGTTCACATGTCCAATAATTGCAGCCGTGGCGGTAAGAGCTCCTCCCCAAAC
>NZ_JBZXYR010000050.1:0-1259 GCF_058895805.1 Paenibacillus sp. NMA1017 | reverse complement strand
ATACCATTTTGTATGGAGCTTTCACCACATCATAATGGACGGCTGGTGTTTGTCGCTGGTCACTAACGAAGTCTTTGGAGGATATACCGCCCTTACAGAAGGGAAGCCACCGCAATTGCCCGTGGTAACACCATACAGCCGATACATCGAATGGCTGGAGGGGCAGAACCGTCAGGAAGCAGCTGAGTATTGGAACGATTACCTGCGGGGCTATGAGGAGACGGCGGTCTTGCCGCAGGCCAAAACAGGGAAGACCCAGGGATATGAGGCCGAATATCTGGAATTTGATTTGGGTATAGACCTGACAACGGCCCTGCTGCAGCTGGCAAAGCAAGAACAGGTAACGATAAATACGCTGATGCAAACAGCCTGGGGTGTTTTGTTGCAAAAGTATAATCGCACAGAGGATGTCGTTTTCGGGAGCGTGGTATCGGGACGTCCAGCAGACATTGCGGGAGTAGAGCAGATGATTGGACTATTCATTAACACGGTCCCCGTCCGTATTCAAGGCGGACAAGCAACTGCATTTACAGAGCTGATGAAGCAAACTCAGCGACGGGCGCTTGCTTCGGGAACATACGAAACGTTCCCACTCTATGAGATTCAGGCACAGGCAGAGCAAAAAGTGGAACTGATTAATCATATTATGGTATTTGAGAACTATCCGGTGGATGAACAAATTGAGCAATTAGGTGAAAGAGAGGAAGCTGATTTTAAAATAACCGGAGCAGGAGCGGTTGAGCAGACGAATTATGATTTTAACATCGTGGTGTTACCGGGAGAGACGCTACGAGTTCATTTTGGTTACAATGCCCAGGTATATGACTATGAAAGGGTAGAACAGATTCAGGGGCATTTGCTGCAACTGCTGGAGCAAATCAAGATCAATCCAGCTGGGCGGATTTGCGAGCTGGATATATTAACCGGGCAGGAACGAGAGCAACTGCTGGGTGTTTGGTGTGACACGACAGCAGCATATCCACATGAGCAGACGATTTACGGGTTGTTTGAGGAGCAGGTCTTGCAGACACCGGAGCAGGTAGCGGTATATTTTGAAGGAGCGCAAGTGACCTACCGTGAATTAAATGAGCGAGCGAACCGTCTGGCGCGTACTTTACGCAGTAACGGTGTGATGGCAGACGGCCTAGTCGGCCTGATGACGGAGCGATCGATTGACATGATTGTCGGCATCATGGGTATTTTGAAGGCAGGGGGCGCCTACATTCCGATCGATCCGACTTATCCGGAGAACCGCATCC
>NZ_JBZXYR010000049.1:0-1403 GCF_058895805.1 Paenibacillus sp. NMA1017 | reverse complement strand
TGCTCCCCTTTTTCCAGCAGTGCGTTCAGGGACTCTACATCTTCAATCGTATAAGCAGTCGCATCTACCGTGGTTTCGGTCGGACCGTACACGTTGGTAATGACCGGACGATACCCGGACCACTTGTGCAGGAACACATTTACCAGCTGCACGGATAATGCTTCGCCACCGATCAGGTAATGCTTCACTTCCGGCGCTTCCGTCACACTGACGCTTTCGTTCAAAATATGCAGATGCGCAGGTGTGCCGTCCGACAGATCAATCCGGTGCGTGCGGTAGTAGGCGATCAAATGCTCTCCGCTCAGACTGACGTCACGGGACACCACGTGCAGGGTGTGGCCTAACAGCAAGCTGGCAAAGATTTGCTTCACTGAAGCGTCAAATACAAATGCCGACAGCCATGCGACATGAAGCGGCTGTTCGTAACGGCTGTATACTCGTTCCAATAAAGCATCTACCAGATTGCTAACACTGCCCTGCTCGATCATGACCCCTTTCGGCTGACCGGTGGTACCTGACGTGTAAATCATATAGGCCAGGTTATGCGGGCGAGCGACAGGGATTAGATTGCTCGCATCCTGTGCGTTCAGTTGAGCCTGAACCTCCTCGTCATCCAAGACTACAGCTCGAACTGTGGATGGCAAGATGAGCGACAGGTTGGCGACTCTGCTTGTAATCACGACCTTGGCCCCACTGTCTTGGAGCATGTAGTCGATGCGCTCCTGTGGATACATCGTATCCATCGGCACATACGCGCCTCCGGCCTTCAGTACCCCCAGAATGCTCACCAGAATATCCGCAGAACGTTCCAGCAATACGCCCACCGGTTGATCTGCTTCGACCCCTTTGGCTCGTAACACACGAGCCAATTGGTTCGCACGCTCATTCAGCTCAGTGTAGGTCAGTACCGTGTCCCCAGACACAACTGCTATCCGTTCAGGGTTGCGCTCAGCTTGTTCTTCAAAACGTTCGCTGAGTGAACGACCTTGCACCTGTCTGTGTTCAGTACAACGCATGCTATGTGCGTTCGGGTCATTGAATACCTTCAGAATCTGCTCGGTTTCTTCTGCCGTAATCAACTCCAGCTCACCCAGCTTCGCATCCGGGTTCGCCGCCACCGCTTCGGCCAAACGAATAAAGTGACGCGTCATCCGTTCTACCGTTTCGCGCTCGTACAACGCAGTTGCATACTGCAATCCGAACTGGATACCTGCCTCTTCCTCCCTGGCTTCCAGCGTCAAATCAAACTTCGCTGGCGTTTGTTCCAAGCCGTATGGACGGAAGCTCAGATCTGCCAGTTGCAGTTCGCCTTCCTCGGTGGTTTGCAGGGTAAACATCGTATCGAACAGCGGATGGCGGCTCATATCCCGCTTCACATTTAGCTTTTCCACCAACTCCTCAAA
>NZ_JBZXYR010000047.1:0-1507 GCF_058895805.1 Paenibacillus sp. NMA1017 | reverse complement strand
TAAAGGCTCCTATGAACGTGTATTAAAAACAGACTCCTTTGCAAACATAGCTAGCTGTTTTATCAAAATTACGGTCTTCGACACGGAGGGGCGAAGTACAGCATTAAGAGCGCATGTCGAGAATACGTTAGGTGGACAAATTTATATTGTTGATTCGGAAGCTAGATGGCTGGATATCACGGCATTGCATACGCATAAAGGTGAGACGGTAAAGAAACTGCAAGAAATGTTGGGCGTCACATACGAGGAAACCATGTCATTTGGTGACGGCGAGAATGATGTGGAACTCATGGCAATCGCGAAATACAGTTTTGCAGTAAGTAATGCTTGTGAAAATACTAAAAAGGCAGCAAACTTCATTACTAAGTCAAACGAAGAAAATGGTGTTCTTCTCACGATTCAAAAAATACTGGATTTGCAGTGATCCTTGTCTGTCAAATGGTATTGCATTATGTAAAAGAGCGGGGCAATGGTGTGATTGCCCCGCTCTTTTATCATTTGAGTTGCAGAAACAGGCACTTCCAATGGTTACTATGTACCGAAAAAGAAATGATTTATGAGCTGACTCATCACATGTATCAATAAAGAATGAAACTGTTGCGGGATATGTTGCCCCAAAATATCTAAAAAGACGCTGGCATGTTAGCGCTCTCCGTGAAAAAACCAGGTTGTTCCTCTACGTAAAGCCCGTACTCCTTATTGTTTGAATTTCTATATTACGCTTTTGAGAAAATAATATTTGATTGGAAGACTGTTGTAATCCAGATTATTTCAAATGGGTTTGTATTACTTCCATTCAAGTTGAATCGTTATTCGAAACTTGTTTTCGATAATTTTGCGGAACTACACCCATCTGTTTACGGAAAATGGACGAATAATAGCTAGCACTTTGAAAACCGCAGGCAAGTGCGATTTCACTTATGGATCTTCGTGTTTCTTTTAACATTTCGCAACTTTTTTGGAGGCGATATTGAGTGACATAGTTGTTGGGCGTCTGACCCACATATTTGTTAAATAATGTACAGCAACGGCTTCTGCAAACGGCTCCTGCAGATGCGATCTCCTCAAGAGTTATTTTTTGATCATAGTTTTGGTGAATGAAACGAGTCATTTCCTGAACATGCGTTAATGCTCCAGGTTGCCCAGAAATGGGTTGCAAATGATCCCCTATTGTTGCACACAAAGATAAAGCTTGTGATGCCAGACGAAGCGGATTTGGAGGAGTATGGTCCTTATGCATTTCCTGATAGATTTCTTGAATGGACAGTAGTATTCTTTTCTGCCAATCAACCTGATCTGTAAGTACAACAAAATCAGCCATCATTAGACTAAACTTTTCCCCCCAGTATGTTTGAATAAATGAAGTCTTCTCACCAAGGATAGAGGGATGAATGACGACGACAAGGAATAAACAATCTTTATGGTCTGCAAGAGAATAGCCGAAATGCAAACGTTGGCTATTCACAAAAAGTCCATCCCCTTGATGCAATCGAGTGATACTTCCATT
>NZ_JBZXYR010000046.1:0-1510 GCF_058895805.1 Paenibacillus sp. NMA1017 | reverse complement strand
TAAAGGCTCCTATGAACGTGTATTAAAAACAGACTCCTTTGCAAACATAGCTAGCTGTTTTATCAAAATTACGGTCTTCGACACGGAGGGACGAAGTACAGCATTAAGAGCGCATGTTGAGAATACGTTGGGTGGACAAATTTATATTGTTGATTCAGAAGCTAGATGGCTGGATATCACGGCATTGCATACGCATAAAGGTGAGACAGTAAAGAAACTGCAAGAAATGTTGGGCGTCACATACGAGGAAACAATGTCATTTGGTGACGGCGAGAATGATGTGGAACTCATGGCAATCGCGAAATACAGTTTTGCAGTGAGTAATGCTTGTGAAAATACTAAAAAAGCAGCAAACTTCATTACTAAGTCAAACGAAGAAAATGGTGTTCTTCTCACGATTCAAAAAATACTGGATTTGCAGTGATCCTTGTCTGTCAACTGGTATTGCATTATGTAAAAGAGCGGGGCAATGGTGTGATTGCCCCGCTCTCTTATCATTTGAGTTGCAGAAACAGGCACTTCCAATGGTTATTATGTACCGAAAAAGAAATGATTTATGAGCAGACTCATCACATGTATCAATAAAGAATGAAACTTTTGCGGGATATGTTGCCCCAAAATATCTAAAAAGACGCTGGCATGTTAGCGCTCTCCGTGAAAAAACCAGGTTGTTCCTCTACGTAAAGCCCGTACTCCTTATTGTTTGAATTTCTATATTACGCTTTTGAGAAAATAATATTTGATTGGAAGACTGTTGTAATCCAGATTATTCCAAAAAAAATGTTTGTATTACTTCCATTCAAGTTGAATCGTTATTCGAAACTTGTTTTCGATAATTTTGTGGAACTACACCCATCTGTTTACGAAAAATGGACGAAAAATAACTAGCACTTTGGAAACCGCAGGCAAGTGCGATTTCACTTATGGATCTTCGTGTTTCTTTTAACATTTCGCAACTTTTTTGGAGGCGATATTGAGTGACATAGTTGTTGGGCGTCTGGCCCACATACTTGTTAAATAATGTGCAGCAACGGCTTCTGCAAACAGCTCCTGCAGATGCGATCTCCTCAAGAGTTATTTTTTGATCATAGTTTTGATGAATGAAACGAGTCATTTCCTGAACATGCGTTAATGCTCCAGGTTGCCCAGAAATGGGTTGCAAATGATCCCCTATTGTTGCACACAAAGATAAAGCTTGTGATGCCAGACGAAGCGGATTTGGAGGAGTATGGTCCTTATGCATTTCCTGATAGATTTCTTGAATGGACAGTAGTATTCTTTTCTGCCAATCAACCTGATCTGTAAGTACAACAAAATCAGCCATCATTAGACTAAACTTTTCCCCCCAGTATGTTTGAATAAATGATGTCTTCTCACCAAGGATAGAGGGATGAATGACGACGACAAGGAATAAACAATTTTTATGGTCTGCAAGAGAATAGCCGAAATGCAAACGTTGGCTATTCACAAAAAGTCCATCCCCTTGATGCAATCGAGTGATACTTCCATT
>NZ_JBZXYR010000045.1:0-1636 GCF_058895805.1 Paenibacillus sp. NMA1017 | reverse complement strand
CGATCGGTCCCACATTGGGTCAAGCTATAGAAGCCCGGGCCAGTACTATTCAGAGTAGCATCCGACTGGATGAAGGACCTCTGCTGAAAGCGGGCCTGTTCCACTGCGCTGATGGGGACCATCTGCTACTGGCTATTCATCATATGGTGGTAGACGGCGTATCGTGGCGGATACTGTTGGAAGATTTGTCGAATGCCTATGAGCAGGCTGTACGTGGAGAAGCCATACAGCTTCCGGCCAAAACAGACTCCTTCCGGGTCTGGTCGGAGCGGTTGTCAGCCTATGCCGACAGTCCTGAGATGGAAAGTGAGCACGCATACTGGGAGCAAGTGAATGAATTGGCGGCATCCGAGTCTTTAAGACTTACAGAATTGCTGGATTCTAAAAAAACATTGACCATAAATAACACGGCTACTTTGAGCTTGAAATTCACGAAAGAAGAGACTGATCAACTGCTTAAACAGGCCCATCGCGCGTACAACACAGAAGTGAACGATCTGTTACTGACGGCGCTCGGGTTGACGTTAAGTACTTGGACTGGCAGTGAGCAGGTTGCAATTCTTCTGGAAGGCCATGGCCGGGAAGATATCATGAAGGATACGGATATATCACGAACGGTTGGCTGGTTCACGAGCCAGTACCCGATTCTGCTGCGGATTAACGGGGAAGATCATATCTCCGTGAACATCAAACGGATGAAGGAGATGCTACGCTGCATTCCACATAAAGGGATTGGATACGGCATCTGGAGATATCTCAGCCAGAACGTAGTATCTAGAGAGGCATACGCCGAGCCACAGATCAGCTTTAATTATTTGGGCGAATTTGATCAGACGCTGCGGTACAGCGAAACGCACATGTCCCCGTACTCCAGTGGAGCAGATGTTAACGAACTGACCAGAATGCCGTGTTCCCTGGATGTGGGGGGCATTGTAAATGATGAAATGCTTGAGCTGGATATTCGTTATAACACAAAAGTGTTACAGGAAGATAATGTGATAAAACTGGCCAGGGAGCTCAAGCAGAACGTGTTGGAAGTGATCCGCCACTGTGTATCACAGGAGCGTTCTGAATTGACGCCGAGTGATGTGCTGCTTTCTGGATTAAGCCTTGAAGAACTGGACCGGATGGTGGAGCAGATTCAGCCTGACGGAGAGCTTGAGAATATATACCCCATGACGCCGATGCAAAAAGGAATGCTGTTCCACAACATGCTGGATTCCCAGTCGAGCGCCTATGTGGAGCAGTCCACCTTTGAATTGAAGGGAACGCTGGATCTCGTGGCATTCGCCGCCAGTCTGGACTTGTTGGTACAGCGCCATTCAGCACTGCGGACCAACTTCCGGAGCGATTTGCAGGACGAACCCTTGCAAGTGGTATACCGGAATAAACGCGGAAAGTTGTACGTAGAGGATATACGTGAGAAGGAAAAGGCGGAGCAGGAGCAATATATCAAGGAGTTCGTACGTCGGGATCAGCAGAAGGGTTTTGATCTGGCAAAGGATACACTAATGCGGGTATCCATCTTACGTACATCAGACGATGCATACCATTTTGTATGGAGCTTTCACCACATCATAATGGACGGCTGGTGTTTGTCGCTGGTCACTAACGAAGTCTTTGGAGGATATACCGC
>NZ_JBZXYR010000044.1:0-1636 GCF_058895805.1 Paenibacillus sp. NMA1017 | reverse complement strand
GCGGTATATCCTCCAAAGACTTCGTTAGTGACCAGCGACAAACACCAGCCGTCCATTATGATGTGGTGAAAGCTCCATACAAAATGGTATACATCGTCTGATGTACGTAAGATGGATACCCGCATTAGTGTATCCTTTGCCAGATCAAACCCCTTCTGCTGATCCCGACGTACGAACTCCTTGATATATTGCTCCTGCTCCGCCTTTTCCTTCTCACGTATATCCTCTACGTACAGCTCTCCGCGTTTATTCCGGTACACCACTTGCAGCGGCTCGTCCTGCAAATCGCTCCGGAAGTTGGTCCGCAGTGCTGAATGACGCTGTACCAACAAGTCCAGACTGGCAGAGAATGCAGCGAGATCCAGCGTTCCCTTCAGTTCAAAGGTGGACTGCTCTACATAGGCGCTCGACTGGGAATCCAGCATGTTGTGGAACAGCATGCCTTTTTGCATCGGCGTCATGGGATATATATTCTCAAGCTCTCCGTCAGGCTGAATCTGCTCCACCATCCGGTCCAGTTCTTCAAGGCTTAAGCCAGAAAGCAGCACATCACTCGGCGTCAATTCGGAGTGCTCCCGAGATGCACAATGCTGAATCACTTCCAGCACATTCTGCTTGAATTGCTCTGCTAGTTGCTCAGCAGTATTTTGTGGGAGGGCCTTATTGTTGTATTGAATGCTTAGTTCCAGTATGCCATCTGTAACGAGTCCTCCCACGTCCATAACACAGGACATTTGGGTCAGTTCATGAGTATTAGCTCCGCTAGAATATGGAGAAAAATGCATGCCGCTATGCTGCAGTGTCTGATCAAATTCGCCCAAATAATTGAAGCTGATCTGTGGCTCGGCGTATGTTGCCCTGGACGGTCCATTCTGACTGAGATATCTCCAGATGCCGTACCCAATTCCTTTATGTGGAATGCTGCGCAGCGTCTCCTTCATCCGTTTGATGTGGCCGGAGATATCATCTTCCCGGTTAATCCGCAGCAGCACCGGGTATTGACTCGTAAACCAGCCAATCGTCCGTGATATATCCGTATCCTTCATGATATCTTCCCGGCCATGGCCTTCCAGAAGAATTGTAACCTGCTCACTGCCAGTCCAAGTACTTAACGTCAACCCGAGCGCCGTCAGCAACAGATCGTTCACTTCTGTGTTGTACGCGCGGTGGGCTTGCTTCAGTAGTTGACCAGTCTCTTCCTTCGTAAGCCTCACATTTACGATACCCATGTCTTGCTGCATAAACTTATCGCTATGCTCTTGGGACACTGGAAGTTGGGGCGACTCGGATGCCGCCAGTTCATTTAATTGCTCCCAGTATGCGTGCTCACTTTCCATCTCAAGGCTGTCGGCATAGGCTGACAACCGCTCCGACCAGACCCGGAAGGAGTCTGTTTTGGTCGGGAGCTGTATGGTTTCTCCACGTACAGCCTGCTCATAGGCATTCGACAAATCCTCCAACAGTATCCGCCACGATACGCCGTCTACCACCATATGATGAATAGCCAGTAGCAGATGGTCCCCATCAACGCAGTGGAACAGGCCCACTTTCAGCAGAGGTCCTTCATCCAGTCGGATGCTACTCTGAATAGTACTGGCCCGGGCTTCTATAGCTTGACCCAATGTGGGACCGATCG
>NZ_JBZXYR010000043.1:0-1708 GCF_058895805.1 Paenibacillus sp. NMA1017 | reverse complement strand
GTTCTACCCATTGTCCTCGGCACAAAAACGGATGTACGTTTTGCATCAGATTGATCCAGATGATGTGAACTACAATATTCCCGCTGTGCTACAGGTAAGCGGCCCGCTGGATGTAAAACGGGTGGAAGAAGCGTTTCGCCAGTTGGTCTCACGTCATGCAGCTTTCCGCACCAGTTTTGGACTGGTGAACAATGAACCCGTGCAACGGATTCAAGAAACTGTATTGTTCGATGTGGAGTACGCGAAGTTGCAGGGAGGGCGTGTACTAACGCACATAGAAGCTGATCAACAAATACATGTGCCCATCTCTGATCGTGATACGGCGTTCGAGCAGCAAACAGTAGGGTCTGAACAGCTTGTAAGTCGAGAAGCTCAAGATTGGGTTCAACGTTTTGTACGTCAGTTTGATCTGCAGGTAGCCCCGTTGCTACGGGTATCCTTGCTGGATCTGGGTATACAGGGGGGAGAACAAGAACAGCAATATCTAATGATGCTCGATATGCACCATATTATCTCGGACGGTGTATCAACAGGTGTGTTAACCAAAGAATTTGTACGCTTATACAGCGGTGAGGTATTGCCTCCGCTACGGATTCAATACAAAGACTATGCCATATGGCAGCAAGGTGAAACACAGCAGGATTGGATGAAACGTCAGGAGATGTTCTGGTTAGATAACTTCAGGGGTGAACTGCCCTTGCTGGATATGCCAACCGACTTTGCTCGCCCGGCGGTGCGGAGCACGGCTGGAGATATGGTGGTATTTGGACTGGAACGTGAAGTCTGCGAACGATTAAAAGAGCTGGCAGCCCAGACAGGTTCGACGCTGTACATGATGCTGCTGGCAGCCTATACAGCGCTGCTCCATCAGTACACCGGACAAGAAGACATTATTGTCGGCACCCCGATTGCGGGACGGCCACACGTGGATCTGGAGCCGATCATCGGGATGTTCGTTGGTACGCTGGCCATACGTACTTATCCAACCTCAACGCAGACATTCCGTCAGTACCTGGAGGACGTGAAAAAACGGTCCTTGCAAGCGTATGAGCATCAGGACTATCCATTTGAGGAACTGGTGGAAAAGCTGAACGTGAAACGGGATATGAGCCGTAACCCCCTGTTCGACACGATGTTTGTACTACAAAACACGGAACAAGACGAGTTGAAACTTCCAGATATTAACTTCCGGCCATTTGGTATGGAGCAGGTTCCAGCTAAGTTTGACTTGACGCTGGAAGCCAGCGAACAAGAGGATGGCATTCAATTTGGTTTGCAGTATGCGACAACATTGTATAAACGGGAAACGATTGAGCAAATCACACGCCACTTTATACGACTGACTGAAATCATTACGACGAATCCAGATACGACATTGGGTGAGCTGGATTTATTGAGTGAGCAAGAACGCGAGCAAATCCTTCGCGTGTGGGGAGATACGGCAGCGGACTATCCAAGCGAGCAGACCATTCACGGTTTGTTTGAAGCGCAGGCTTTGCAAACACCAGAGCAGGCGGCCTTGTTCTTCGAGGGAGAACAGCTGACCTACCGCGAGCTGAATGAACGAGCCAACCGATTGGCTCGTACCTTGCGGAGTCATGGCGTAACAACAGACAGCCTGGTGGGTCTGATGACGGAGCGCTCGATAGATATGATCGTGGGGATGTTCGGGATTATGAAAGCCGGAGGCGCGTATGTTCCGATAGAT
>NZ_JBZXYR010000042.1:0-2167 GCF_058895805.1 Paenibacillus sp. NMA1017 | reverse complement strand
GTATACAACGCGCCTTCATCTACACTGCGTGTCCAAGCCTCGTAACCGGATGAAGCCTGACGGAATACCGTACGAAGCGCATCATGATGCCTCACGATATGATCCATGACTTGGCGAACCGCCGTCTCATCAAAGCCCTCGGCACGATAGAGCATGACCGCCTGATTAAAGTGCTGCGGACGCTCGCGCTCCTGCGCAAAAAACCAATGTTGGATTGGAAGCAACGAGGTTTCCCCGCTCACTTCTCCTTGATCTGCCATACGGCTGACCTCATGCATATGCGGTGCAAGTGTCGCAACCGTTGGATACTGGAACAAATCCTTCATGTCCAGCTTATAACCAGACTGGAATGTACGAGATGCGATTTGGATGGCCTTGATCGAATCGCCGCCCAGATCAAAGAAGTTGTCCAAAATACCGACCGTCTGTAATCCCAGTACTGACTGCCAGACCGCTGCCAGAGCGCGTTCTTGTGCGGTACGCGGCTCTGCATAATCCGATCCGGTTTGCAGGCTGCCTTCCGGTGCTGGCAGGGCTTTGCGGTCAATTTTGCCATTGGGACTCAGCGGCATCTGCTCCAGCTGTACAAAGTACGACGGCACCATGTAGCTTGGCAGCTCCCGACCCAGCTCACTTCTCAGCTCGCTGGTCCCGAGCTCTTGCCCCGCGACATAGTAGGCCACCATTTGTTTTTGGCCCGTTTCATCCGCACGAGCTGTGACGACAGCTTCGCGTACCGATTCCACTTGGAGCAGCTGCGATTCCACCTCGCCCAGCTCAATCCGGTAACCCCGGATTTTGACTTGATGGTCGATCCGGCCCAAATATTCGATGTTGCCGTCCGGCATCCATCTCGCCAAATCGCCTGTGCGGTACATCCGTTCATAGCCTGCTTCCCCGCCAGCAAACGGGTCTTTCACAAACTTCTCGGCCGTCAGCTCTGGACGGTTCAGATACCCACGTGCTACCCCTACACCGCCGATGCACAACTCACCTGCCACCCCAATCGGCTGCAGTTGCTCGGTACCTTCCTTCACGATGTACAGTCGTATGTTTTGAATCGGTTTTCCGATCGGGATAACCGCATATTCCTCATCCGGCTCGCAATCGAAGTGCGATACGTCCACCGTCGCTTCGGTTGGACCGTACAGGTTGATCAGCTTCGCTCCAGTCAGGCTCGACACAAGCCGCTGGAACCGGGCCACATGCTGTGGCGGCAATGCTTCGCCGCTGGCAAAGACATGACGCAACGTTGCTAGCTTCGCTTGCATTACTTCCCGTGGCTGCTGCTCCACATACTCCAGGAACGCATGCAGCATCGCCGGTACAAAGTGCATCGTGCTCACGCCATCGCGGGCAATCGTGTCGACGATGTCTTCCGGGTTCTTTTCCCCACCTACCGACAGCAAACTCACCTTCGAGCCGACCAGCGACCACCAGAACAGCTCCCACACCGACACGTCGAAGGTGAAGGCCGTCTTTTGCAGGATCGTATCTTCCGCACTCAAGCCGTAACGATCATGCATCCACAAAATCCGGTTCAGCGCAGAATGGTGCTCTACCATCACGCCCTTCGGTTTGCCCGTGGAGCCAGAGGTATAGATGACATAGGCGACATGGTGCGGTCCGGCCAGTGGCTCCAGATTCGAGCCATCTTCGTGGTAAATGTCTTGGCCAGACTGCTCCTGACGATCCAGCACCAGCACCTGGCCGTCGAAACTCAGCGATGCTTGCTCCGCCAGATGTGATTGCGTCAGCACCAGCTTCGCGCCCGAGTCCTCCAGCATAAAGCGGATGCGGTCCGCCGGATAGTCTGGATCGATGGGGACGTAGGCTCCGCCTGCTTTGAGGATCGCGTAGATACCTACGATCATGTCCAGCGAGCGGTGGACCAGAATGCCTACCGGCTGATCTGGTTCAACCCCTTCCGCACGCAAGGTGCGTGCGAGACGGTTGGCTCGCTCGTTCAGCTCCGCGTAGGTCAACGACTCCGCTCCGCACAACACCGCCACTTGCTCCGGCGTGTTCGCTGCCTGCTGCTCAAACAGACTCCTTAGCGTTTGATCCTGCGGATAGGCTGCCGCCGTATCTCCCCATACCTGAACAATCTGTGCCTGTTCTTCCGGTGTTACCAATTCCAGCTCATTCACACGGATATTTGGATTGT
>NZ_JBZXYR010000041.1:0-2167 GCF_058895805.1 Paenibacillus sp. NMA1017 | reverse complement strand
GTATACAACGCGCCTTCATCTACACTGCGTGTCCAAGCCTCGTAACCGGATGAAGCCTGACGGAATACCGTACGAAGCGCATCATGATGCTTCACGATATGATCCATGACTTGGCGAACCGCTATCTCATTAAAGCCCTCGGCACGATAGAGCATGACCGCCTGATTAAAGTGCTGTGGACGCTCGCGCTCCTGCGCAAAGAACCAATGCTGGATCGGGAGCAACCCGGTTTCCCCGCTCACTTCTCCTTGATCTGCCATACGGCTGACCACATGCATATGCGGTGCCAGTGCTGCAACCGTTGGATACTGGAACAAATCCTTCATGTCCAGCTTATAACCAGACTGGAACGTACGAGATGCGATTTGGATGGCCTTGATCGAATCGCCGCCCAGATCAAAGAAGTTGTCCAAAATACCGACCGTCTGTAATCCCAGTACTGACTGCCAGACCGCTGCCAGAGCGCGTTCTTGTGCGGTACGCGGCTCAACATAATCCGTTCCGGTTTGCTGGCTGCCTTCCGGTGCTGGCAGGGCTTTGCGGTCAATTTTGCCATTGGGACTCAGCGGCATCTGCTCCAGCTGTACAAAGTACGACGGCACCATGTAGCTTGGCAGCTCCCGACCCAGCTCACTTCTCAGCTCGCTGGTCCCGAGCTCTTGCCCCGCGACATAATACGCCACCATTTGTTTTTGGCCCGTTTCATCCGCACGCGCCATGACGACCGCTTCTCGTACCGATTCTACTTGGAGCAGCTGCGATTCGACCTCGCCCAGCTCGATCCGGTACCCTCGGATTTTGACTTGATGGTCGATCCGGCCCAAATATTCGATGTTGCCGTCCGGCATCCATCTCGCCAAATCGCCTGTGCGGTACATCCGTTCATAGCCTGCTTCCCCGCCGGCAAACGGATCGGCTACGAATTTCTCTGCCGTCAGCTCTGGACGGTTCAGATAGCCGCGGGCTACACCGACACCACCGATGCACAGCTCACCCGCAACCCCAATCGGCTGCAATTGCTCCGTGCCTTCCTTCACGATGTACAGACGAATATTCTGAATCGGTTTCCCGATTGGAATAACCGCATATTCCTCATCCGGCTCGCAATCGAAGTACGATACGTCCACCGTCGCTTCGGTTGGACCGTACAGGTTGATCAGCTTCGCTCCGGCTAGGCTCGACACGAGCCGTTGGAAACGCGCCACATGCTGTGGTGGTAATGCTTCACCACTGGCAAAGACATGACGCAACGTTGCTAGCTTCGCTTGCATTACTTCCCGTGGCTGCTGCTCCACATACTCCAGGAACGCATGCAGCATCGCCGGTACAAAGTGCATCGTGCTCACGCCATCGCGGGCAATCGTGTCGACGATGTCTTCCGGGTTCTTTTCCCCGCCCACGGACAGCAAGCTCACCTTCGAGCCGACCAGCGACCACCAGAACAGCTCCCACACCGACACGTCGAACGTGAAGGCGGTCTTTTGCAGGATCGTATCTTCCGCACTCAAGCCGTACCGATCATGCATCCACAAAATCCGGTTCAAAACGGAATGGTGCTCCACCATCACGCCCTTCGGTTTGCCCGTGGAGCCAGAGGTATAGATGACATAGGCGACATGGTGCGGTCCGGCCAGTGGCTCCAGATTCGAGCCATCTTCGTAATAAATGTCTTGGCCAGACTGCTCATGACGATCCAGCACCAGCACCTGGCCGTCGAAACTCAGCGCGGCTTGCTCCGCCAGATGTGATTGCGTCAGCACCAGCTTCGCGCCCGAGTCCTCCAGCATAAAGCGGATACGATCCGCTGGATATTCCGGATCAATCGGCACGTAGGCTCCGCCTGCCTTGAGGATCGCGTAGATGCCTACGATCATGTCCAGTGAACGGTGAACCAAAATGCCCACGGGCTGATCCGGCTGGACACCTTCTGCACGCAGCGTCCGAGCCAAACGGTTCGCGCGCTCATTCAACTCACGGTAGGTCAACGACTCCGCTCCGCACAGCACCGCCACTTGCTCAGGCGTGTTCGCTACCTGCTGCTCAAACAGCGCACTTAGCGTTTGATCCTGCGAATAGACTGCCGCCGTATCTCCCCATACCTGAACAATCTGTGCCTGTTCTTCCGGTGTTACCAATTCCAGCTCATTCACACGGATATTTGGATTGT
>NZ_JBZXYR010000040.1:0-2464 GCF_058895805.1 Paenibacillus sp. NMA1017 | reverse complement strand
GACGAGCCGCTGACGAAGCTGCCGCAGACAGGCCATGTGCCGATCGGCAAAGCGTGGCTGAATGCGAAATTCTACATCGTGGATGCGCATTTGAATCCGGTGCCGGTCGGGGTGCTGGGCGAGCTGGTTATCGGCGGAGTCGGGGTAGCGCGTGGGTACTTGAACCGTCTGGAGCTGACAGAAGAGAAGTTCGTAGACAGCCCGTTCGCCGCGGGCGAGCGGCTGTACCGCACGGGAGACTTGGCGCGGTGGATGGAGGACGGGAACGTGGACTTCATCGGCCGGATCGACAACCAGGCGAAAATCCGGGGGTACCGGATTGAGACGGGCGAAGTCGAAGCGAAGCTGCTGAGTGTAGGTGGCGTGAAGGAAGCGGTCGTCGTCGTCAGGGAAGATCAAGAAGGTCAGAAAGCTTTGTGCGCTTATTATACAGCGGAAGAAGGCTTGACGGCGGCGGACCTGAAGCGGGCGATTGCCAGCGAGCTGCCGGGGTACATGATCCCGTCGTACTTCGTGGAGCTGGAGCGCCTGCCTCTGACGCCGAACGGAAAGATCGACCGGAAGGCGCTGCCGGCACCGGAAGGGGGAGCAGGCGGAGGCCGCGAATACGTGGCGCCGCGCACCGAACTTGAGGCGAAGCTGGCCGCCATTTGGCAGGATGTGCTTGTTCGGGAGAAGGCGGTAGGCGTAACGGACAACTTCTTCGACCTCGGCGGACACTCCCTGCGGGCGACGACGCTTGTCAGCAAAATGCATAAGGAGCTAGGTGTTGAATTCCCGCTTCGCGACGTATTCCGCTACTCGACGGTTGAGGAAATGGCCGCGGCTATGGAGCGGCTGGAGATCGGCTCGTTCACGGCTATTCCGGCTGCGGAACCTAGCGAGTATTATCCGCTTTCTTCCGCTCAGAAACGTCTCTATATCTTGAACCAGCTGGAAGGAGCCGAGCTGAGCTACAACATACCGGGAGCTACGCTGCTCGAAGGGGAGCTCGACCGGCAGCGGTTTGAAGAAGCGTTCCGCGGGCTCGTAGCTCGTCATGAAACGCTGCGTACCGGCTTTGAGATGGTAAAAGGCGAAGCGGTTCAGCGGATTCACGAAGAAGCCGCCTTCCAGGTGGAATATGTGCAGATCAGCGGGGAGCAGGCAGAAGAAACGGTGCGCCAATTCGTTCGTCCGTTTGATCTAGCGAAGCCGCCACTTCTGCGGGTAGGCCTTGCCGAACTGGCGCCGGACCGGCACATTCTAATGTTCGATACGCATCATATCGTATCTGACGGCGTTTCGATTGACGTACTGATCGAAGAGTTCGTCCGCTTGTACAGCGGGGAGCAGTTGGAGCCGCTCCGCATTCAGTATAAAGATTATGCGGTATGGCAGCAATCGGACGAGCAGAAAGCTCAGCTTGCCAAGCAGGAAGCCTACTGGCTCGACATGTTCCGCGGAGAGCTGCCGGTTTTGGAATTGCCGACGGACTATCCGCGCCCGGCTATGCAGAGCTACGAGGGCCGCACGCTGCAATTGTTTATGCATAGCGAGAAAAGCGAGGGGCTGAAACGGCTTGCAGCCGAGAACGGCGCAACGCTTTACATGGTTCTGCTTGCTGGTTATACAATATTATTGCATAAATATACAGGGCAAGAAGACGTGGTGGTCGGTACGCCGATTGCGGGAAGAAATCACAGCGACGTTCAGCCGCTGATCGGGATGTTCGTCAATACCCTGGCCATCCGCAGTTATCCGGCTGCCGGTAAGACGTTCCTTGACTACTTGAAGGAAATCAAGGAAACGACGCTGGGCGCTTTTGAACATCAGAATTATCCGTTTGAGGAACTGGTGGATAAGGTGAACGTGGCTCGCGATTTATGCCGCAATCCGCTGTTCGATACGATGTTTGCTTTGCAGAATACAGAGAATTTGGAAATCCAGCTTCCCGGACTCCATTTGTCGACGTATGCCAGCGAAGAAATTGTTTCTAAATTCGATCTCAGCTTGGACGTCACGGAGATCGAGGAAGGCTTGGAATATCTGTTTGAATACGCCACTGCTCTTTATAAAACCGAAACGGTGGAGAAATTGGCCGCTCACTACTTGCAGCTGCTTGAATCCATTCTCCGCAACCCGTCGGCGACTATTGCCGAGCTGGGCATTTTGACACCGGCGGAAAAAGAGCAAATTCTCGGCGCGTTTAACCCGGCGCAGCCGGAAGCGGCTCCTGCGGCCGCGTTCCACCGGCTGTTTGAGGAACAGGCGGAGCGCACGCCGGAAGAGGCGGCCGTCGTGTACGAGAACGACCGGCTGACGTATGCGGAGCTGAACGAGCGGGCGAACCGCTTGGCGGCTACGCTGCGCGCAAGCGGCATCGGCCGGGAGTCGATCGTCGGCATTCTCGCCGAGCGTTCGGTGGACTTGCTGGTGGCCGTGCTGGCCGTCTGGAAAGCGGGCGGGGCGTATGTGCCGCTCG
>NZ_JBZXYR010000039.1:0-2848 GCF_058895805.1 Paenibacillus sp. NMA1017 | reverse complement strand
GTTCTACCCATTGTCCTCGGCACAAAAACGGATGTACGTTTTGCATCAGATTGATCCAGATGATGTGAACTACAATATTCCCGCTGTGCTTCAGGTAAGTGGCCCGCTGGATGTAAAACGGGTGGAGAAGGTTTTCCGCCAGTTGATCTCGCGCCATGCGGCACTCCGCACCAGCTTTGGACTGGTAAACAATGAACCCGTGCAACGGATTCAGGATACAGTGACGTTCGAGGTAGAGTATGCGAAGGTGCAAGCAGGACATGTTGTGACGTATCCAGCTGCTGATCAACAAACCGATGTCGAGGTCTTATATCATGATGCAGCATATGAACAACATACAGAGGGGACTGAGCAGCTTGTAAGCCAGGAAGTGCAAAAATGGGTTCAACGTTTTGTACGCTCATTTGATCTGCAAGCCGCTCCGCTGCTGCGCGTGGCCTTGGTGGATTTGGGCGTACAGGGAGAGGGAGAAAAACAGGAGCCACAGCATTTGTTGATGCTCGATATGCACCATATTATCTCGGACGGCGCATCTATGGGTGTGTTGACCGACGAATTTGTCCACTTGTATAGAGGTGAAGAACTGTCTCCGCTACGGATTCAATATAAAGACTATGCGGTATGGCAACAAACGGAGGTACAACGAGACTGGATTAAACGTCAGGAAGCATACTGGCTGGATACCTTTAGAGGTGATTTGCCTGTACTGAACTTGCCAACCGACTTTACACGTCCTGCGGTACGTAGCACGGCAGGCGCTACGGTGGTATTCGGTCTGGAACGCGAAGTCAGCGAGCGCTTGAAGGAACTGGCAGCCCAGACAGGTTCGACGTTGTACATGGTGCTGCTGGCAGCCTATACAGCGCTGCTCCATCAGTACACCGGACAGGAAGACATCATCGTCGGCAGCCCAATTGCGGGACGACCACATATGGATCTGGAGCCGATCATCGGGATGTTCGTCGGTACGCTGGCCATGCGTAATCATCCAACCTCAACGCAAACATTCCGTCAGTACGTGGAGGACGTGAAAAAACGGGCCTTGCAAGCATATGAGCATCAGGACTATCCGTTTGAGGAACTGGTGGAAAAGCTGAACGTGAAGCGGGATATGAGCCGCAATCCGCTGTTCGACACGATGTTTGTACTACAAAATAACGAACAAGGGGAGCTGAAGTTGGAAGGTCTGAGCTTCCGTCCATATGGTATGGAGCAGGTTCCGGCGAAGTTCGACCTGATGCTGGAAGCCAGCGAGGAAGAAACAGGCATCCATTTCGGATTGCAATATGCAACATCGCTATACCAGCGAGACACCATCGAGCAGATTACGCGTCACTTTGTACGTTTGGTAGAAACAATTGCAGCCAATCCAAATATCTCGCTGGGTGAACTGGAACAAATCACGACAGAAGAAACGGTATCTGTGCTGAAAATACATCAGGAACGTCAAAAAGCTACACGTTACTGGAGTGCACATCTCGATGGATATGAAGAACAGGCCCATTTGCCACAAGTCAAAATACAGTCAAACGCGTGGGACCAGGCAGAGCAGCTTAATACTGTTCTGAGTGTGGGTCTGACGACCAAGATTCTTCGGATTGCCAAGCGCCATCGGGTGACGCTGACTACATTGATCCAGACAGTATGGGGCATATTGCTCCAAAAATATAATGGTACGGATGATGTCGTATTTGGTAGTACGGTTTACGTACATTCGCCTGATACTCTGAATGTGGAGCCAATGCTGAGTCTGTATCAGAATACGATACCTGTAAGAATTAGAAGCGATGAGAACATTCTGTTCTTGCAGGTTATGAAGCAAAACGAGGAGCAATCTATAGCTGCACATATGCATACTGCGTATCCGCTGACTGAAATTCAGGCGTTGTCGGAGCTGATGCAAAATTGGATCAACCACAGGATTATTGTTGTAAATGATCCGACAGTGAAACCAATGCAGCAGTTCGATGAAGGCAAGCAGACCAGTCTTAGCCTGACTGAGGTCGAAGCAACGAGCTATGACTTTAATCTGGTGGTACAGTCGGGGAAAGCCATTCACATGAGCTTTAATTACAATGCTCTGGCATTTGAGCGGGCAAGTATAGAACAGATTCAGAGACATCTGGTGCAGCTGCTGGAGCAGGTAACGGCCAACCCGAATATTCCTGTACGTGAGCTGGATGTATTAACCGAGCAAGAACGCGAGCAAATCCTGCACGTGTGGGGAGATACAGCAGCGGGCTATCCAAGCGAGCAGACCATTCACGGTTTGTTTGAAGCGCAGGCTTTGCAAACCCCAGAGCAGGCGGCCTTGTTCTTCGAGGGAGAACAGCTGACCTACCGCGAGCTGAATGAACGAGCCAACCGATTGGCTCGTACCTTACGGAGTCATGGCGTGACGAAGGATTGTCTGGTGGGTCTGATGACGGAGCGCTCGATAGATATGATTGTGGGGATGTTCGGGATTATGAAAGCCGGAGGCGCGTATGTTCCGATAGATCCGACGTACCCAGAGGAACGTATCCGCTACATGCTCGATGACTCGGGTGCGGAATTGCTGCTAACGCAAAGCCATCTGGTGGAAAAGGCCACTTTTGACGGTCAGGTACTGGTGCTGGATGGGGTGCAGGAGGTCTACCACGAGGACGGTTCGAATCTGGAGCCGCTGTCTGGCCCGAACGATCTGGCGTATGTGATTTATACGTCGGGTACGACGGGACAGCCGAAGGGTGTGATGATCGAGCACCGCGGGCTGTGCAATCTCAAAACCTATTTCGATGAAACCCTACAGATGAGCTTGTCGGATCATGTCTTGATGTTTGCCAGTTATTCCTTTGATGCCGCTTGC
>NZ_JBZXYR010000038.1:0-2945 GCF_058895805.1 Paenibacillus sp. NMA1017 | reverse complement strand
GATCACGAGCTCGGACAGCTGCAGCGTGGCGGATTACCGGACCTTGCAGGAACGCTTCGGCTCGTTGTTCCGGATCATCAACGCATACGGTGTGACGGAAGCGGCGATCGACTCAAGCTTCTATGACGAGCCGCTGACGAAGCTGCCGCAGACAGGCCATGTGCCGATCGGCAAAGCGTGGCTGAATGCGAAATTCTACATCGTGGACGCGCATCTGAATCCGGTGCCGGTCGGGGTGCTGGGCGAGCTGGTCATCGGCGGAGTCGGAGTGGCGCGCGGGTACTTGAACCGTCCGGAGCTGACGGAAGAGAAGTTCGTAGACAGCCCGTTCGCCGCGGGCGAGCGGCTGTACCGCACGGGAGACTTGGCGCGGTGGATGGAAGACGGCAACGTAGACTTCATCGGCCGGATCGACAACCAGGCGAAAATCCGGGGCTACCGGATTGAGACGGGCGAGATCGAGTCGCAGCTGCTGCGGGTGGAAGGCGTGCGCGAAGCGGTGGTGCTGGTTCGAAGTGACGCGAACGGGCAGAAGGCGCTATGCGCGTATTACACGCCGGATACCGGAGCGGAGCTGGCGGTGAACGATTTGCGCAGCGCGCTGGCGCAGAAGCTGCCGGGCTACATGATCCCGTCGTACTTCGTGGAGCTGGAGCGCCTGCCTCTGACGCCGAACGGAAAGATTGACCGGAAGGCGCTGCCGGCGCCGGAAGGGGAAGCGGGAAGCGGAACGGAGTACGTCGCACCGCGCAATGAGCTGGAAACGAAGTTGGCGGCGATTTGGCAGGAGGTACTAGGGCTTGCGAAGGAGATTGGCGTTCACGACAACTTCTTCGACATCGGCGGACACTCCCTGCGGGCGACGACGCTTGTCAGCAAGATTCATAAAGAGTTGAACGTGGATCTGCCGCTGCGCGACGTGTTCCGCCATTCCACCATCGAGAGCATGGCGGCCGCCATTTCCCGGCTGGATGAGCAGACATTCGTTGCCATTCCGGTGGCGGATGACCGAGAGGTGTACCCGCAATCTTTTGCTCAAAAACGTCTCTTTATCCTGAATCAACTGGAAGGCGCGGAGCTTAGCTACAACATGCCGGAAGCGATGCTGCTGGAGGGTGATTTGGACCGGGCAAGGTTCGAAGAAGCGTTCCGTAAGCTCGTGGCGCGGCATGAAACGCTGCGCACCGGGTTCGAAATGGTGGATGGCGAAGCATCGCAGCGGATTTACCAGGACGTGAATGTTGCCGTGGAGTTCTATCGAGCGGATGAGCAAGAGGCCGAAGAGACGGTTCGTCGTTTCGTCCGTCCGTTTGACTTGGCGAAGCCTCCGCTGCTGAGGGTAGGCCTTGTCGAGCTGGCTCCGGAACGCCATATTCTAATGTACGACATGCATCATATTATTTCCGACGGCGTCTCGATGGAAATCTTTGTTGAAGAATTCGTCCGCTTGTACGGCGGCGAGCAATTGGAGCCTCTGCGCATTCAGTACAAAGACTACACCGTTTGGCAGCATTCGCAGGAGCAGAAGGAACGGCTTCAGCGTCAGGAGGCGTACTGGCTGGACATGTTCCAAGGCGAGCTTCCGGTGCTGGAAATGCCGACCGACTATCCGCGTCCGGCCGTGCAGAGCTACGAAGGCCAAACGCTGGAGTTTTTCTTCGACGCTTCGAAAACCGACGGCCTGAAGCAGCTGGCCTCGGAAACGGGCACGACGCTGTTTATGGTGCTGCTTGCAGCGTATAACGTCCTTCTGCATAAATATTCAGGTCAGGAAGACGTGATTGTCGGTACGCCGATTGCCGGAAGGAATTATGGAGATGTGCAGCCGTTGATCGGGATTTTCTTAAACACGCTGGCTATCCGCAGTTATCCGGCTTCGGAGAAGACATTCCTGTCATACCTGAACGAAGTCAAAGAAACGACCCTCCACGCCTTCGAGCATCAAAACTATCCGTTCGAAGAATTGGTGGACAAGGTGCAAGTCACCCGTGATTTAAGTCGCAATCCGCTCTTCGACACGCTGTTTACGATGCAGAATACGGAGAACAAGGAATTTGAGCTGGAAGGGCTTCGTCTGATTCCTTATCCGAGCGCACTGGATACCGCGAAGTTTGATATCAGCTTGGATGTGGGCGAGGAGAACGGCGGCTTGGATTACAGCTTCGAATATGCGACGGCTCTCTACAAAAGGGAGACGATCGAACGGCTGGCGAAACATTACGAGCAGCTGCTCGTAACGATCGTAAGCCGTCCGGATGCGAAGATCGCCGAGCTGAACTTGTTGACGGCAGAGGAAAAAGAACAAATTCTCGGCGCGTTCAACCCGGCGCAGCCGGAAGCGGCTCCTGTGGGCGCGTTCCACCGGCTGTTCGAGGAACAGGCGGAGCGCACGCCGGAAGCGGAGGCCGTCGTGTACGAGAACGACCGGCTGACGTATGCGGAGCTGAACGAGCGGGCGAACCGCTTAGCGGCCACGCTGCGCGCAAGCGGCATCGGCCGGGAGACGATCGTCGGCATTCTCGCCGAGCGTGCGGTGGACTTGCTGGTGGCCGTGCTGGCCGTCTGGAAAGCGGGCGGGGCGTATGTGCCGCTCGATCCGGATTATCCGGCGGACCGCGTGCGGTTCATGCTTGAAGACAGCGGAGCGAAGGTGCTGCTGACGCAAACGCCGCTGCGAGAGCGTGCCGAAGCCTGGCTCGGCGAAGAGGAGCTGGCGCTGGCGACGGTGCTATACCTCGACGACGAAGCGTCGTACAGCGACGAGCGGGCGAATGCGCCGATTGGCTCCGGCATTGTCTCCGGCAAGCTGACGGATGCTGTGGACGACGGCGATGAGAGCCATCAGAATGTTGGCGCCGACAGCTTCCATGAAGCCCGTCCGGAGGATCTGGCGTACGTGATCTATACGTCGGGAACGACGGGCAAGCCGAAGGGCGTGATGATCG
>NZ_JBZXYR010000037.1:0-3079 GCF_058895805.1 Paenibacillus sp. NMA1017 | reverse complement strand
CTCGGTGGTTTGCAGGGTAAACATCGTATCGAACAGCGGATGGCGGCTCATATCCCGCTTCACATTTAGCTTTTCCACCAACTCCTCAAATGGGTAGTCCTGATGTTCATAGGCTTGCAGAGCACAAACTTTCACTTCTTCCACGTAGCTTCGGAAGCTTTGCTCTGCCGTCGGATAGTTTCGTAATGCCAACGTACCGACGAACATCCCGAGGATCGGTTCCAAATCTGCATGCGGTCGTCCTGCAATCGGTGTGCCGACTACAATATCTTCTTGCCCGCTGTATTGGTGTAAGAGCGCGGTGTATGCAGCCAGCAGCACCATATACAACGTCGAGCCTGTGTGCGCCGCCAGTTCTTTCAGACGTTCGCTGACTTCACGTTCCAGTCCAAACACCACCGTATCACCTGCCGTACTTCGCACCGCCGGACGGGCAAAGTCCGTAGATAGATCCAGTACAGGCAGTTCACCCCGGAAGGTGTCGAGCCAGTACGCTTCCTGACGTTGCATCCACTCTTGATGGGCCTCGCTTTGTTGCCATACCGCATAATCCTTATACTGTATCCGCAATGGCGATAGCTCTTCACCGTCGTACAAGCGGACAAATTCATCGGTCAGTACTCCCATAGACACACCATCCGAGACGATATGGTGCATGTCAAGCATGAGCAAGTGTTGTGGTTCTTGCTCCGCTCCTTGTACGCCCAGATCCACCAAGCCTACCCGCAGCAGCGGAGCGGCTTGCAGATTGAACGGACGTACAAACTGTTGCACCCGTTCTTGTACTTCCTGGCTGACCATCGTGTCCGCAGTTGCACCCTCTACCTGTGCCTTCGTATACTCCACCTCGAACAGCACGGTGTCCTCAATCCATTGCACCGGCTCACTGTCCACCAGCTCAAAGCGGGTACGCAACGTTGCATGGCGGTCGATCAGTTGACGGAACACGTCCTCCACTCGCTTCACGTCCAGCGGACCACTCACTTGCAGCACTGACGGCATGTTGTAGTTCACATCATTCGGGTCGAACTGATGCAGCACATACAGTCGTTTTTGCGCCGAAGATAACGGGTAGAAGTTGCGTTCTTCCGTTACCGGTATGGACGCATACGCCACTTGATCCAGACCTTCCATGACCGCTGCCAGTTGTTCAATCGTTGGCGCTTCAAAAATACTGCGCAGTGGAAGCGGCTTGTTCAGCTCCTTGTGAATTTTCGAGGCCAGCGTCGTCGCCCGCAGCGAGTGTCCGCCAATCTCGAAGAAGTTTTCCTTCACACCGACCTGCGCCAGACCCAGCACATCCTGCCAAATTTGCGCAAGCTTCACTTCCACCCATGTCCGCGGTGCGACATAATCCGCTCCGCTTTGCAGGCTGCCTTCCGGTGTTGGCAGTGCCTTGCGGTCGATTTTACCGTTCGGTGTCAACGGCATCTGCTCCAGCTGTACCAAATACGAAGGCACCATGTAGTTTGGAAGCTCCTCGCCCAGTAAGCTGCGCAACTCACCAGCGCTCACTTCCCTTTCAGCGACATAGTACGCCACCAATTGGTTTTGTCCCTGTTCGTCCGCCTGGGCCAGTACGATGACCTCTTGTACATCCTCCACTTTCAAAATTTGTGCCTCGACTTCGCCCAGTTCGATCCG
Organism: Paenibacillus sp. NMA1017; assembly: GCF_058895805.1. NCBI lineage: Bacteria > Bacillati > Bacillota > Bacilli > Caryophanales > Paenibacillaceae > Paenibacillus > Paenibacillus sp. NMA1017. The sequence continues at coordinate 1,435 of NZ_JBZXYR010000037.1, read as the reverse complement.
GTAGCCCCGGATTTTCACCTGATGGTCGATCCGGCCCAAATATTCGATGTTACCGTCTGGCATCCATCTCGCCAAGTCACCCGTACGGTACATCCGTTCATAGCCCGCTTCGCCAGCCGCAAACGGATTCGATACAAATTTCTCAGCCGTCATCTCTGGACGATCTAGATAACCCCGAGCCAGACCCGGACCGGACACGCACAGCTCACCCGCTACGCCTACCGGAGCCAAATGTTCATGCACATCCACCATGTATACCCGATGATTCGGCACAGGGCGTCCGATGGAAATCAGCTGTCCGGCTCTCTCATCCTCGGATACCGGCCAGATGGACGTCGCCACCGAGTTTTCGGTTGGACCGTAGCCGTTGTAGTACGCCACTTGATCCTTCCACTTGTATACCAATTCGGTTGAAGATGCAGAACCGGCAGTGAACAGAATACGCAGGTTTGGCATCCGCTCCGGCTCCAGATACACCGCATAGGTTGGTGGTAACGTCGCCACCGTAATCTGATGTTCTGTCATATAATGTTCGAATCTCTCATAGTCCAAAATCGTCTCTGACGTTGGCACATACAACGTGGCTCCGCAGAACAGCGCCTGGAAGATTTCCCAGCAAGCCGCATCAAACGAATAGCTGGCGAACAGCAACGTATGATCCGACGTACGGATCTTGAGCGTCTGATCAAAATACGTTTTCAGATTGCACAGCCCGCGATGCTCCAACATAACACCCTTCGGCTGCCCCGTCGTACCCGACGTATAAATGACATAAGCCAGATCATTCGGACCGGACAACGTTTCCAGATTGGAACCATCCTCGTGATACACACTTTGTGCTCCATCCAGCACCAGCACATTACCGTCAAAAGCTGCTTTGTCCACCAGATGGCTTTGCGTCAACAACAGCTTCGCACCCGAGTCGTCCAGCATGTAGCGGATACGCTCCTCCGGATAGGTTGGATCAATAGGGACATACGCGCCCCCGGCCTTCAAAATCCCGAAGATACCTACGATCATGTCCACCGAACGCTCGGTCATCAGACCCACCAGTCGATCCTTCGTCACGCCTTGACTACGCAAGGTGCGCGCCAGACGATTCGCACGTTCATTCAGCTCGCGATAGGTCAACTGCTCTCCTTCGAAGAACAACGCTGCCTGCTCCGGTGTCTGCGCCGTTTGTGTCTCGAACAAGCCATGAATCGTTTGCTCGCTTGGATACTCAGCAGCTGTATTGCCCCATACGCTGAGAATTTGCTCACGCTCCTGCTCACTTAACATATCCAGCTCATGCACTCGAATGTCCGGCTTCGCCACCACCTGCTCCAACAGCTGTACCAGATGACCCTGAGTCCGTTCAACGGCTTCACGATCATATCGCTTCGCATTGTATTCAAATCGGATTTTCATCGCTTCCTGCGGCATGACGACCAGA
>NZ_JBZXYR010000036.1:0-3106 GCF_058895805.1 Paenibacillus sp. NMA1017 | reverse complement strand
TCTGGTCGTCATGCCGCAGGAAGCGATGAAAATCCGATTTGAATACAATGCGAAGCGATATGATCGTGAAGCCGTTGAACGGACTCAGGGCCATCTGATACAGCTGTTGGAGCAGGTGGTGGCGAAGCCGGACATTCGAGTGCAGGAGCTGGATATGTTAAGTGAGCAGGAGCGTGAGCAAATTCTCAGCGTATGGGGCAATACAGCTGCTGAGTATCCAAGCGAGCGAACGATTCATGGCCTGTTTGAGACACAAACGGCGCAGACACCGGAACAGCCAGCGTTGTTCTTCGAAGGAGAGCAGCTGACCTATCGCGAGCTGAATGAACGTGCGAATCGTCTGGCGCGCACCTTGCGTAGTCAAGGCGTAACGAAGGATCGACTGGTGGGTCTGATGACCGAGCGTTCGGTAGACTTAATCGTGGGGATCTTAGGCATTTTGAAAGCCGGGGGTGCATATGTGCCCATCGATCCGACGTATCCGGAGGAGCGTATCCGCTACATGCTGGACGACTCGGGTGCGAAGCTGTTGTTGACGCAAAGCCATCTGGTGGACAAAGCAGCTTTTGACGGTAATGTGCTGGTGCTGGATGGAGCACAAAGTGTGTATCACGAGGATGGTTCCAATCTGGAGCCGTTGTCTGGTCCGAACGATCTGGCGTATGTCATTTATACGTCGGGTACGACGGGGCAGCCGAAGGGCGTTATGGTGGAGCATCGAAATGTCGTACGTTTGGTGAAAAATACAAACTACGCGCAATTGGATGCCGACACGCGCATTTTGCAAACAGGGGCTGTTGTTTTCGATGCATCCACCTTCGAAATTTGGGGGGCGCTATTGAATGGTGGACAGCTGGTGCTAGTGAGCCAGGATGTCATTTTGGACGCACCCAAGCTTAAGGAAGCTGTGCGTAGCCACGGCATTACGACGATGTTTCTGACCACACCGCTCTTTAACCAGCTGTCCCAGCAGGATCTGGCGCTGTTCGAGGGGATACGGGAGCTGCTGGTCGGCGGTGATGTGATGTCCGTACCACATATGAACCGGGTGCTGGAGGCCCATCCGTCCCTGCGGATCAGTAACATCTATGGCCCAACCGAAAATACGACCTTTTCCACAATGCATGCGATCACTGGTGTGCAGTCGGAATCGGTGCCAATTGGCAGACCGATCCATAATTCGACAGCGTATGTCGTGGATCGTTCGATGCGGCTTCAGCCCGTCGGGGTATGGGGTGAGCTGATCGTCGGCGGTGACGGGGTGGCACGTGGATACCGCAACCGTCCGGACCTGACATCGGAAAAGTTCATCGACAGCCCGTTCCGCAGCGGAGAACGCTGCTATCGCACAGGAGACCTGGTACGCTTGAATGTGAACGGGACGCTGGAATATAAGGGACGGATTGACGCACAGGTGAAAATTCGGGGCTACCGAATCGAACTGGGCGAGGTAGAAACGCAGCTGTTGAAGCTGGAGGCAGTGCGAGAAGCTGTGGTCGTTGCACGTGAAGATGAGCAAGGGGAGAAGCAACTCTGCGCTTATGTGGTCGCCGATGGGGAAGTTGTGGCAAGTGAGATGCGCAGCGCTTTGAGCCAGAAGCTGCCGGGTTACATGATCCCTTCCTATCTGGTACAGCTGGAACAAATGCCGCTGACACCGAACGGTAAAATCGACCGCAAGGCTCTACCAGCACCAGAAGACAGCCTGCAAAGCGGAGCCGATTATGTCGCACCGCGAACGTGGGTGGAAGTGAAGCTGGCGCAAATTTGGCAGGATGTGCTGGGCCTGGCGCAGGTCGGCGTGAAGGAAAACTTCTTCGAGATTGGTGGACATTCACTGCGGGCGACGACGCTCGCCTCGAGGATTCACAAGGAGCTGAACAAGCCGCTTCCATTGCGCAGTATTTTTGAAGCACCAACGATTGAGCAATTGGCAGTCGTACTGGAACATCTGGATCAAGTAACATATGCGTCCATTCCGGTAACGGAAGAACGCAACTTCTACCCGTTATCGTCGGCGCAAAAACGACTGTATGTGCTGCATCAGTTCGACCCGAATGATGTGAACTACAACATGCCGTCGGTGCTGCAGGTGAGCGGACCGCTGGATGTGAAACGGGTAGAAGACGTGTTCCGTCAATTAATCGCCCGTCATGCGACCTTGCGCACCCGCTTTGCATTAGTGGACAATGAGCCAATGCAATGGATTGAGCACACTGTGCCGTTTGAGGTGGAATATACGAAGGTACAGGCAGAAGATGCGACTACGGATACAGATCAGGACACAACCACGGATACGGACACGATGGTCAGCAAGGAAGCACAAGAACGGGTGCTGCAGTTTGTACGTCCGTTCGATCTGCAAGCCGCTCCGCTGCTGCGGGTAGGCTTGGTGGATTTGGGCGTACAAGGAACCGGGCAGGAACCGCAGCATTTACTCATGCTCGATATGCACCACATCGTTTCGGATGGCGTGTCCATGGGGGTACTGACCGATGAATTTGTCCGCTTGTACGACGGTGAAGAGCTTTCACCACTGCGGATACAATACAAGGATTACGCGGTATGGCAGCAAAGCGAAGCTCATCAAAAGTGGATGCAACGTCAGGAAGCGTACTGGCTCGACGCCTTCCGGGGTGAACTGCCTGTACTGGATCTACCTACGGACTTTGCCCGTCCGTCGATACGAAGTACGGCAGGCGATACGGTGGTGTTCGGGCTGGAGCGTGAAGCTAGCGAACGTCTGAAAGAACTGGCGGCACACACAGGCTCTACGCTGTATATGGTGCTGCTGGCTGCATACACCGCGCTCTTACACCAATACAGCGGGCAAGAGGACATCGTAGTCGGCACACCGATTGCCGGACGACCGCATGCGGATCTGGAGCCGATGATTGGGATGTTCGTTGGAACGTTGGCATTGCGGAACTATCCGACGGCAGAGCAAAGCTTCCGAAGCTATGTGGAGGATGTGAAGACGCGTGCCCTGCAAGCTTACGAGCACCAGGACTATCCGTTTGAGGAGTTGGTGGAAAAGCTAAATGTGAAGCGGGATATGAGCCGCCATCCGCTGTTCGATACGATGTTTACCCTGCAAACCACCGAG
>NZ_JBZXYR010000035.1:0-4159 GCF_058895805.1 Paenibacillus sp. NMA1017 | reverse complement strand
ATGCCCGGCCCAACAGGAACTGCCCTACCGAACGACGGACCGTAAGGGATACAGGCAGTATGCCTCTGACCCAGCTCAGTGCCAGCATTGCCCGCTACTGGGCCAGTGTACCCAGTCTCAAAACCACCGCAAAGTGGTGACTCGACATGTCTGGGAAGACAGCAAAGAATGGGTGCGAAGCAACCGGCTGAGCCCATCCGGGAAACAGCTATACCGCAAACGAAAAGAGACGATTGAGCGAAGCTTCGCGGATGCCAAAGAGCTCCATGGGTTTCGCTATTGCCGTTTGCGCGGACTTCCGAACGTCAGGGAACAAGCCCTCATGACGGCAGCCGTGCAGAACATGAAGAAGATGGCGATCCACCTGGATCGCCTAGAAAAACAGGGGTAACACCCCGTTTTTCCAGATACCAGACCATTATGGTGCAAGGAAAAAGAAACCCACGTCTCAAAAAGACGGGGTTTCTCGACAATCTGAGCATTCTATATAGAATGCTTTTTATCTTGTACAACTATCGAACCTCACTTTTTTCCAAGCTGACACTGAAGCTTGATACTCATATCTCTTTGTTTCGATCTTAAGTTTCTTTAGAAGAATTGGTACTGTTATTTGTCTCTCAATTGGTACTTTAATTGCGTCTAATTCATTTTTATAATGTGTTTGTATTTTGAAGGTCAATTAATAGAGGAGTGTAGCTTTATGTTCTGTGGATTATCTGCTTTTCCACTCACCCCAGTTAACGAGACAGGTATTAACGAAAAAGCATTTGTGACACTAATTCAACGATTAGTTGCAGCTGGTGTAGACTCAATTGGTGCATTGGGTTCAACTGGAAATTATGCATATCTTAATCGAGAAGAACGTCTACGTGTGCTTCGACTTGCTGTCCATTCATCTGAGGGGATTCCCGTAATGACAAGTATAAGTGCGATTCGTACCTCTAAAGTACTTCGATTAGCGGAAGATGCACAAAGAGCAGGAGCAAGCGCAGTTCTGCTAGCCCCTGTCTCCTATCAAGCACTAACAAGTGAAGAAGTATTTTCACTCTATGAACAGGTGACCAGTTCACTCTCCATTCCACTTTGTGTATATGATAATCCGAGTACCTCGCATTTTCATTTCAGTGATGAGTTGCACAGTCGGATTGCTGAGCTGCCTAACGTTCGTTCTATCAAGATTCCTGGAGTACCTTCTGATCCTGAAGCAGCCAAGGCACGCATTAGAAAACTACGAACGGTCATTCCTCCCCATGTAACTATAGGGGTAAGTGGAGATTCATTTGCAGTTACTGGCTTGAATGCAGGCTGTGAAGCATGGTACTCAGTTCTCGGTGGTTTGTTTCCAAAGGCGTGCCTAAATATGACCCGTTTGGCTCAGGACGGTTTTGCTGACGAAGCGAAACGACTCTCGGCGCTACTTGAACCTATTTGGACGTTATTTCATCAATATGGTAGCCTTCGTGTTGTTTCAGCAGCAGCAGAAATAAGTGGCTTGATCTCAAGTCCCAGTCTTCCTTTACTCTTACAACCATTGAATCATTTAGCTAGAGAACACTTGGAATTCATATTAAAGGATCTTCAGTCTACAGAAACATTCTGTTGCCCATTTGGCTAATACCTTTTCGAAGAGAAGACTATTGAGCACGTTTGTTGTAAATTTTTTTGTTATGCGTGTTGGAAGAACAACAGATGTGATTCACATTTGCAATTGGCGCTGCTTTTTTGTTTGGCTTACGCGGCATCCTCTATCAATGCGTACATGAGCATTGTGTCAGAAAAAGAATACTTTGCAGGCAAGGGCAGTCGGACAAGCCGCCGCCCTCTGCACACGCAAAGTGAAATCATTGCATTTAGAAAACTGATTTAGAAAACAAAGTCGATGGAATCCGGCGAGAAGCCTTCCGGTTGCTCGCCCGTGTTCACCTGAATATCGCCTAACAACAAATCTGGATTGGTCCCAACCTGTGAAAGGATCGCTATCAAATCTCTGGTTAATCTCTCAATAGCGTCGGCCGCAAACAGCTTCGTGCAATATTCAAAGGAACCCTTGATCTCCCCATCTTCATCACTCATAGACAAGGTCAAATCGAATTTGGAGATACGATGCTCCTGAACATATGGACTGAAGGACAGCGTTTCAAGCTGCGCTTCCGGCGACTCTGTATTTTCCAGTACAAACATGGTGTCAAACAACGGGTTACGGCTTGCATCCCGTGCTACATCCAGCTTTTCCACCAACTCTTCCAGTGGATAATCCTGATGCTCGAAGGCTTGCAGCGTACGATCTCTGGCTTCCAGCAAGTAGTTGTGGAACGTTTGGTTGCCCCTCGGCTGATGCCGGATGGCTAGCGTGTTGACGAACATTCCGATCAGTGGCTCCAGTTCCGGCAACAATCGGCCTGCTACCGGCGTACCGATGATCAAATCGTCCTGACCGCTGTATTTGGACAGCAGAACGGTATAGGCGCTCAACAGGACCATGTACAGTGTACTTCCGGTCTGTGCCGCAATTCGGTGCAGTTGCTCGGATACATTCGGGTCCACTGTAAATTCATACATCGCACCCTCGAAGCTGCGAACAGCAGGTCTAGGATAAGCAATCGGCAAATCCAGTACCGGCAATTCTCCGGCTAAATGCTCCAGCCAGAAGTGTTCCCGTCGTTGGTAGGATTCAAGCTGCTTTTCCTGCTGCTGCCACACGGCATAGTCCTTGTACTGAATTTGCAATGGCTTCAACGCCTGTCCCTCGTACAGTTGTACCAGCTCCTGCACGATATTGTTAGACGATACCCCATCCGAAATAATATGGTGCATGTCGTACATCAGGAGACGGCGCTCTGGTCCGGTTTGAATAAGACGGACACGCAGCAGTGGTGCCTGGCGAAGATCAAAGCTGCGTACAAAGGACCCGATATAGGCTTCGGATTCAGACTCATTGGCCTGCAGGTGCTCTACTGCAAATTCCACTTGATCGTACACCCGCTGAACGACCTCGCCTTCCACCATTTCAAAGGATGTCCGCAGCGTTTCATGACGGGCCACTAACTGACGGAACGCATCCTCCAGCCGATCGGCCTGAAGCGGTCCCTCTACGGTTAATACACCCGGCATATTGTAGCTGACAGCTCCGCCTTCCAGATGGCTCAAAATGTACAGTCGTTTTTGAGCCGAGGAAACCGGGTAGTACGCCTGTTGCGCCGCCGTAGGGATCACCGTATAGGTGTCTGTACCGTGCGTAGCGATGAGCTGGGCTTGCTGCTCAATCGTAAAGTGTTGGAACACCTCACGCAGCGTAATCCGGCTGTCCAGTTCCTGATGGATTTTGGCCACCAGCGTCGTTGCCCGCAGGGAGTGTCCACCCACGTCAAAGAATGAGTCGGTGACTCCTACGCTGGACAGCTTCAAAACATCCTGCCAGATTTGGGCTAGCTTGGCTTCCAGCGGTGTCCGCGGCGCAACGTACTCCAGGCCTCCTTCGAGGCGTGCTTCCGGTGCCGGCAACGCCTTGCGGTCGATTTTCCCGTTCGGGGTCAGCGGGAAACGATCCAGTTGTACCACATACGTCGGGATCATGTAATCCGGCAGTTTCGGCTGCAGCGCATTCCGCAGCTCCGGCAAACTCAGGGACGCTGAAGCTATGATATAGGCACACAGGTCCTTGTGTCCGTCTTCGTTTTCCCATGCCGTGACCACGGCTTTCTGAATGCCGTCCACAGTCAGTAGCTGCGCTTCCACCTCGCCCAGCTCGATCCGGTAGCCCCGGATTTTCACCTGGTGGTCGATCCGGCCCAAATACTCAATGCTGCCGTCTGGCATCCACCGTGCCAAGTCACCCGTCCGATACATCCGGTTTGCGTGAGTGCTGTCCGCTTGATCGGCTGCTGCCGCATCAGCGAACGGATTCGGGACAAACTTCTCTGCCGTCAGCTCCGGCAAGTTCAGGTATCCTCGTCCCACACCTGCACCTCCGATATAAAGCTCACCAGCGATACCGATCGGCACCAGCTGTTGCTGGCTGTTCAGGATGTACACAGATTGGTTCGCGATCGGCGTTCCGATGGATACCGTATGCTCCCCTTTTTCCAGCAGTGCGTTCAGGGACTCTACATCTTCAATCGTATAAGCAGTCGCATCTACCGTGGTTTCGGTCGGACCGTAC
>NZ_JBZXYR010000034.1:0-4199 GCF_058895805.1 Paenibacillus sp. NMA1017 | reverse complement strand
ATACCTCAGGATCTACGGGGAAACCCAAAGGGGTGATGGTAGAACACCGGGGAGTGATCAACCTCCAGCATTTCTTCGAGGAAAAATGGGAAGTGGGAGAATCGGACCGGATGCTGCAATTTGCCAGCAGTTCGTTTGACGCCTCGATCTGGGAAATGTTCACGATTTTGCTGGGAGGCGGAACGCTGTATCTGGTTTCGCGAGATATTATTAATAATCTGAATGAATTCGCACGTTTTATCAACGAAAACCAAATTACGATTGCGCTGCTGCCACCTACCTATTTGGCGGGAATTGAACCGGACAGGCTGCCGGCGCTGAAAAAACTGGTGACAGGCGGATCCGCGATCACCAAAGAACTGGTCACACGGTGGAAGGACAGCGTGGAGTATATGAACGCATATGGTCCGACCGAATCGAGCGTGATTGCAACGGCGTGGACGTATCGGGAAGAGGAGATGGGATATGCCACGGTACCGATTGGCAAACCCATTTCCAATACGCGGATTTACATTTTGGACAGGAACCAAAAGCTGCTGCCGCTGGGAGCAGCCGGAGAAATGTGCGTTGCGGGAGACGGATTGGCCCGGGGGTATCTGCACCGACCGGAGCTGACGGCGGAGAAGTTTGTGGCGAATCCTTACGAAGCCGGCGAGAAGCTGTACCGCACGGGTGATCTGGCGCGCTGGCTGCCGGACGGGAATATTGAATTTATGGGAAGAATCGACGATCAGGTGAAAATTCGGGGCTTCCGCATTGAGCTGGGGGAAATCGAAGCGCAGCTAATGAAGCATCCGCTTGTCCGGGAGGTGGCGGTGATCGCCAGGGAAGACAAGCAAGGTGAGAAGTATCTGGCAGCGTATTTTATAGCAGAAGGCGAACCGGGAGTAGATGAGCTGCGGGAACAGCTGTTGCAGGAACTGCCTGATTACATGGTGCCGTCCAGCTTTATGCAGCTGGGTCACATGCCGATGACTCCAAGCGGAAAAATTGATCGAAAGACATTGCCTGAGCCCGATCTGAGTGTGGCTGCAGGAGCGGAATATGTGGCACCGAGAGACAAAACAGAAGAAATACTGGCTGGAGTATGGGAAAACGTCCTGAAAGTCGAACGGGTCGGCATTAGGGACCACTTTCTGAATTTGGGTGGAGATTCCATTAAAGCCATCCAGGTCGTATCCAAGCTTCATGATTATAAGCTAAAGCTGCAACTGAAGGATCTTTTTGACCATCCTGTAATTGAACAGCTAAGTGCTTATGTACAATCTGTTGAACATACTGCTTTTCAAGGAACGGTAACAGGGGAAATCATGCCCACGCCCATCCAAAGCTGGCTTTTCGAGCAGCCTTTTGCAGCGAAACATCACTTCAACCAGTCGGTACTGCTGCATAGGAAACAGGGCTTCGACGAAAAGGCGTTAAGAGAAGTGTTTGATCGCTTGGTGGAACACCATGATGCGCTGCGTATTGTAGTGCGTGAGAAGGCTGGACAGGTGCTTCTGTTCAACCGAGGCCCGGAAGGTGAGCTATATTCGCTGGAAGTGAAGTATTATACAAATAATGATATATATGCTAGCTCTGTAAAGAAAGAAGCAGCCAAGCTTCAGTCAGATATGGATTTGCAATGTGGACCTCTGGTGAAATTGGGCTTGTTCAAAACAAGAGACGGTGACTATCTGTGTGTGAGTATTCACCACCTGGTGGTTGATGGGATTTCCTGGCGAATTCTTTTTGAGGATATTTCCACGGGATACCGGCAGGTGGAGAAGGGGGAAGAAGTCACGTTCAGAGAGAAAACGGACTCTTTCCTGACATGGTCTGAACAACTTTATGCATATGCCGGCAGCGGGGAGCTTCTGCAAGAAATCACATACTGGCGCGAGCTGGAGCAAAATGAAATCAAACCTATTCCTAAGGATTATTCCGTTCATGACAAAAAATATATGGATAGCGATCATATAGAAATCGAGCTGGATGAAGTCCAAACCGCCAAGCTGCTTAGAGAAGTGAATAAGGCTTACAATACCGAAATCAATGATGTTCTTTTGATGGCACTGGGAGAAGCCATTCGAGAATGGACAGGAGAAGACAAGGTACTTGTTAACCTGGAAGGGCACGGACGCGAAGAAATCATTCAGGATATGGATATCAGCAGGACCGTGGGCTGGTTTACCGCTCAATACCCTGTGATTTTGGATATGGCAGGTGTCAAGGACGTGTCTTCCCGGCTTAAAGCTGTCAAAGAAAGCCTGCGGCGCATTCCGCAAAAAGGCATCGGCTACGGCATTTTAAAATACCAGACGATTCTTCAGGACGAAGGAGTCTTAAGGTTTGATTTGAACCCTGAGATCAGCTTCAACTATCTGGGTCAGTTTGATCAGGATATCGATACCGAGATGTTTACCTTCTCTGATGTTCTTACCGATGTGACGGTTTCACCTGACATGCAAAGACCTTACTGTTTGGACATTAACGGAAGAGTGACTGATGGAAAGCTGCGGCTGAGTTTTGCCTATCACAAGCACGAATATGAAAAAGCCACGCTGATCAGAGTGGCGGAAGGCTTTAAGCGCAATCTGGAGCAAATTATCGAGCATTGCACATTACGGGAATATACGGAACTGACGGCCAGCGATGTAAGTTCCAGGAACATTACGATGGCGGAGATAGAGGAGGTATACCACGCGATGGGGGACTCGGGACACAATATCGAGGATATGTATACACTGACCCCCATGCAGTTGGGAATGCTGTACCACTTTCTCAGGGAACAAAACTCGCATACGTATTTTGAACAAGCCGTGCTCAGCCTGAGGGGCGAGATCGATCGAAGTTTGTTTGAGCGTGCTTTCCAGCAGATGGTTCAAAGACACGATATTTTGCGGACCGCCTTTGTTTACGAAAAGGTGGAAAAACCGGTTCAGGTCGTTTTAAAGGAAAGACCGATTGAAATATTTTTCGAGTATCTTTCCTTTTTGACGGAGAGAGAGCAAGAAAACTATCTGGAAGCGTATTTGGACAAGGACAGAGAAACGGGCTTTGATCTTACCCGGGAGCCGCTCATCAGAATCGCCTTGATTAGAATGGGAGCCGACAGCTACCGTTTGATTTGGAGTTTTCATCATATCATTATGGATGGATGGTGTTTTGGCATTGTATTTAAAGAGCTGCTGGAAATTTACAGTGCGCTTCATAAAGGAAGCATCCCTCAATTAGGTACGGTGTATCCTTATCGCCAATATATCCAGTGGATGGAACAAAGGGATGACCAGGAGACGGCGGTTTACTGGGAGAATTATCTCACGGAGTACGAACACCCGGCGCTGCTGCCTAGAACCAAAGGTGGTATGGCTAATCCGGGATACATTCAGGAAGAATACGATTTTACGATAAATAGGGAAATGAAGGCGAGTTTGGAGAGAATCGCAAGAGAAAGTGGTGCTACATTAAGTACGGTGATACAGGCCGTATGGGGAATCCTGCTGCAACGGTACAACAACACCCGGGATGTGGTGTTCGGAACGGTTGTCTCGGGAAGACCTGGGGAAATCCAAGGCGTCGAACGGATGGTAGGACTGTTTATCAATACGATTCCTGTCCGAGTCCGGACTGAAGAGGAAGAAAGTTTCTTGGACCTGGTTGCCAAACTGCAGCGGGAGGCATGGCTATCTGAGCGGCATCACTATTATCCGCTGGCGGAAATTCAGTCGCGGACCGCCCATGGAGGCGGATTGGTGCAAAACCTGCTGGCTTTTGAAAACTACCCGTCGGAGGAAGCCGTCAAAGGACAGGATGACCATGGAACGGATTTGAGGGTTCTGTCCGCGAAGGTCTCCGAACAGACGAATTTTGATTTTAATTTCATTGTTGTGCCTGAGAATGATTTGCAGATCAAATTCCGCTACAATAGCTTGGCCTATGACAGAAACTTTATGGAGCGGGTAGCAGGGCAGATCAAAATGATCATTCGTGAAATTATTCGTTGTCCAAAGATACGGATTTCAGATATCGAGATTGTGCCGAAGGAAGAAAGTAGCCTGCTGGTTCGCGATTTTAACCACACGGCGGGTGAATATCGGAAGGAACAAACAATCCAAGAGCTGTTGGAAGAACGAGCGGAGCAAAGAGCAGATCATCCGGCTTTGGTCTGGGGTGGGCAAACACTGACCTACCGGGAACTGAACGAACAGGCGAACCGA
>NZ_JBZXYR010000033.1:0-4438 GCF_058895805.1 Paenibacillus sp. NMA1017 | reverse complement strand
AAAATGGCCGGGTTGAGTCGCGGACAGGAGGCACGTGTGCTACTGATTTTATGTCTGGCGCGTGAGGTTCCGCTTATGATCCTGGATGAACCTTTTGCGGGCATTGATATTCTCTCTAGAGAAGCGATCGTAGCTGGGATTATTGATTATTTGGAGGATCGGCAGCAGTCCATACTCATTAGCACACATGATATTCAGGAAGTGGAAGGCTTGTTTGACTACACAGTCATGATGGACCGCGGACAGGTCATATGGTCTGGTGATTCGGATGATTTGCGTGCAGAGCATGGCTCGCTGAATCAGGTGTTCCGCAATTTGTACAAAAAGGAGTGGAAGGCGTGAATTCATCAGGGCTGTTCAAAGATTTAATACGCCATGAATTTCGAAATAAAGGAAGTTGGAGAAAACAAAGCCGCAATCGACTACCCAGATCGTGGAGACTTGTATATTTCTCACTATTTCCAATTGCGGCGTTCGCTATTTCCTTGTACTTCGCGCTTCACAACCAACTTGAATTGACAAGGCTGTGGTATGTCACCCTGGGCTTGCCGTACATGATCATTTTCATGGGTGTGGGAAGCTTGAGAAGAGAATGGGAAAATGACACCTACGGATGGTGGCTGACCCTTCCCTATCCACGCATGTGGCTGATTAGCGCCAAATGGATTGCTGCCATTTTACAAGCCATAGTTGTGATATTGTTGCTGTTTGTGGTGGGTTCTCTGTACGCGTTGTTCATCTCATCAACCATACAGCCTTATACGTTTGCGGATGCAGCGTCTTTTATTATAGCCGGATTGAACTGGTTTGTGATGATTATCGCTTTCACGCCGTTGGTCATTGCGCTGGGTCTATTGACGGCCAGTACCAAATACAGCACCTTGCGGCCGCTTAACCCGATACTGTGGATTCTTTTGATGGGTGGAGGAAGTGTCTTTTATTGGTCAGGCGATCAGCGGATTTATGAGCAGTTTGATCGTGTTCAGAACGGGCAGTGGTTTCCGTTTACCTGGCATTTCCCAGTTGCGGTGTTGATCAGTTGGGTTGCTGCATATGTATTAATCCGCTTGAACGCTTATTTGCTGGATAAAAAACTGTCGATTTAGGCTAGCGTATCTACATGATCTATGAGGAAGGAGTTTCACCATGACGACGATATTTATATATGTATTGGTGGCTGTTCTGGTGGGGCTGATGATCTGGCTAAGAACCAAGAGACGAAGGGGGCCGGTAAAAGGAAACGGAATCCGGATTCTGCTCCCCTTGTTTATCGCTTTCCCGCTTATGATGATGTCTGTGTACCAATTAATGCATATTCCCGGCCAAACGTACGCGCCTCCCGCCTTTTGGGAACTGTTGGTTGCCGGGCTATTAGGGGCTCTGTTTGGCTATATTATTTTGCTGCATACAGCGTATGAAAGACGGGATGACGGTTTTATTTATCCCAAGCCGAACCAATATTTTAAATATATTATTATCGCTATTATCTTGATTCGCGTTGTTTTGACCCAGTACCTCAGTAGTTTGGGTATGACCGAAATTAGCATGCTGGCAATTACGATGGCGCTGGTGTATATCTCAATCTGGCGAATCGGGAGCTTTATCAAGTTTCGGAGAACGTTATCTGTATAACAATAGCAATGGGATTAACAGCGGCTTACTATTCAAAAAGCGTTCATTCGCTTGGCGATAGGAGCCGCTTTTTTTGAGTTAATTTCTTGGGTGCGTTTTATTTAAAATAAAATTTTTAAAGTTTATGGCTGCAGGTGGCAAGTATCTTTCATTCATCCATGCCAAGCCGATGGTTCGATGACTTTCAGGTGCTTTTAAACGGACTTGGGCAACCTTATTGGTGTCTAATCCTTGTAGGTCAGGTAGTAACGACACGCCCAGGCCCGAACCAACAAGTCCTGCTACAGTGGCAACTTCTTCACCTTCAAATGTAATGATTATTCGTCCGATTAAAACAAATAAGTGATTACTTCAATCCAATTAAAATACTTTCCTCGATCACGGGCATATGAGAAAGGTCGTGTGGCCGGAACTCGTTGTAGATTAAATTAATAAGGGATAGTACCAGCGTAGCTGACACGGATCGCAAAGTAATGCCAAACGCGTCAATGCGTTTACCCATGGTGACAGCTACATGGTACTATCCCAAGTAAAAGGGATTAAAGACACATCCCGAGGCGGATCCTACCATAACAAAAGATTCAAAGAAGAGTGTTAACACCCGGATTCTGTACCCGGTAAAAAAATTGGTTGGGCATATCCTAAAATTACTGACGAAACAAAGCGAATCATCGACACGTTCTTGATTAACTGGGATGTGTCTCCAATCGCTAGAAAAACGGTTGGATTCATTGAAGAGTCGCCGGCTGATACGAACAGAGATGCCGATCGAGGTGGATCAACTGGGAGGAAAAAACACATATCATTAAGTGGATTTGTCCTAGCTGCGAGGACGCCTGTTCGATCATTAAAACAGGTGCGAATCATTTTCGAAGACTGTAAGGAACCCTTTATTGATGAGCCGGCTTAGGAAAAAAAGACGTTGAAAAGTTATAGATGAATAGAGAATTAAATGGTAATATATAACTGTACAAATTCACATAACAGGAATAAAATCACTGTATTAACAGCTAGTACCCATCAAGCAACGTCGGATAAGTTTGGTGAGCACCAGCTCAATTTAATAATAAGGAGCATTAAGCATGAAAAAGAAAATCGGATTTGTTTTAGCTTCAATGGTCGTTGGTATGTCTTTTATTTCAGGAACATCAAATGCATATGGATTAAATGGAATTATTGCCGGCAAGTTTTCCGTAGAAGAAAAGCCGACGTATAAATTTACTCTCACTTCTGCTGCCTTAAAAAAGGATGGAGGTATAGTTGCAACGGGTCGAACGTCGAATATTCATGCTTGGTACAATTCTTACGATGAAAATGGCCGAGTGTTTTGGTCTTCTCAGTCTGAAGTTTTGGTTGAACCAGGCACTACAATTGTCTTATCAGATGGAAGTACACTTTCTTCATCAGAATATGGTGAATGGGAAATCAAAGATGAGTCAGGAAGTACAGTTCAGACTGGGAAATGGGATATGGGGGGACCTGTATATAAAATTAAGCAGCTAAAAAATGGGAAAATACTTTTTGCAGGCTCACGAGGAGCTTACCAAATTTTTGAACCTGACATGACTCCTTTTCGAAGTGGGATGTGGAGTGCAAACGCAGTTATTTATGATGCCGAAGAAATGGATAATGGCAATATATTGTTAGTTGGGACACACGGGAATTGGTCTGTAATCAACAATGAAGGTAAAGGTTTGAAGTCAGGAAGGTATAAAACTTCAGCCATACCAAGTGTTGCCCGATTGTCTGACGGTAATTTAATAGCCGTAACTACTCCTGGTTCATATATTTTGTTCAACCAAGAAGGGACAATCATTGGAGATGGATTGGTGTCAGGAAAAAATGTCGTCAGCTCTCTTCGATCCGTAACATCTTTTCCAGGTAATCATGTAGTAGTCAGAGATGGCAGCAAAGTCCACATATTAAAAATTGAAAATAATACTGCTATGAATGTTTATACTGGAAAAACAATTGTTGTTCCGGATGAAATAGATAATAAAACTACAGTTAAAATTTCTGATAATAAAATTTTCTTTGGTGGAAAAAATGGGGTATTCCAAATATTAGAAGTTGATTTAACTCCTTAACTATCATAAATATAATTTCTTTAAAAAGAAGAAAGAGAAGTCCTCTTTCCAGGCTGTCGAGAAAGTCTCGACAGCTTTTTTTATGTTAATTTTATTTAAGACGACACCGCGTTAATGTTGTATAATATAGGTAACTATGTAGAACGGACGGTGTTGATATGCTGCGACCTCATCGAGACAAACAACAATCTTTTGAATTGGTTCTCTGGAAGAACTGGTACCGCAAGATCATCTGCTTCGTAAAGTGGATAAATATAATAGACTTCTCCGTTATTCATGAGAAGGTAGGCCCGCTGTATTGTGCGGACAACGGGCATCCTGCCATTAATCCTACCGTGTTGTTTAAAATGATCTTTCTCGGTTATTTCTATGGCATTCGCTCAGAACGGCAACTCGAGCGTGAAATTCAGACGAACCTGGCTACCGCTGGTTCCTGGCGCTGGGCTTAGCGGATAAAGTTCCAGATCATACGACGATTAGTAAATGAAGAATAAAAAATTCAAGTATGTTCTTGACGCAGAAGTTATTCAAGTAAGTTCTTGTCCAATATTCAAGCAAGTTCATGTCGCTACACGAATATGAAGGATGCGTATAAACTTGCTGATCATATGGACGTCGAGCTGGAACTTAAAATGGCCGGGTTGAGTCGCGGACAGGAGGCACGTGTGCTACTGATTTTATGTCTGGCGCGTGAGGTTCCGCTTATGATCCTGGATGAA
>NZ_JBZXYR010000032.1:0-5912 GCF_058895805.1 Paenibacillus sp. NMA1017 | reverse complement strand
CATTAAAGACCAACCGAAGTTGGTTTATAGAAAGAGCGATAAGCTCATTTTGAAACTGACGAGATAAAAATATCTCTTGTTTGATTTTGCAAGCAAAATCAATTTACTCACTCGTTGTTCAGTTTTCAAAGATCAAACATTTCTCTTTCGCCGCGTTTTTCAGCAGCTATAAGATCATATCATGTTCGTTTCAAAAATGCAAGGGTTATTTTTTTCTTTTTTGAAGATTATTTCACCCAAGCTTTTCGCTTTTGAAACTGCTGTTTTGTTGTCAGCTCAAATAATATATCATTTTCAGTAATATAAAGCAACTTGTAAATAATTCCTTTTTTAAGATTTAAAATTCCTTCCACCTTTTAGTCAACCATTATTAGCTCCAATATTACTTCAAAACAGCTAGTTCATAAAATGTCATGTGTTCAGTTCCATTTAATATAAATACATTTTGGGTAATTAGCCGCTATACGACGTTGATTAGTTTTTTTTAATATATGTTGTTCGTTATCCCATGTGCTAGATTGTTAGAAGACATGCAGCAAGGCGAAGTCTCTTGGACCCCGCCTAATGGTATTCATAATATTAGAGGCGACAAATTTCATGGGCACATTGGCCGTACGAAGGACAGCAGCACATGCCACGTAATACCTTGAGATCATGAATGACAATCTTTCCATCTCTCGTATCTAGGGTTCCCTGCTCTTTCAGCGCGCTCAGCATCCGGTTCACACTCTCTCGCGTCGCTCCAATCATCTCACCTAATTCGGAGTGACTTAGCTTCATATTTAATAAAATGCCATCCTTCACAACCACGCCACATGTATTGCTGGCACGGATCAATGTAGACGCTAGCGCTCCAGTTTTACCATACAACAGTAAGTCCCGAAAACGCGATTGCATAATGCGTTGCTTCATGGCCATCCACTGGATGAACTGAAGTGCCATTTCCCCATTTTTGGACAAGAGCGACTCCAGATCCTTAACAAGCACGACGCCTAACTCACACACATCGGCTGTTTCCGCAGTGCAACTGTACTCTTCTCCATCTATTCCGCTAAATTCCCCAATTAAGTCGCCTTGATGCTGAATGGTCAGAATCAGTTCTTTACCATCTTCTGTCGACTTACGAAGTTTAACATGACCTGAATGTATATAATAAAGCTGCTCTGCATCATCGCCCTCTCGGAAAAGCATAACGCCTGCCTTTACCTTCTTCCAGGACATAATATTTTTTAGCAGATCAAAATGTTCTTCTGTCAAATAAATCTGAATTCCCGTGCGTTCCGCTTCGTCCCCAAACCGTTCCATACAAGTGGCTTGCATGTTAGCGTCCTCCTCGTGTTTACCTGATATCTATATCATAATGTTTTAATGCCTGGGTTGTTATCGGGAGAACACCTGATTTTATACCTTCCTACTCCCTGATTTGCTGTGATAAATATCACTCCCGAAGTGAGCTAACGCCCCATTTATCGGCCTTTTCCCTACTCCTTAACCTACCAGATGAAAAGTCAGTGTTTCCTGCGCCTATAGATCAGGGGGTTCCCTGATCTACTTTTGTAACTGTCGGAACTACAATGAATTAGAGATATAGTTTTGGTTATGAAAAAGGATGTGTCTTCTATGCTACAAATAACGGATGAAATGCGAAAAGAACTAAACCAGTTGAGAGATACTATTCATGGTGATCTCACTGCCCTTGCATTTATGTCCAAGTCAGGTGGTAAGCTGCATTGGTATTACGCCTCCGGCAGCCGAAGCAATCGCTATCGCCTTATTTCTTTTAAGATTGGCCATGGTATTGCGGGGATAGCTGTTCGTCTGGGACGTACCGTGACTGTGAGTGCTTTGATACCAGGTAGTATACGTTTGCGTCAGGAATGTGCACTAATGCTGGCTGAGCAGCTTCACTCTGCTGTTGCTATTCCCTTTTCCAGCACAGGGGATCTGCCCAACGGTGTGCTGCTTCTTGGTAATCGTGATGTGAGGACGTTCACAGAGTCTGATGTAGTCGAGGCCACTCAAGTCGCTCAACGTCTTAGCCAACTATGTGCTTACCCTCTCACTCCATAGATCAACAATGTTGCTGTAGATAATGAAACTCATAAAATACTTGATATGACTGTCCCTAACTATCTTTGTTGATTGAAATCCCTAAAATTTGCTATGATTATGACAAAACGCACGGTTTTTTTACCGTTCGAGGGGATGACAAATTGATTCGTATACTAGTAGTGGATGATCACGTTGTCGTACGTTCTGGCCTCATGGCCCTACTGGACGGCAAAAACGGCATTAAGGTAGTAGGAGATGCAGCAGACGGGGATGAGGCAATCCGCAAGGCAGTTGAGCTACAACCTAATGTCGTTCTCATGGATTTTAGCATGCCACCTGGCAAAGATGGTCTCACGGCAACCACTGAATTAAAAAAACAGTTGCCCGATACAGAAGTCCTTATTTTAACGATGCATGACGATGAAGAATATCTGTTCCGGGCCATTCAGGCTGGAGCATCCGGATATATTTTAAAAAGTGCACCTCACGAGGAGTTACTCGCCGCCATCCAGTCTGTAGCCGAAGGTAGTGCCTATTTGTACCCGAATGCAACCAAACGACTGATGAGTGAATATCTAGACAAAATCAAACAGGAAGGCATAGCCGGACCCTATGAATCCCTGTCTGAGCGGGAAAAAGAGATTCTATCGTGGGTAGCCAAAGGATATGCCAACAAGGAAATTGCCGAGCATCTGGTGATTAGCGTCAAAACCGTAGAGTCCCATAAAAGTAACCTTATGGAGAAACTTAACTTGAAAACACGACCTGAGCTAGTCAAATTCGCACTAAAAAAGGGGCTGCTCCATTATGAATGAACCTTCTAACCCTTTACTGCAGCATGCCTTTGGTGAATCAACCGATAAACTGCTGAATGATCTGGAAATTTATATACCAGAGTCCCCTTTTCTCCATGCACTGCGTAACTCACTCCACCAACTATCCAATCTTAAATTTGCTTTAGATACGTCTTCCATCGTTGCTTTGACCGATCATCGAGGCATTATTCAGTACGTGAACGATAAGTTCTGTGAGATTTCGCAATACAGTCGTGAAGAGCTCATCGGTCATGATCATCGTCTTATTAATTCAGGCTATCATACCTCTGCCTTCATGAAAAACCTGTGGACTACGATTCGTTCAGGTGAGGTATGGCAAGGAGAAATACGTAATCGTGCTAAAGATAACAGCTACTACTGGGTGAATACTACGATCGTTCCGTTTATGGACGAGGAAGGTAAACCCTATCAGTACTTAGCAATCCGCAATGAGGTCACTAAACTGAAGAGAGTAGAAGCAGAACTCCAGTCTATGATGACGCAAGTCATGCAAATACAGGAAGAAGAACGTAAACGCTTTTCAAGAGAGCTGCATGATGGGATAGGGCAAAGCTTGTTTTCACTTATTATTCAATTAGATAGCCAACTTGCCGAACAACCTAGTGCTGCTCTGGAGAGTCTTCGTTCGCAGGTGACTGACATCATCAAAGATGTTCGTGGTCTAGCGTGGGAACTCCGTCCCTCAGTTCTGGATGATTTGGGTGTCGTCCCAGCTCTAAGAACCTATATTGAAAACTTCTGTTCTCATTACGGGATTGAGGTGCATTTTCAATGCACTCTACGTAAACGCCTTGATATTCGCAAGGAAATAGCAGTTTATCGGATTGTACAGGAGGCTTTAACCAACGTAGCCAAATACGCAGATGTAGCAGAGGCATATGTCGACGTTGAGGATCAAGATGAAATAGTACAAGTGACCATTCGGGATGAGGGCATTGGATTCTCTGGAAAATCCCAAGGAGAGGGAGTAGGATTGTTTAGTATGGAAGAAAGAGCTAGAGGGGTAGGGGGATTTATGAGTATGACCTCTGCTCCAGATAAGGGAACCTCCATCCAGCTGACCATTCCCGTGTAAAAACTGTCACTAGATCGGTTATCGGTGTATACCAGTTGTATGATCAGAACGATATACACCGATACCGAGATTATGAATAATCAACACATTGTGGGTACATGAAGATAAATACAAAAAAAGAGAGAGCTCTGTCCCCAGACAGGCTCTCTTTATTTATAAGGTGTCACCACTGAGGCAACAAGAATCCGCTATAGCAAAAAGCGGGTGATGGGAATCGAACCCACGCTACCAGCTTGGAAGGCTGGAGTTCTACCATTGAACTACACCCGCAAATCAGTATCGGGATGACACGATTTGAACATGCGACCCCCTGGTCCCAAACCAGGTGCTCTACCAAGCTGAGCTACATCCCGACATTATACATTTTTTTAAGAAATGGCGCGCCCTGAGAGATTCGAACTCCCGGCCTTTTGATTCGTAGTCAAACGCTCTATCCAGCTGAGCTAAGGGCGCATATTAAATTCCATAATGAGTAGTCAAGGCGCCACCCAGATTTGAACTGGGGAATGAAGCTTTTGCAGAGCTTTGCCTTACCACTTGGCTATGGCGCCGTATGGATAATGGAGCGGACGACGGGAATCGAACCCGCGACCCTCGCCTTGGCAAGGCGATGCTCTACCGCTGAGCCACGTCCGCAAAATATGGTGCGGTCGAGAGGACTCGAACCTCCACGGGGGTTAGCCCACACGGACCTGAACCGTGCGCGTCTGCCAATTCCGCCACGACCGCAAAATAATTATAAATGGTGAGCCATGAAGGACTCGAACCTTCGACACCCTGATTAAAAGTCAGGTGCTCTACCAACTGAGCTAATGGCTCTTAATGGCTGGGGATATAGGATTTGAACCTATGCATGACGGAGTCAAAGTCCGTTGCCTTACCGCTTGGCTAATCCCCAATAAATTAAGAATAAAGGGCGGCCGATGGGGCTTGAACCCACGAATGCCGGAGTCACAGTCCGGTGCGTTAACCACTTCGCCACGACCGCCATATGATTATGAAAAGACTGGTGGAGGATGATGGATTCGAACCACCGAACCCGTAAGGGAGCAGATTTACAGTCTGATGCGTTTGGCCACTTCGCTAATCCTCCAAAATGGTGCCGGCGAGAGGACTTGAACCCCCAACCTACTGATTACAAGTCAGTTGCTCTACCAGTTGAGCTACACCGGCACATTACTCATTTCCCACTTGAAAGGTGGCTCGGGACGGAATCGAACCGCCGACACGAGGATTTTCAGTCCTCTGCTCTACCGACTGAGCTACCGAGCCATAATTTATTTTGTTACTAGATCATATAATCCGCACTATATATGCCAATTATATATGAAGTTAAAATGGCGGAACTGACGGGATTCGAACCCGCGATCTCCTGCGTGACAGGCAGGCATGTTAGGCCTCTACACCACAGTTCCAGAGGCATTTCCAAAAGGAAATTAATTGCGGGGGCAGGATTTGAACCTACGACCTTCGGGTTATGAGCCCGACGAGCTACCGAACTGCTCCACCCCGCGACATTAAAAGGGATTTCTCAAATTTTCTTATGGTGGAGGCTGAGGGGATCGAACCCCCGACCCTCTGCTTGTAAGGCAGATGCTCTCCCAGCTGAGCTAAGCCTCCATATTATGACCCGTAGGGGATTCGAACCCCTGTTACCTCCGTGAAAGGGAGGTGTCTTAACCCCTTGACCAACGGGCCTTGCAAATAAGTTCTGATTTTAATAAATTTATGGCGGAGAGAGAGGGATTCGAACCCTCGCACCACTTTCGCAGTCTAACCCCTTAGCAGAGGGTCCCCTTATAGCCACTTGGGTATCTCTCCATATAAATGGACTCGCTTAGCAAAATTCCGCAAGTTATTCTGTATCTCACCAAAGTGATTTGGAATATCAAGCGCAATTTCAAGGTTACACCCTGAAAACTGGATCCGAAACTCATTTGCGTTTTATT
>NZ_JBZXYR010000031.1:0-6268 GCF_058895805.1 Paenibacillus sp. NMA1017 | reverse complement strand
CGTAATTTCAAACGCGGACGGACGAACTTCGCCCAGCTGCTCAACTTGCTCCTCTACCGGATAATTCTCAAATACCATAATGTGGTTAATTAGATTTTGCTTCTGCTCCGTCAGCGCCTGAATTTCATACAGCGGGAAGCTGTCATAGGCTCCCGTGGCCAATGCTTGCTTCTGCGTTTTCCGCATGATGTCCACAAACGTGGCATTTCGTTCACTTTGAATCCGCACCGGGATCGTATTAATGAACAAACCAATCATATGTTCTACACCAGCAATATCTGTCGGACGTCCAGATACGACACTGCCGAAAATAACATCCTCATTGTTGTTATATTTCTGTAAAATAAGGCCCCACACGCTCTGCATCAGCGTATTGATCGTGACCTGCTGCTGCTTCGCAATCCGGTGTATGGCTTCGCTCCACGTTGGGTTCAGATCTACCGTTATTTTTTCAGAGATATATTGGCTGGTTTCACTTGCTGTAGTGGATACAGTACTAGCCGCTTGGTCTTTCGATGCGGTATCCGATCCAGGTAACAACGTCTGCTGTTCAAAGCCCGCCAAATAACTGCTCCAATACTCTTTTGCTGCACGTTCATCCTGACGCTCTAGCCATTCGATATATTGGCCATACGGTGTGATCGGAGCAAGCTCCGGCTGCTTCTGCTCCAGCAGCGCAAAGTACGTACCAAACACTTCGCCTGTAACCAGCGATAAGCACCAGCCGTCCATGACAATGTGATGGAAACTCCATACCAAATGATACGTTTCTTCATCTATTTGCAATATCTGTACACGCATGAGTGCATCGGTAGCGAGATTAAAACCTCTAGCTTGGTCCTCCTGCTTAAACGTCTGGATATACGCCTGTTGCTCCGCTTCCTGCATTTCGCGTATATCCTGGAAGGAAAGGTCGCTATCTTTGTGACGGAACACGATCTGCAATGGCTCCTGACTGTGCCCTGTCTCAAACCGATGGAAATTCGTCCGCAGCGCTTCATGACGCTGTGTCAGTACATCCAGACTCTTGCGGAAAACAGCTACATCAAAGCTGCCTTTTTGATCAAACGACGCTTGCTGGAAGTATGCGCCTGATCCCGGCTCCATCAAGCTATGGAACAGCATCCCCTTCTGCATTGGCGAAAGAGCATACACATTTTCCAGCTCGCCCACAGAAGCGGTTTGCTCCGTCAATTGTTCCAGCTGTTCCAGAGACAAGCCTTTGAACAAGACATCGCTTGGAGTTAGCTCACTCCGCTCTTGGGAGGCACAATGAACGATCACTTCCTGCAGGCTTTCCTGCAGCAACTGCGCAAATTTTTCTACATTTTGCTGATGATATACCTTACTGTCATAGCGAATGTCCAGTGTCAGCGCGCCCGCTGTAATCATGCCGTTCACATTCAAAGGATGCTCCAGCACGGTACGGTCACTCATCGGCTCACCACCTGGATGTGAAGACAGCGTGATATCCCCATTTTCCAAGTCCTGATCAAATTGTCCCAAATAGTTAAAGCTAATTTCAGGCTGCAAGGACCAGGAAGGATGGGCATCATGCTGAGACATATATTTCAAAATGCCGTAGCCAATGCCCTTATGCGGCACATGACGTAGGTCTTCCTTCACCCGCTTGATGCGCTGCCCTACTTCCGCCGTTCCATCCACACCCAGCAGTACTGGGTACTGACTCGTAAACCAACCCACGGTACGTGTGATATCCACATCTGGAACAATAGCCTCCCGGCCATGCCCCTCCAGATTGACCAGCACACGCTCCTGACCGCTCCAGTTGTACAATGCAGTACCGAGTGCAGTTAACAGCAGATCATTGACCTCGGTGTTGTACGCACGATGCGATTCCTGAAGCAGCAGCCGGGTTTCCTGTTCGCTCCACGCCACGCTCACCGTTTCACTGTCTCTGACCACAAAATGCTGTCCTGTCGCTCTTTCTTGATCCTTAGGTAGCGATGCAATTTCCACTTGGGCAAGACGCTGCCAATACTCGCGTTCATTTTCGATCGCCGGACTGTTCGCATATTGAGACAACTGCTCTGCCCAAGCAGAGAAAGAGTCCGTTTTGTATGGCAGGCGAATCGCTTCTCCCCGCACGGCCTGCTCGTATCCCGTAGCAAAATCCTCAAACACAATCCGCCATGAAATGCCGTCTACGATCAGATGGTGAATGGCAATCAGTAAATGATCTCCATCCATGCAGCGGAAAAGTCCCAGCTTCACCAGCGGTCCTTCGTCCAGACGAATGGAACTTTGGATGGCATTGGCTTTCGTTTCAATCGCCATCGCGACATCTGCCGCGTCTTCGACGCCTGACAAATCAACAACGTCCAGACTATACAGCTCGCCTTCGTTCACACCGCGATTCCACGCTTCATAGCCCTGTTCGGTCTGACGGAAGACCATACGCAGCGCATCATGATGCTCCGTCACCTTAGTCACCGTGTGATGCAATGCGTCCATATCGAAGCCTTCAGTTCTATGCAGCATCACCGACTGGTTAAAATAATGCGGCTCTGCTGAGGATAGTTCAAAGAACCATTGCTGAATCGGGGTCAGCTTGACCCTTCCCGAAACCACGCGTTGATCGGCTGTACGGCTGACCTTGTGTACATGATCACTCAGCAGCGAGACAGAAGGATATTGGAACAAGTCCTTCATGTCCAGCTTGTAGCCCGCTTGCAGCAAACGGGAGGATACCTGAATCGCCTTGATCGAATCACCGCCCAGATCAAAGAAATTATCCAAAATCCCGACTCTCTTTGCTCCTAATACAGCCTGCCAAATCGAAACTAACGTCTGCTCCAGCGCTGTGCGCGGCTCTACATAGTCCGCTCCGCTTTGCAGGCTGCCTTCTGGTGCCGGCAGGGCCTTGCGGTCGATTTTACCGTTCGGCGTCAGCGGCATCTGCTCCAGCTGGATGAAATACGAAGGCACCATGTAGTTTGGCAGCTCCTCACCCAGTAAGCTGCGCAGTTCCCCAGCGCTTACGTCTCTTTCAGCGACATAGTACGCCACCAGTTGGTTTTGTCCCTGCTCGTCCGCCTGGGCCAGTACGATGACCTCTTGTACATCCTCCACTTTCAAAATTTGTGCCTCGACCTCGCCCAGCTCGATCCGGTAGCCCCGGATTTTCACCTGATGGTCGATCCGGCCCAAATATTCGATGTTGCCGTCTGGCATCCATCTCGCCAAGTCACCTGTACGGTACATTCGTTCATACCCTGCTTCACCAGCCGCAAACGGGTTCGCTACAAACTTCTCCGCCGTCAGCTCTGGACGATCCAGATAACCACGGGCCAGACCCGGACCGGACACGCACAGCTCACCCGCTACGCCTACCGGAGCCAAATGTCCATGCCCATCCACCATGTATACCCGATGATTCGGCATAGGACGTCCGATGGAAATCAGCTGTCCGGCCCTTTCATCCTCGGATACCGGCCAGATGGACGTCGCCACCGAGTTTTCGGTTGGACCGTAGCCGTTGTAATACGCCACCTGATCCTTCCACTTGTATACCAATTCTGTAGAAGATGCAGAACCGGCCGTAAACAAAATACGCAGGTTTGGCATCCGCTCCGGCTCCAGATACACCGCATAGGTCGGCGGCAAAGCAGCCACGGTGATTTGATGATCCGCCATATATTGCTCAAACCGCTCGTAGTTCAAAATCGTTTCTGACGTTGGCACATACAACGTGGCTCCGCAAAACAGCGCCTGGAAGATTTCCCAGCAAGCTGCATCAAACGAATAGCTGGCGAACAGCAACGTATGATCCGACGTACGGATCTTGAGCGTCTGATCAAAATACGTCTTCAGATTGCATAGCCCGTGATGCTCGAGCATTACGCCCTTCGGCTGCCCCGTTGTCCCCGACGTATAAATCACATATGCCAAATCGTTTGGACCGGACCACCGCTCCAGGTTAGAACCATCCTCGTGATACACCGTTTGTGCTCCATCCAGCACCAGCACCTGACCATCGATAGCTACTTTGTCTACCAGATGGCTTTGCGTCAATAGTAGCTTCGCACCTGAGTCGTCCAGCATGTAGCGGATACGCTCCTCTGGATACGTCGGATCAATAGGGACATACGCGCCCCCGGCCTTCAAAATCCCGAAGATGCCTACGATCATGTCCACCGAACGCTCGGTCATCAGACCCACCAGACGATCCTTCGTCACGCCTTGACTGCGCAAGGTACGAGCTAATCGATTGGCGCGTGCATTCAGCTCGCGATAGGTCAACTGCTCTCCCTCGAAGAACAATGCTGTCTGCTCCGGCGTCTGCGCGGTTTGCGCCTCGAACAAGCCGTGGATCGTTTGCTCGCTTGGATATGCTGCCGCTGTATTGCCCCATACGTCGACGATTTGCTCACGCTCCTGCGCCGTAACCATATCCAGTTCATGTACACGGATGTTCGGATTCGCTGTCACCTGTTCCAGCAACTGCACCAGATGACCTCGAATTTGCTCTACACTTTCCCGTTCAAATGCCAAGGCATTATATCCGAAGCTCATGTGAATGGTATTCCCCGGCAGCACCACCAAGTTAAAGTCATAGTTGGTCTGCTCGACAGACTCGGCTCCTGTGATACTAAAGCTGGACTCATCACCGTTGCCTAATTGCTCCAATTGTTCCTCTACCGGATAGTTCTCAAAAATAAGAATATGATGGATCAAATCCTGCTTAAGCTCCGACAGTCCCTGAATTTCATACAACGGGTACGTATCATAGGCATGGGAAGCAATCGATTGCTCCTGGGTTTGCTTCATCACGTCTGAGAATAAGCCGTCCACTTGACTGAGGATACGCACAGGAATGGTATTGATAAACAGACCTATGATGTGCTCCACATTCGGAATGTCTGCCGGACGTCCAGATACCACGCTGCCAAACACCACATCATCTGTGCCATTATATTTTTGCAGCAAAAGGCCCCAAACCGTCTGCATCAACGTATTGATCGTTACCTGATAACGCTTGGCTACTCGCTGAATGTCAGCCGTTAGCTCCGCGCCCAAGTCAAAATCCAGACGATCCGCCTGATAGCCCGTTTTGCCCTGAATTTTAGCCTGTGGCAGGCGGGACTGTTCCTCGTATCCTTCCAGAACCTTGCTCCAGTAACCTGATGCAGCCTGACGATCCTGTTGTTCCAGCCATTCGATATATTGACTGTACGGCGTTACAGGTGCCAGTTCCGGCTGCTTATGGGCCAGTATCGCAAAATAACTCGCAAACACTTCGTTTGTCACCAGCGACAAGCACCAGCCGTCCATGACGATATGGTGGAAGCTCCACACAAAACGGTACGAATCCTCACCTGTGCGCAACACAGCAACACGCATCAAAGCATCTTGTGCCAGATCAAAACCTCTTTGCTTGTCTTGGCGCGTAAATTCAAGGATGTATTCGTTTTGCTTCTCGCCCTCCATATCCCGCAAATCCTCAACGTATAGTTCGCTGCGCTTATTGCGGTACACGACCTGCAGCGGTTCATCCTTCCAGCCGCTGTAGAAGTTCGTGCGCAGTACCGTATGCCGCTGCACCAAGACATCCAAACTGGCCGCAAATGCAGCGATATTAAAATGTCCTCGCAGATCAAAGGAGGCCTGTTCAAAATAAGCTCCCGATTGCGAGTCCATCAGATTGTAAAAGAGCATGCCCTTCTGCATCGGCGTCAGTGCGTATACATTTTCCAGCTCACCGGTATGTGCCGCCTGTTCCGCAATTTGTTCCAGTTCTCCAGTCGTCAGACCTTTGAAGGACACATCACTTGGCGTCAGCTCCGGCTGTTCCTGGGCGACACAATGCGTAATCACCTCTTGCAAAGCGGATTGCAGCAGTCCTGCCACACGTTCCAGCGTTTCTTTGCGATACTGCTTATGGCTGTAAGCGATCGTCAATCGCAGCGTACCTTCCGAGATCATCGCATTCAGATCCAGCGTGTACAGTAACGGTGAATGTGCATCATCTGTCTCTCCTGCACCGTAGGACGACAACGTGATTCCGCTATTTTGCAGATCCTGATCGACCTGCCCCAAGTAGTTAAAGCTGATTTCCGGTTCTGCTGCAATCTCATGCGCTTTACCCGATCTTGATGTATGGGACAAGTAGCGCCAAGTTCCATAGGTCAGTCCTTTATGCGGAATACGGCGCAGTCCTTCCTTCGTTTCTTTAATCCGCTGGGCCAGCGTCAGGTTGACATCTGTGTCCAGCAGCACCGGATACAGGCTTGTAAACCAGCCGATC
>NZ_JBZXYR010000030.1:0-6268 GCF_058895805.1 Paenibacillus sp. NMA1017 | reverse complement strand
CGTAATTTCAAACGCGGACGGACGAACTTCGCCCAGCTGCTCAACTTGCTCCTCTACCGGATAATTCTCAAATACCATAATGTGGTTAATCAGGTTCTGCTTCTGCTCGGTCAGCGCCTGAATTTCATACAGCGGGAAGCTGTCATAGGCTCCCGAAGCCAGTGCCTGTTCCTGCGTTTTCCGCATCACTTCCACAAACGTGGCATTCCGCTCACTTTGAATCCGCAC
The DNA here is from genome assembly GCF_058895805.1 of Paenibacillus sp. NMA1017. NCBI lineage: Bacteria > Bacillati > Bacillota > Bacilli > Caryophanales > Paenibacillaceae > Paenibacillus > Paenibacillus sp. NMA1017. The sequence goes on along the minus strand of NZ_JBZXYR010000030.1, from coordinate 6,040 downwards.
CGGGATCGTATTAATGAACAAACCGATCATATGCTCTACACCGGCAATATCCGTCGGACGTCCAGATACGACACTGCCGAACACAACATCCTCATTGTTGTTATATTTCTGTAAAATAAGGCCCCACACGCTCTGCATCAGCGTATTGATCGTGACCTGCTGCTGCTTCGCAATCCGGTGTATGGCTTCGCTCCACGTTGGGTTCAGATCTACCGTTATTTTTTCAGAGATATATTGGCTGGTTTCACTTGCTGTAGTGGATACAGTACTAGCCGCTTGGTCTTTCGATGCGGTATCCGATCCAGGTAACAACGTCTGCTGTTCAAAACCCGCCAAATAGCTGCTCCAATACTCTTTCGCTGCACGTTCATCCTGACGTCCCAGCCATTCGATATATTGGCCATACGATGTGATCGGAGCAAGCTCCGGCTGTTTCTGCTCCAGCAGCGCAAAGTACGTACCAAACACCTCACCTGTAACGAGCGATAAGCACCAGCCGTCCATGACAATGTGATGGAAGCTCCATACCAAGTGATACGTTTCTTCATCGGTTTGCAATACCTGTACACGCATGAGTGCATCGGTACCAAGATTAAAGCCTCTAGCTTGGTCCTCCAGCTTAAACGCTTGGATATACGCCTGTTGTTCCGCTTCCTGCATGCCGCGTACATCCTGGAAGGAAAGGTCGCTATCTTTGTGACGGAATACCATTTGCAATGGCTCCTGACCGTGTCCTGTCTCAAACCGATGGAAATTCGTCCGCAGCGCTTCATGACGCTGTGTCAGTACATCCAGACTCTTGCGGAAAACAGCAACATCAAAGCTACCTTTTTGATCAAACGACGCTTGCTGGAAGTAGGCGCCTGATCCCGGCTCCATCAGATGATGGAACAGCATCCCCTTTTGCATAGGCGAGAGAGCATACACATTTTCCAGCTCGCCTACAGAAGCGGTTTGCTCCGTCAATTGCTCCAGTTGTTCCAAGGACAAGCCTTTGAACAAGACATCGCTTGGAGTTAGCTCACTCCGCTCTTTGGAGGCACAATGAACGATCACTTCCTGCAGGCTTTCCTGCAGCAACTGCGCAAATTTTTCTACGTTTTGCTGACGATATACTTGGCTGTCATAGCGAATTTCCAGTGTCAGCGCGCCCGCTGTAATCATGCCGTTCACATTCAAAGGATGCTCCAGAACGGTATGATCACTCATCGGCTCTCCACCTGGATGTGAAGACAGCGTGATATCCCCATTTTCCAAGTCCTGATCAAATTGTCCCAAATAGTTAAAGCTAATTTCAGGCTGCAAGGACCAGGAAGGATGGACATCATGCTGAGACATATATTTCAAAATGCCATAGCCAATGCCCTTATGCGGCACATGGCGCAGGTCCTCTTTCACCCGCTTGATGCGCTGCCCTACTTCCGCCTTTCCATCCACACCCAGCAGTACCGGGTACTGACTCGTAAACCAACCCACGGTACGTGTGATATCCACATCTGGAACAATAGCCTCCCGGCCATGCCCCTCCAGATTGACCAGCACACGCTCCTGACCGCTCCAGTTGTACAATGCGCTGCCGAGTGCGGTTAACAGCAGATCATTGACCTCGGTGTGGTACGCACGATGCGATTCCTGAAGCAGTAGCCGGGTTTCCTGTTCGCTCCAAGCCACGCTCACCGTCTCACTGTCTCTGACCACAAAATGCTGTCCTGTCGCTCTTTCTTGATCCTTAGGTAGCGATGCAATTTCCACTTGGGCAAGACGCTGCCAATACTCGCGTTCATTTTCGATCGCCGGACTGTTCGCATATTGAGACAACTGCTCTGCCCAAGCAGAGAAAGAGTCCGTTTTGTATGGCAGGCGAATCGCTTCTCCCCGCACGGCCTGCTCGTATCCCGTAGCAAAATCCTCAAACACAATCCGCCATGAAATGCCGTCTACGATCAGATGGTGAATGGCAATCAGTAAATGATCTCCATCCATGCAATGGAAAAGTCCCAGCTTCACCAGCGGTCCCTCGTCCAGACGAATAGAACTTTGGATGGCATTCGCCTTCACCTCAATTGCTGCTGCAACATCTGCAATGTTCTGCACATCCGTCAAATCAACAACATCCAGACTATACAGCTGGCCTTCGTTCAAACCGCGATTCCACGCTTCATAGCCCTGTTCCGTCTGACGGAAGACCATACGCAGCGCATCATGATGCTCCGTCACCTGGGTCACCGTTTGGCGCAATGCGGTTTCATCGAAGCCTTGTGCTCTATACAGCATCACCGACTGGTTGAAATAATGTGGCTCTGCCGAGGATTGTCCAAAGAACCATTGCTGTATGGGAGTCAAACTAACTGCCCCCGAAACCACCCGCTGATCGGCTGTACGGCTGACCTTGTGTACATGACCACTCAGCAGCGAAATGGAAGGATATTGGAACAAATCCTTCATGTCCAGCTTGTAGCCCGCTTGCAGCAAACGGGAGGATACCTGGATTGCTTTGATCGAATCGCCGCCCAGATCAAAGAAATTATCCAAAATCCCGACTCTCTTCGTTCCTAATACAGCCTGCCAAATGGACACTAACGTCTGCTCCAGCGCTGTGCGCGGCTCTACATAATCCGCTCCGCTTTGCAGGCTGCCTTCTGGTGCCGGCAGGGCCTTGCGGTCGATTTTACCGTTCGGCGTCAGCGGCATCTGCTCCAGCTGGATGAAATACGAAGGCACCATGTAGTTTGGCAGCTCCTCACCCAGTAAGCTGCGCAGTTCCCCAGCGCTTACGTCTCTTTCAGCGACATAGTACGCCACCAGTTGGTTTTGCCCCTGTTCGTCCGCCTGGGCCAGTACGATGACCTCTTGTACATCCTCCACTTTCAAAATTTGTGCCTCGACCTCGCCCAACTCGATCCGGTAGCCCCGGATTTTCACCTGATGGTCGATCCGGCCCAAATATTCAATGTTCCCGTCTGGCATCCATCTCGCCAAGTCACCCGTACGGTACATCCGTTCATAGCCTGCTTCACCAGCCGTAAACGGGTTCGCTACAAACTTCTCCGCCGTCAGCTCTGGACGATCCAGATAACCCCGAGCCAGACCCGGACCGGACACGCACAGCTCACCCGCTACGCCTATCGGAGCCAAATGTCCATGCCCATCCACCATGTATACCCGATGATTCGGCACAGGGCGTCCGATGGAAATCAATTGTCCGGCTCTCTCATCCTCGGATACCGGCCAGATGGACGTCGCCACCGAGTTTTCGGTTGGACCGTAGCCGTTGTAGTACGCCACCTGATCCTTCCACTTGTATACCAATTCTGTTGAAGATGCAGAACCCGCAGTGAATAGAATACGCAAGTTTGGCATCCGTTCCGGCTCCAGATACACCGCATAGGTCGGCGGCAAAGCAGCCACGGTGATGTGATGATCCGCCATATATTGCTCAAACCGCTCGTAGTTCAAAATCGTTTCTGACGTTGGCACATACAACGTGGCTCCACAGAACAGCGCCTGGAAGATTTCCCAGCAAGCCGCATCAAACGAATAGCTGGCGAACAGCAACGCATGATCCGTCGTACGAATCCGAAGCGTCTGATCAAAATACGTCTTCAGATTGCATAGCCCGTGATGCTCGAGCATTACGCCCTTCGGCTGCCCCGTTGTCCCCGACGTATAAATCACATATGCCAAATCGTTTGGACCGGACCACCGCTCCAGGTTAGAACCATCCTCGTGATACACCGTTTGTGCTCCATCCAGCACCAGCACCTGACCATCGATAGCTACTTTGTCTACCAGATGGCTTTGCGTCAATAGTAGCTTCGCACCTGAGTCGTCCAGCATGTAGCGGATACGCTCCTCTGGATACGTCGGATCGATTGGGACATATGCACCCCCGGCTTTTAAAATCCCGAAGATGCCCACGATCATGTCCACCGAACGCTCGGTCATCAGGCCCACCAGACGATCTTTCGTCACGCCTTGACTGCGCAAGGTACGAGCTAATCGATTGGCGCGTTCATTCAGCTCGCGATAAGTCAGCGCTTCTCCTTCAAAGAACAAGGCTGTCTGCTCCGGCGTCTGCGCGGTTTGCGCCTCGAACAAGCCGTGGATCGTTTGCTCGCTTGGATATGCTACTGCTGTATTCCCCCAAACCTCAACGATTTGCTCACGCTCCTGCATGGTAACCATATCCAGCTCATGTACACGGATGTTCGGATTCGCTGTCACCTGTTCCAGTAGCTGCACCAGATGACCTCGAATTTGCTCTACACTTTCCCGTTCAAAGGCCAAGGCATTATAGCCAAAGCTCATATGAATGGTGTTCCCTGGCAGCACCACCAGGTTAAAGTCATAGTTGGTCTGCTCGACAGACTCGGCTCCTGTGATGCTGAAGCTGGACTCATCACCGTTGCCTAATTGCTCCAATTGTTCCTCTACCGGATAGTTTTCAAAAATAAGAATATGATGGATCAAATCCTGCTTAAGCTCCGACAGCCCCTGAATTTCATACAACGGATACGTATCATAGGCATGGGAAGCAATCGATTGCTCCTGGGTTTGCTTCATCACGTCTGAGAATAAACTGTCCACTTGACTGCGGATGCGTACCGGAATGGTATTGATAAACAGACCAATAATGTGCTCCACATTTGGAATGTCTGCCGGACGTCCAGATACCACGCTGCCAAACACCACATCATCTGTGCCATTATATTTTTGCAGCAAAAGGCCCCAAACCGTCTGCATCAACGTATTGATGGTGACCTGATAACGCTTGGCTATGCGCTGAATATCAGCTGTGAGATCCGCGCCCAAGTCAAAATCCAGACGTTCCGCCTGATAATCCGTTTTGCCCTGCATTTTAGCCTGTGGCAGGCGGGACTGCTCCTCATATCCTTCCAAAACCTTGCTCCAGTAACCGGATGCGGCCTGACGATCCTGCTGCTCCAGCCATTCGATATATTGACTGTATGGCGTTACAGGTGACAACTCCGGCTGTTTATGGGCCAGTATCGCAAAATAGCTCGCAAACACTTCGCCTGTCACCAGCGACAAGCACCATCCGTCCATCACAATATGATGGAAGCTCCATACAAAACGGTACGCATCCTCACCTGTGCGCAACACAGCGACACGCATCAAGGCGTCTTGTGCCAGATCAAAACCTCTCTGCTTGTCTTGGTGCGTATATTCGAGAATGTACTCGTTTTGCTGCTCGTCCTCCACATCCCGCAGGTCCTCAACATATAATTCACTGCGCTTATTTCGGTACACGACCTGCAGCGGTTCATCCTTCCAGCCGCTGTAGAAATTCGTGCGCAGTACCGTATGCCGCTGCACCAAGACATCCAAACTTGCCGCAAATGCAGCGATATTAAACTGTCCTCGCAGATCAAAGGAGGCCTGTTCAAAATAAGCTCCTGATTGCGAGTCCATCAGATTGTAAAAGAGCATGCCCTTTTGCATCGGCGTCAGTGCGTATACATTTTCCAGCTCACCGGTATGTGCCGCCTGTTCCGCAATTTGTTCCAGTTCTCCAGTCGTCAGACCTTTGAAGGACACATCACTCGGCGTCAGCTCCGGCTGTTCCTGAGCGACACAGTGCGTAATCACCTCTTGCAAAGCAGATTTCAACAATCCCGCCACACGTTCCAGCGTTTCTTTGCGATACTGCTTATGGCTGTAAGCGATCGTCAAACGCAGCGTGCCTTCCGAGATCATCGCGTTCAAATCCAGCGTGTACAGTAACGGTGAATGGGCATCCTCTGTCTCCCCTGCACCGTAGGACGACAACGTGATTTCACTGTTTTGTACATCCTGATCGACCTGCCCCAAATAGTTAAAGCTGATCTCCGGTTCTACTGCAATCGTACGCGCTTCACCCGATCCTGAAGCAGGGGACAAGTAGCGCCATGTGCCATAGGTCAGCCCTTTATGTGGAATCCGGCGCAGACCTTCCTTCGTTTCTTTAATCCGCTGGGCCAGCGTCAGGTTGACATCTGTGTCCAGCAGCACCGGATACAGGCTTGTAAACCAGCCGATC
>NZ_JBZXYR010000029.1:0-9043 GCF_058895805.1 Paenibacillus sp. NMA1017 | reverse complement strand
ATCTATCGGAACATACGCGCCTCCGGCTTTCATAATCCCGAACATCCCCACGATCATATCTATCGAGCGCTCCGTCATCAGACCCACCAGACGATCCTTCGTCACGCCATGACTCCGTAAGGTACGAGCCAATCGGTTGGCTCGTTCATTCAGCTCGCGATAGGTCAACTGCTCTCCCTCGAAGAACAAGGCCGCCTGCTCTGGGGTTTGCAAAGCCTGCACTTCAAACAAACCGTGAATGGTCTGCTCGCTTGGATAGTCCGCTGCCGTATCTCCCCACACGCGAAGGATTTGCTCGCGTTCTTGCTCGGTCAATACATCCAGCTCACGTACAGGAATATTCGGGTTCGCCGTTACCTGCTCCAGCAGTTGCACCAGGTGCCCCTGAATTTTCTCTATACCTTCGTGTTCAAAGACCTGTGCATTGTAGCCAAATCTCATTTGAATTGTATGTCCTGGCATAACGATCAAATTGAAATCATAGTTCGTTTGCTCAATCGACTCTGCTCCCGTAATCGTGAAGCTGGCTTGCTTATCATCACCCAGCAATTCAATTTCTTTCTCCACCGGATAATTTTCAAAAATCATAATATGGTTAATCAAATCTTGCTTGAGTTCTGACAAGCTCTGAATTTCATACAGCGGATACGTGTCATAAGCATGGGAAGCTATAGATTGCTCCTGAATTTGCTGCACCACTGCTGAAAACAGACTTTCCTTACGGCTGCTAATGCGTACAGGCACTGTATTAATGAACAGACCGATCATATGCTCTACATTTGGAATATCTGCGGGGCGTCCAGAGACGACACTACCAAACACAACATCGTCTGTACCGTTATACTTTTGCAGCAATATCCCCCACACCGTCTGTATCAACGTATTGATCGTCACCTGATAACGCTGGGCAATCCTCTGAATTTGGGTTGTCAATCCTATCCCCAGATCAAAATCAAACCGCTCTGCCTGATAACCTGTTTTGCTCTGCATATTAGCTTGAGGTAAATGAACCTGCTCCTCATACCCATCCAGGTATGTGATCCAGTAATGTGAAGCTTCCTGATGATCCTGATGCTCTAGCCATTCAATATATTGGCTGTACGGCGTTACAGGTGCTAGCTCCGGCTGTTTATTGTCAAGAATTGCAAAGTAGCTCGCAAACACTTCATTGGTCAATAGCGACAAGCACCAACCGTCCATCACAATATGATGGAAGCTCCATATAAAACGATACGAATCCTCACCCGTGCGTAAAATAGCAACACGCATCAAGGCATCCTGCGCCAAGTCGAAGCCTCTTTGTTTGTCTTTGTGCGTAAATTCGCGGATATAATCGTTTCGCTCCTCTTCCTGCGCATCCCGTAAATCCTCTACGTATAGCTCACTGCGTTTATGCCGGTACACGACCTGAAGAGGCTCCTCTTTCCAGCCGCTATAGAAATTCGTCCGTAAAACTGTATGTCTCTGAACCAGCCTATCCAGACTTGCTCCAAACGCAGCGATATTAAACTGTCCCTTCAAATCAAAGGAGGACTGTTCAAAATACACCTCGGATTGCGAATCCAGCAGGCTATAGAACAGCATACCCTGCTGCATCGGTGTCAACGCGTATACATTCTCCAATTCACCTACTGGTGCAGCTTTCTCAACTATTTGCTCTAACTCACCGATCGTCAAGCCCTTGAAGGACACATCACTCGGAGTCAGCTCCGGCTGTTCCTGAGCGGTGCAATGCACAATCACTTCTTGCAGAGCGGATTGCAGCAATCCCGCCACATGTTCGATTGTTTCTTTACGATACTGCTTGCGGCTGTAAGCGATTGTCAATCGCAATGTACCCTCTGAGATCAGCGCGTTCAAATTCAGCGTGTACGGCAATCTCGATTGGGGATCGTCTGTCTCGCCTGCTCCATAGGAGGACAACATAATTCTGTTGTTTTGCAAATCCTGATCCACCTGACCCAAATAGTTAAAGCCGATTTCCGGTTCTGCTAAAATTGTACGTCCATGTTTCTCTGCGGCCGCTTCGGATAAGTAGCGCCAAGTGCCGTACGTCAGCCCTTTATGCGGAATCCGGCGCAAGCCTTCCTTCGTTTCTTTGATCCGCTGTGCCAGCGTCAGCCCTGAGCCCGTTTCCAGCAGTACCGGATACAAACTGGTAAACCAGCCAACCGTACGTGTGATATCTACATCGGAAAGGATCGCTTCTCGACCATGACCTTCCAGATTCACCAGCACATGATTTGTTCCCGTCCAGTTATGAATCGCCAAACCTAGCGCAGTCAGGAGCAGATCATTGATCTCCGTGCTATAGGCGTGGTGCGCTTGTTTCAAGAGCTGCTGTGTTTCGCCTTCCGTCCATTCTACTGTTAGCACTTCGCTGTCCGTGTTCAAAGAGTCTTCATAGGCAAAATCCTTCGGTAGTGAAGCTGCCTCCGCTTTGGCCAGTTCGTGTAGCTGCCAGTATACTCCGTCAGACTCGGTGGCTGGACTGTTAGCATAAGCTGACAGCTCTCGTGCCCAGGTTTGGAAGGAATCTGTTTTGAGTGGAAATTGCACAGGCTGGTTCTTGATTGCTTGCTCATAGCCCGTGGAAAAATCCTCAAACAGAATCCGCCATGATACCCCATCTATCACTAAATGGTGGACAGCTATCAACAAATGATCGCCATCAGCACAACGGAACAAACCAAGCTTTACCAGAGGCCCTTCGGCCAGGTTGATGCTGCTTTGAATTTCAGTCGCCTTCGCTTCAAGTTTCTCAGTATGCGTCGTCAATTCAAGAAAATCTGTGATTTCCAGCGTATACAACGATCCTTCCTCTACACTGCGTGTCCAAGCTCCGTACCCGGATGGGGTCTTGTAGAAAACCGTACGCAGCGCATCATGATGCTTCACGATATGATCCATGACCCGGCGAACCGCTGTCTCGTCAAAGCCTGCGGCGCTATAAAGCATTACATCCTGATTAAAGTGCTGCGGACGCTCACGTTCCTGCGAAAAGAACCAGTGCTGAATTGGGAGTAAAACCGTTTCTCCACTCACTTCTCCCTGATGCGCGATCCGACTGACCTCACGAATATGCGGAGCCAGTGTTGCTACCGTTGGATATTGGAACAAATCCTTCATGTCCAGCTTATAGCCTGTCTGGAATACACGGGATGCAATTTGGATCGCCTTGATCGAATCCCCGCCCAAGTCAAAGAAATTGTCCAAAATACCGATGGTCTTTACACCCAGCACCGACTGCCAAACCGCCACCAATGCCCGTTCCGAGGCTGTACGCGGCTCTGTATAATCTACTCCCCTTTGCAGGCTTCCTTCCGGTGCTGGTAATGCTTTGCGGTCAATTTTTCCATTTGGACTCAGCGGCATTCGCTCTAGCTGTACAAAGTACGATGGCACCATATAGCTTGGCAACTTCCGGCCCAGCTCACTTCTTAGCTCACTTGCGTCAATATTCTGTCCAGCCACATAGTACGCCACCATTTGCTTTTGACCTGCCTCATCCGCACGAGCTATAATAACCGCTTCCCGTACGAACTCTACTTTCTGCAACTGCGATTCGACTTCGCCCAACTCAATCCGGTAACCACGGATTTTCACCTGATGGTCGATCCGACCCAAATATTCGATATTGCCGTCAGGCATCCATCTCGCCAAATCTCCAGTGCGGTACATGCGCTCATAACCCGCTTCGCCACTCGCAAACGGATCGGCAACGAATTTCTCAGCAGTTAATTCCGGACGATTTAGGTAGCCACGTGCCACACCCACACCGCTGATGCACAGTTCACCCGCAACTCCAATCGGCTGCAACTGTTCCGTACCTTCCTTCACGATGTACAGACGAATGTTTTGAATTGGCTTCCCGATTGGAATAACTGCATACGCTTCGGTTGGCTCGCAATCGAAATACGATACATCCACCGTGGCTTCCGTCGGTCCGTATAGGTTGATCAGCTTCGCTCCAGCGATACCTGATACAAGGCGTTGGAAACGCGCCACATGTTGCGGCGGCAAAGCTTCGCCACTGGCAAACACGTGTTTTAATGTGCCAAGCTTTGCTTGCACGACCTTCAGCGGCTGCTGCTCTACATACTCTAGGAACGCATGCAGCATCGCAGGTACAAAGTGCATCGTGCTCACACCATCGCGCGCAATCGTCTCCATGATGTCCTCGGGATTCTTTTCACCGCCAACAGACAACAAGCTCACTTTCGAGCCGACAATCGACCACCAGAACAGCTCCCATACCGATACGTCGAACGTAAAGGCGGTTTTTTGCAAAATCGTATCTTCCTCACTCAAACCATACCGATCATGCATCCACAAGACCCGGTTGATCACCGAATGATGCTCAACCATCACGCCCTTCGGTTTTCCAGTCGAACCAGAGGTATAGATGACATAAGCTACATGACGCGGCCCTGCTAATGGTTCCAGATTCGAACCATTTTCATGATAAATATCTTTGCCATCCAGTATCAGCATCTTGCCGTCAAAGCTCAGACTCGCCTGCTCTGCCAGATGCGATTGCGTCAAAACCAATCTCGCTCCCGAGTCCTCTAGCATGAAACGGATACGATCCGCTGGATATTCCGGGTCAATCGGCACATAAGCTCCACCTGCTTTGAGAATCGCATAGATACCCACGATCATCTCCAGCGAGCGTTGTACCAGAATGCCTACAGGCTGATCCGCTTCCACTCCTTCCGCACGTAACGTCCGTGCCAGACGATTTGCCCGTTCGTTCAGCTCACCGTAGGTCAGCGCCTCTGCTCCGAACAGCACGGCCGCCTGATCCGGAGTTCGCGCCGCCTGTTCCTCAAAGAGTGTGCTTAGCGTCTGATTCTGCGGATAATCTACTACCGTCTCTCCCCAAATCCCAAGGATTTGCGCCTGCTCTTCTGGTGTCACCAGTTCCAGCTCGTCAACTCGAATATGTGGATTCTCTACAACTTGCCCGATCACATGTAACACATGTCCTTGCATACGCTTCACCGTAGCCCGATCGTACACATTGGCGTTATATCGAAATATGATTTTGAACACTTCATTCGGTATCACCATCAAGTCCAGATCATAATTCGTCTGTTCAACAACCTCTACATTCGTAATCTCAAAAGCAGACGGCTGTACCTCTCCAATCTGTTCGACCTGCTGCTCTACCGGGTAGTTTTCAAATACCATAATGTGATTAATTAAGTTCTGCTTCTGGTCAGTCAACCCCTGAATTTCATACAATGGGAAGCTGTCATACCTCCCCGAAGCAAGTGCCTGTTCCTGCGTTTTCCGCATGACTTCTGCAAAGGTGGTGTTCCTTTCGCTTTGAATCCGAACCGGGATCGTATTAATAAACAAACCGATCGTGTTCTCCACGCCATTGATGTCAGTCGGACGACCAGAAACGACACTACCAAAAATTACATCCTCATTATTGTTGTATTTCTGTAAAATGAGGCCCCATATACTCTGTATCAGCGTATTGATCGTGACCCACTGCTGCTTTGCAATCCGGTGCATCGCTTCACTCCATGTACTGTCCAGCTCAAGCGTTAGTTGTTCAGGAATATATTCAGATGACTTAGTTGCTGAAGATGTTAAATGCTCTTCGTCGTCTTCGACCTGTTCCTTACGGGAGATATCTTTTCCAGGTAACAAGGTCTGCTGCTCAAAGCCTGCCAGATAGCTGCTCCAGTAGTCTCTTGCCGCACGTTCATCCTGACGCTCGAGCCATTTGATGTATTCTCCATAAGATGTGACCGCTGTAAACTCCGGCTGCTTTTGCTCTAGAAGCGTAAAGTACGTACCGAACACTTCGCCTGTGACCAGCGACAAGCACCAGCCATCCATCACAATATGATGGAAGCTCCAGACCAAGTGATACGTTTCCTCTCCTGTCCGCAAAACCTTTATGCGCATTAGCGTGTCGGTATCCAGTTTAAAGCCCTGAGCTTGATTTTGCAGTTTAAAGCTCTGAATATACGTCTTCTGCTCCGCTTCCTCCATATTGCGCAGATCCTCGAAGGAAAGCTCACTGTCTTTGTGACGAAATACCAGCTGCAAGGGCTCCTGATCCTGCAAGGTATGGAAGTTCGTCCGCAACGCCTCATGCCGCTGTATGAACACATCTAGGCTCTTACGAAAAGCATTCATGTTAAAGCTACCCATTAAATCAAACGAGACCTGCTGGAAGTACGCACCCGACTCCGGCTCCATCAAACTATGGAAAAGCATTCCCTTTTGCATAGGCGAGAGCGCATAAATATCTTCCAGTTCTCCCACAGGGACTGTTTGCGCGGCCAGTTGTTCCAACTGCTCCAGCGTCAGGCCTTTGAACAGCACATCACTTGGCGTCAGCTCGCTCTGTTCTTTGGAAGCGCAATGAACTATGATTTCCCGTAAGCTTTCCTGAAGCAAGCCTGCGAATTTCTCCACATTCTCTTTGTGATACACTTTGCTGTTATAGCGAATTTCCAGAGTCAATACGCCTGCCGTGACTGCTCCGTTTATATTAAGTGGCTGCTCCAAAAGGAAGCTGCCACTTATCGGCTCTCCGCCCTTATGAGAAGAAAACACGATATCGCTATTGTCCACATCCTGATCAAATTGTCCCAAATAGTTGAAGCTAACTTCCGGCTGGAACGTCAATGCTTCTAGGTTCGCATCCGGAGACAAATATTTCAAAATACCGTAGCCAATGCCCTTGTGCGGCACATGACGCAAATCTTCCTTCACCCGCTTGATTCGCTGCCCTGTGTCCACGTTGCCATTCACTTCAAGCAGCACTGGATATTGGCTCGTAAACCAGCCTACTGTACGTGTAATGTCCATATTCGATACGATGGATTCCCGACCATGCCCCTCCAGATTTACCAGCACTCGCTCCTGACCGCTCCAGTGATATATGGCCGTACCAAGTGCAGTCAGCAGCAAATCGTTCACTTCTGTGTTGTATGCACGATGTGCCTCTTGAAGCAACAACCGTGTTTCCTGCTCGCTCCAAACTGCCGTTACCATCTCACTGTCTCGTATCAGGAAATGCTCTCCTTCTGTAATCTCATGATCTTTAGGCAATGGCGCCAATTCCGTTTGGGCAAGATTCATCCAGTACTCCCGCTCGGATTCGAAGGCAGGACTGTTGGCGTATTCGGATAAACGCTCTGCCCAGCTCAAGAAAGAGTCCGTTTTGTATGGTAAACGAATCGCTTCACCTCGAACGGCCTGCTCATACCCTGCTGCAAAATCTTCGAACACAATCCGCCATGAGATGCCATCCACCACCAAATGGTGAACTGCAATTAACAGATGATCCCCATCGGCACAATGAAATAATCCCAGCTTCAACAGTGGTCCTTCATCCAGACGGATCGAACTTTGGATGGCATTCGCTTTCGCTTCCATCGCCGTCACCATAACTTCGGGGTCTGCTACATTCGTCAAATCGACAATGTCCAGACTATACAGCTCACCTTCGTTCAAGCCACGGTTCCATGCTTCATATCCCTGCTCAGTCTGACGGAAAACGGTGCGCAACACATCGTGATGCTCGGTGATTTTAACCACCGTTTGACGCAGTGCAGTTCCGTCAAAGCCTTGTGCTCTATACAGCATCACCGACTGGTTAAAATAATGCGGCTCCGCTGAGGATAGTCCAAAGAACCATTGCTGAATCGGGGTCAGTTGAACCGCCCCGGACACTACCTGCTGATCGACTGTACGGCTAACCTTGTGTACGTGACCACTCAGCAGCGACACAGAAGGATATTGGAATAGATCCTTCATTTCCAGCTTGTAGCCAGCTTGTAGCAATCGGGAGGATACTTGAATCGCTTTGATTGAATCGCCGCCCAGATCGAAGAAATTGTCCAGAATCCCAACTTTCTTCGTACCCAATACCGACTGCCACACCGAAACCAACATCTGCTCCAGTGCTGTGCGTGGTTCCATATAATCCCCTTCGCTTTGCAGGCTGCCTTCGGGTGCTGGCAATGCCTTGCGGTCAATTTTACCGTTCGGTGTCAGTGGCATGGACTCCAGCTGTATAAAATATGAAGGTACCATATGGTGAGGCAGCTTTTCGCCCAGTATGCTGCGTAGTTCACCTGCATTCATTTCTCGTTCTGCCACATAGTAGGCTACCAGTTGGTTTTGCCCTTGCCCGTCTTCTCGAGCTAGCAGGATGGCTTCTTGCACATGTTCTATTTTTAATAGGTTCGCCTCCACCTCACCCAGTTCAATCCGGTAGCCCCGGATTTTCACTTGATGATCGATCCGTCCCAGGTGCTCGATGTTCCCGTCCGGCATCCATCTCGCCAAATCCCCTGTCCGGTACATCCGTTCATATCCGGCTTCTCCGTCCGTAAACGGATTCGGTATAAACTTCTCATCCGTCAGTTCGGGACGATGCAGATATCCACGTGCCAGCCCTACACCTGATACACACAGTTCTCCAGCTACACCCACCGGCGCCAGATGTCCTTGTGCATCCACGATATAGATCCGGTGATTCGGGACAGGACGCCCGATAGCAATCCGTTCCTCCGCGTTCGTGTCCTCAGACACCGGCCAAATTGACGTGACAATGGAATTCTCGGTTGGACCATAAGCGTTGTAGTAAGCCACTTGATGCTTCCACTTGTTTACCAGGTCTGTCGTTGTCGCAGATCCCCCCGTAAACAGGATGCGCAGGTCCGGCATTCGCTCTGCTTCTAGATACACCGCGTACGTCGGTGGTAATAACACGGCCGTAATTTGGTGTTTCGCCATGTACTGCTCAAACTGTCCATAGTTTAAAATCGCTTCCGACGTCGGTATATATAGCGTCGCCCCGCAGAACAGCGTTTGAAACACTTCCCAGCAAGCGGCATCAAAGGAATAACTGGCAAACATCAAGACATGATCCGACAAGCTCATCTGTAGGGTTTCATCGAAATAGGTTTTGAGATTACACAGCCCGCGGTGCTCGATCATCACACCCTTCGGCTGCCCCGTCGTACCCGACGTATAAATCACATACGCCAGATCGTTCGGGCCAGAC
>NZ_JBZXYR010000028.1:0-10618 GCF_058895805.1 Paenibacillus sp. NMA1017 | reverse complement strand
CTTCTGATTCGTTCTGATCAGGTCGGCAAAGGTGTCCTCAGCTCCACTGCGGATACGTATTGGAATGGTGTTAATGAACAAGCCCACCATGTTTTCGATCCCCGAAATATCTGCTGGACGACCAGACACTACACCGCCAAAAACAGCGTCATCACTACCGTTGTACTTTTGGAGCAGCAAGCCCCAAGCTGTTTGCAGCAATGTATTCGCGGTCACGTGGTGCTGCTTGGCCACCATTTCCATACGTCCGGTCAATTCCTTGCCCAGATCGCACAGGATATGCTCAAATTGTGCACCGTCCGCTTTCACGCCTACTTTTCCGGTCGGAATCGACGTTTGCTGATCATAGCCGAGCAAATAATCCTTCCAGTAGGAAGCTGCTGCCTCTACATCCTGTGCTTCAAGCCACTCAATATACTGACTGTATGGAGTCACGGGAGCAAGCTTCGGCTGTCTATGCTCCACGGCTGCAAAATAAGCCTCAAACACCTCATCCGTGACTAACGCCACACACCAGCCATCCATCAAGATGTGATGAGAGCTCCACACAAAATAATAATCCTCGTCACTGGTCCGTAAAATGGCCACGCGCATCAACGCATCCCGGGACAAATCGAATCCGGCTGCCTTGTCCTGGCGAATAAATTCCTTCACATACGCGTCACGCTCCTGCTCATTCAGATGACGCAAATCTTCACAGCTGAAACCAACTTCCTTGCGGCGGAAAATAACCTGCACAGGCTCATCCTGCCAACCGCTGATGAAATTGGCTCTAAAGATCTCATGCCGTTGCGCTAAATGATTCAAGCTCTCTTGGAAAATATCCGCTTGGAAGCGTCCATGCAAATCAAAGGTCGTTTGTTCAAAATAAGCACCTGACGCTGCATCCATCAGACTATGGAACAGCATGCCTTTTTGCATCGGCGTCAGCGCATATACATTCTCCAGTTCCCCGATGTCACGAGTCTGCTCTACCAATTGATCCAGCTCGGCCAGGGTTACATGTTTAAGCATGACATCGCTTGGCGTCAGCTCCTGCTGTTTGCGGCCTACACAATGCGTAATAATTTCTCGCAAGCTGGTTCTGAACTGTTCGGCTAACTGCTCCATCGTTTCATGGCGATATTCCTGCTTGCTGTAGCTGATCGTCAATTGCAGTTCGCCTTCCGAAATCAGTCCGTTCATATCCAGCGTGTGCGTTCTGGCTGCATGGGCGCTAAGCTCTGCACCGCTAGAGTAAGGAGATACGCCAATGAATTGATTTTGCATATCTTGGTCAAATTGTCCCAAATAGTTAAAGCTGATTTCAGGTTCGGTCACAAAACGCTCTGGCTCACGTGCTGCGGACAGGTATCTCAACATACCGTAGCCAATGCCCTTTTGCGGAATGCGGCGTAGTCCTTCTTTCACCTGTTTGATGTGCTGTGAAAGTTCTTGCCCTACGCTCATATCCAGCACAACCGGGAATTGAGTCGTAAACCAGCCCACGGTGCGCGTAATATCCAGCTCTGGCAAAATGGATTCCCGTCCATGACCTTCCAGGCTCACGAGCACTCGTTCCAGGCCTGCCCAGCGATGAATCGTCAGTCCCAATGCGGTAAGCAGCAAATCATTCATATCCGTGTTGTAGGCACGATGCGCTTGTTTTAACAGCTGCTCCGTTTCCTGAGCTGTCCACGTGACCGTCATGTTCTCGCTGTCCCTATTCAAGGAATGAGAATGGGATTCGTCTTTTGGAAGCGGCTGATATACGCCTTGTTCCATTTCCTGCCAGAATGCGAGTTCTGCTGCCATGGCCGGACTGTTCGCATATTGAGACTGCCCATCCGCCCAGGTGCGGAACGAATCCGTTTTGTGCGGAAGACGAGTCATTTGTCCGTGCAATGCCTGCTCATAGGCGGTCGTAATATCCTCGAACAAAATGCGCCAGGATACGGTATCCACCACTAAGTGATGAATCGCCATCAGCAAATGATCTCCATCGGGACAATGGAACAGTCCCAGCTTCACCAGCGGTCCTTCGCTTAACTGAATACCTGCCTGAATCTCATTCACTTTGGCCTCGATCGCAGCAGATACCTCAGACTCATTTCTGAAGTCCACCCGTTCCAGCGTATACAGCTCGCCCTCACCAATTGCGCGGTTCCAGGCTTCATATCCGTACTCACTAGGACGGAAAATGATACGCAGTGCGTCGTGATGGCTAACGACGTGATCCATCGCCGTGCGCAGGGCCAGTTCATCAAAACCGTCCTTGCTATGCAGCATGATGGACTGGTTATGATGATGAGCATCCGTCAGGCTCTGCTCAAAGAACCATTGTTGAACAGGTGTCAGCTTCACAGCGCCCACCACTTCGCTCTGATCTGCCAATCGGGTCACCGATTGGACTTTCAGTGCCAAGGCAGACACGGTTGGATGACTGAACAGGTCTTTCATCTCCAGTCGATAACCTGCTTGCAGCAATCGGGAGGATACTTGCAAGGCCTTGATCGAATCGCCACCCAGCTCGAAGAAGTTATCCTGCGTGCCTACCGCTTCCACGCCGAGCACCCCAGCCCATACCGCAGCCAGTACTTGCTCCACCGTGGTACGCGGTGCCACATAGGCTGCACCGGTATGGATGCTTCCTTCCGGTTCCGGCAACGCTTTGCGGTCGATTTTTCCATTGTGGGTCAGTGGGATTGTCTCCAGTCGCATCAAACGTGCAGGCACCATATGTGCTGGCAGCCCTGCTTCCAGCTCGGCCTGTACCTCCTCGATCCGCAGCTCTGCTTCTCCTGTGATATATCCGCACAAGTACTTGTGCCCACGCTCATCCGTCCGGTCGATGACTACCGCTTGACGCACGCCCGGCACCCGCTGGATCGCCGTTTCAATCTCGCCCAGCTCGATCCGGTAGCCCCGGATTTTCACTTGATAGTCCATCCGGCCGATAAAGTCCACATTGCCGTCCGGCATCCACCGCGCCAAGTCGCCTGTGCGGTACAATCGTTCACCCGCAACATACGGGTTCGCTACGAATTTTTCGGCCGTCAGGTCCGCACGGTTCAGGTATCCCCGTGCTACCCCAGCACCGCCAATGCACAGCTCGCCCAGCACGCCGATCGGCACCGGATTCAGCTGGCTGTCCACGATGTAGAAGCGGGCGTTCAGCCACGCCTGACCAATCGGTACACTGCCGCTATTTGGCAGCTTCGACAGTTCTTCGTCGTAGAAGCTGGAGTCGATCGCCGCTTCCGTGACGCCGTAGCTGTTCATAATGCGGATATCCGCACCAAATCGTTCTTGCAGCACCCGGTAGTCCGTCACGCTGCAGCTATCCGAGCTGGTGATCAGCAATTCCAGACTGCTCATGTCCAGTCCCTGTTCATACACATGCTGCATAAACGGTACGATCAGGGCCGGAGTCGATTCGAACACTGTAATCTGATACTCGCGAATCCAACCATACAAACGGCTGGGATCAATCCGATCATCTTTCGGACAGATGACCATCGTGCCACCGTTATAAAGCGCCCGTGCGATATCCCCGACGAACACGTCGAAGGAGAAGCTTGCCAGTTGCAGCAACCGTACCGGAAACTGGTTCAGACGGTAATCCCGGCGGTAGGCCGTGGCCGTGTTTACCAGACTGCGATGCTCGATCATGACCCCTTTCGGGCGTCCCGTTGTACCGGACGTGTAGATCACATACGCCAGATCCTGCGGCTCGTTGATGTGCTCGATATCGGTGGTGTCTCCGATGTACAGCGACTCATCGTCCAACGCCAGTACGGTATGCAAACGCAAGTGCGCTGCGGGTTCGGATGTAGCTTTGCTTTCATCCAGCCAGACCTGTGCACGCTCCTGCAAGCCGATTTGGGTCAACAGCACTGTCGCGCCGCTGTCCTCCAGCATAAAGCGAATTCGCTCGGACGGATAATCTGCATCCAGCGGCACGTACGCACCGCCGGCCTTCCACACTGCCAGCACGCCGACCAGCATGTCCACCGAACGTTCACTCAAAATGCCAACAATCGACTCGCGTCCAATGCCTTCATTCCGTAATCTCCGCGCCAATTGGTTCGCACGCTCGTTCAGTGTGCGGTACGTAAGCTGCTGCTCCTCGTACACCACCGCCACGTGATCCGGTACAAGCTGCGCTTGTTCTTCCACATAGGTATGGAACAGTGCTCCTGCTTCTACCGCAGCAACATCCGATACCCCTACATCTCCAAAACCGTAGATGATTTGTGCCTTTTCCTCCACGGTTACCATCTCCAAAGCTGCGAGTCGCTGCTGCGGATGAAGGGTAATTGCACGAACAAGCTCGGTAAAATGCTGTGCCAATCGCGCGATGGTCTCAGGCTTATACAGCGCCGTGCTGTATTCCAGACTGCACAGAATGCCTTCCGGCTGCTCCACTGCATCCAAGGTTAGATCAAATTTGGACGTATGATTGTTCGTCGGATACGTTTTAAAGGTTAGACCCTCCAGCTCGAACTCCTGCTGCTCAAATGTTTTCAACTCAAACATCGTGTCAAACAGCGCATTCCGGCTCGTATCCCGCGTTAAATTCAGCTTTTCAACCAGTTCTTCAAAAGGATACTCCTGATGTTCATAAGCACTGAGCGCATGCTCTTTGACCTCTTGCAAGTAGTCCAGGAACGTTTTGTCGCCAGTCGGATAATTGCGGATTGCCAGCGTGTTGAGGAATACGCCTACCAAGCTCTCCAGTTCCGCATGCGGTCTTCCGGCAATCGGCGTGCCGACGATAATGTCTTCCTGTCCCGAATATTTATGCAAGAGCGTACTATATGCTGCTAGCAACACCATGTACAAGGTGGAACCGGTTTGCGCGGCCAGCTGTTTCAACTGCTCGCTGTCCTCCAGGCTGATCGCAAATTCCAATCGAGCTCCTTCCTGACGCTGTACGGCTGGTCTTGCAAAATCCGTTGGCATATCCAGTGCTGGAATGTCGCCAGCCATCGTGTTCAGCCAGTAGCTTTCCTGTTCACGAAGACGTTCACTTTGCATATCTGCATGCTGCCAAACGGCATAGTCCTTGTATTGGATGCGGAGTGGCGGCAGTTCCTTGCCTTCATACAATTGAGAGAACTCCTGCACGATAATTCCTTCCGTGACGCCATCCGAAATAATATGGTGCATGTCATAGAGCATGACGTGACGCTCCGCTCCGTTTTCTATCAACTGAACCCGCAGCAATGGGGCTTGTGCGAGATCAAATGCACGTACAAAGTCCTGTGCGTACTGCGCTGTCTCCTCTTCGCTTGCTTGTACATGCTCCACGCTGAATGGTGCGCTGGATTCAATCCGCTGAATCACCTCACCATCCACCATCTCGAATCGGGTTCGCAGGGCTTCATGACGGTCAATCAGCTGGCGGAAGGCTTGTTCCAGTCGTTTTTTATCCAAGGGGCCTTCGATAATCAAAGCTCCTGGCATGTTGTAGCTAACCTCTCCACCTTCCAGGTGACTCAGCACGTACATCCGTTTTTGCGCTGAGGAAACGGGATAATATGCGCGCTCCTCCGCAACAGGGATGGATACATACGTTTGCTGTGTCTGAACTTCTCCCATCACCTGTACCAGTTGCTCAATCGTCGGATATTGGAAAATATCTCGCAGGGCCAGCTTGTAATTCAGCTCCTGATGGATTTTCGCCATCAGTGTTGTCGCGCGCAGAGAATGCCCCCCCACTTCAAAGAAGTTATCCTGGATGCCTATCTGCCGATGATTCAGGACGCTTTGCCAAATACGTACCAGTTGCTCTTCCAGCCATGTCCGCGGTGCCACGTACGCCGTGCCTCCTTCGAGGCGCGCTTCCGGTGCTGGCAACGCTTTGCGGTCAATTTTCCCGTTCGGTGTCAGCGGGAAATGATCCAGTTGTACGACATACGTCGGGATCATATAACCCGGCAGCTTGGGCTGGAGTATGCTGCGCAGCTCCGGCAGATTCAATGCTGCTGAGGCTACGACATACGCACACAAATCCTTGTCTCCGTCTTCGTTTTCCCAGGCGGTGACGATGGCTTTCTGAATGCCGTCCACGGTCAGCAGCTGTGCTTCCACCTCGCCCAGTTCAATCCGGAAGCCCCGGATTTTGACCTGATCATCCATCCGGCCGATAAAGTCCACATTGCCGTCCGGCATCCAACGCGCCAAATCGCCTGTGCGGTACAATCGTTCACCCGGTACATACGGATTTGCTACGAATTTCTCGGCTGTCAGGTCTGCACGGTTCAGATAGCCTCGCGCCACCCCGGCTCCGCCAATGCACAGTTCACCCAGTACGCCGATCGGCACCGGATTCAGCTGGCTGTCCACGATGTAGAAGCGTGCGTTCAGCCACGCCTGACCAATCGGCACATGGCCGCTACTTGGCAGCTTCGACAGCTCTTCGTCGTAGAAGCTGGAGTCGATCGCCGCTTCCGTGACGCCGTAGCTATTAATAATACGAATATCTGCGCCAAACCGTTCTTGCAGTACCCGGTAATCCGTCACGCTGCAGCTATCCGAGCTGGTGATCAGCAGTTCCAGACTGCTCATGTCCAGCCCCTGTTCATGCACATGCTGCATAAACGGTACGATCAGGGCCGGGGTCGATTCGAACACTGTAATTTGATAATCATGAATCCAGTCATACAAACGGCTAAAATCAATCCGGTCGTCTTTCGGACAAATGACCATTGTCCCGCCATTATAAAACGTCCGCGCAATATCGCCGACGAACACGTCGAAGGAGAAGCTAGCCAGTTGCAGCAGTCGGACTGGGAATTGGTTCAGGCGATAATCCCGACGATACGCCGCAGCCGTATTCACCAAGCTGCGATGTTCGATCATGACACCCTTTGGACGTCCGGTTGTCCCGGAGGTGTAAATGACATACGCCAAATCCTGCGGTTCATTAATAGGTTCAACGTCCGTGGCATCCCCGATGTACAGCGACTCATCATCCAGCGCCAACATCGTCTGCAGACGCAGCCCCATTGCCAGTTTGGATGCTGCTTCGCTATCAGGTGGCGAAGCTGCTGTTCCATTCAGCGTTCCATGGAGAGTACCTGATTCCATCGTTTCAGCTCCAGCCGCTGTTTCTAACTCGGCCTCAAACTGCCCTCCGGCCAAGGCCTGTCGGCTTTCCTCCAGCCATACTTGTGCACGCTCCTGCAAGCCCGTCTGGGTCAACAGTACCGTCGCACCACTGTCCTCCAACATGAAACGAATACGTTCGGACGGATAGTCTGCATCCAGCGGTACATAGGCGCCTCCAGCCTTCCACACCGCCAATACACCGACCAGCATGTCGACCGAACGTTCACTCAAAATGCCGACAATTGACTCGCGTCCAACGCCTTCATTTCGCAATCTCCGCGCCAGTTGGTTCGCGCGCTCGTTCAGTTTACGGTACGTAAGCTGTTGTTCCTCATATACAACCGCCACGTGATCCGGTATCAACTGCGCTTGTTCTTCCACAAAGGTGTGGAAGAAGGCTCCTGCTTCAACTACAGCAACATCCGATACCCCCACATCTCCAAATCCATGGATGATTTGTGCTTTTTCCTCGGCAGGTACCATATCCAAAGCTGCCAGTGGCTGTTGTGGATGCAGTGTAATTGCACGTACGAGTTCGGTAAAATGCTGTACTAATCGCGTAATGGTCTCAGGCTTGTACAGCGCCGTGCTGTATTCCAGACGGCACAGAATGCCTTCTGGCTGCTCTATTGCATCCAAGCTCAGATCAAATTTGGCCGTATGATTTTCCAGCGGATACGAATTCAGGGTCAGACCTTCCAGCTGCAGCTCCTGTTGCTCCAATGTTTTCAACTCAAACATCGTGTCAAATAGCGCATTTCGGCTCGTATCCCGCGTTAAATTCAGCTGTTCAACCAGCTCTTCAAAAGGATAGTCCTGATGCTCATAAGCACTAAGCGCATGCTCTTTGACCTCTTGCAGATAATCCAGGAACGATTGGTCGCCAGACGGATAATTGCGGATTGCCAGCGTGTTGATGAAGACACCTACCAGACTCTCCAGTTCCACATGCGGTCTTCCGGCAATCGGCGTGCCGACTACAATGTCCTCTTGGCCTGTGTATTTGTGCAAGAGCGTAGTGTACGCTGCCAGTAGCACCATATACAGGGTTGAACCTGTTTGCGAAGCCAGTTCTTTTAGGCGTTCGCTAACTTCACGCTCCAGTCCGAATTCGATTGTATCCCCTGCCGTACTTTGTACCGCCGGACGGGCAAAGTCGGTTGACAGATCCAGCACAGGCACTCCGCCCCGGAAGGTAC
Organism: Paenibacillus sp. NMA1017; assembly: GCF_058895805.1. Lineage (NCBI taxonomy): Bacteria > Bacillati > Bacillota > Bacilli > Caryophanales > Paenibacillaceae > Paenibacillus > Paenibacillus sp. NMA1017. The sequence goes on along the minus strand of NZ_JBZXYR010000028.1, from coordinate 2,324 downwards.
CCAGCCAGTACGCTTCCTGACGCTGCATCCACTCCTGATGGGCTTCGCTTTGCTGCCATATCGCATAATCTTTGTACTGAATCCGCAATGGCGATAGCTCTTCACCGCCATACAAGCGGACAAATTCATCGGTCAGTACCTCCATGGACACACCATCCGAAACGATATGATGCATGTCGAGCATGAGCAGATACTGTGGTTCCTGCTCTGCTCCTTGTGCGCCCAGATCCACCAAGCCTACCCGCAGCAGCGGCGCAGCTTTCAGATCAAACGGACGGACAAACTGCCGGACCCGTTCTTGTACTTCCTGGCTAACCCTCGTGTACGTAGCTGTAGCTGTATCCAATCCTGTAGCTATGTCTTGATCTGTATCCGAAGTCGCACTCTCTGCCTGTACCTTCGTATATTCCACCTCGAACGGCACGCTGTCCTCAATCCATTGCATCGGCTCATTGTCCACTAGCCCAAAGCGGGTACGCAAGGTTGCATGGCGATCGATCAATTGACGGAACACATCTTCTACTCGTTTCACATCCAGCGGGCCGCTCACTTGCAGCACCGACGGCATGTTGTAGTTCACATCACTTGGATCAAATTGATGCAATACATACAGTCGTTTTTGCGCTGAAGATAACGGGTAGAAGCTGCGTTCTTCCGTTACCGGAATGGACGCGTACACCACTTGATCCAAACCTTCTAACACCGTTGCCAACTGTTCAATCGTGGGTGCTTCAAAAATACTGCGCAGTGGAAGCGGCTTGTTCAGCTCCTTGTGAATCTTCGAGGCCAGTGTCGTCGCCCGCAGCGAGTGTCCGCCAATCTCGAAGAAGTTCTCCTTCACACCGACCTGCGTGAGGCCCAGCACATCCTGCCAAATGTGCGCCAGTTTCACTTCCACCCACGTCCGCGGTGCGACATAGTCGGCTCCGGTTTGCAGGCTGCCTTCCGGTGCTGGCAGGGCTTTGCGGTCAATTTTTCCATTTGGACTCAGCGGCATCTGCTCCAGCTGTACAAAGTACGACGGCACCATGTAGCTTGGCAGTTCCCGGCCCAGCTCACTTCTCAGTTCATTTCTCAGTTCACCGGCTCCGAACTCTTGCCCGGCGACGTAGTACGCCACCATTTGTTTTTGCCCTGTTTCATCTGCACGGGCCATGACGACGGCTTCTCGTACGGATTCCACTTGGAGCAGTTGCGATTCCACCTCGCCCAGCTCGATCCGGTAGCCCCGGATTTTCACCTGATGGTCGATCCGGCCCAGGTATTCGATGTTGCCATCCGGCATCCATCTCGCCAAGTCGCCCGTGCGATACATCCGTTCATAGCCTGCTCCGCCGCCTGCAAACGGATCTTTCACAAATTTCTCGGCCGTCAGCTCCGGTCGGTTGAGGTAACCGCGGGCTACGCCGACACCGCCGATGCACAGCTCACCCGCAACCCCAATCGGCTGCAATTGCTCCGTGCCTTCCTTCACGATGTACAGACGGATGTTTTGAATCGGTTTCCCGATGGGAATAACTGCATATTCCTCATCCGGCTCGCAATCGAAGTACGACACATCCACCGTCGCTTCGGTTGGACCGTACAGGTTAATCAGCTTCGCTCCAGTCAGGCTCGACACAAGCCGCTGGAACCGGGCCACATGCTGTGGCGGCAATGCTTCGCCGCTGGCAAAGACATGACGCAACGTTGCTAGCTTCGCTTGCATCACTTCCCGTGGCTGCTGCTCTACATATTCCAGGAACGCATGCAGCATCGCCGGTACAAAGTGCATTGTGCTCACGCCATCGCGGGCAATCGTGTCGACGATGTCTTCCGGGTTCTTTTCCCCGCCCACCGACAACAGGCTTACCTTCGAGCCGACCAGCGACCACCAGAACAGCTCCCACACCGACACGTCGAAGGTGAAGGCCGTCTTTTGCAGGATCGTATCTTCCGCACTCAAGCCGTACCGATCATGCATCCACAAAATCCGATTCAGCACGGAATGGTGCTCCACCATCACGCCCTTCGGTTTTCCCGTGGAACCGGACGTATAGATGACATAGGCGACATGGTGCGGCCCAGCTAGTGGCTCCAGATTCGAGCCGTCTTCGTGGTAAATGTCTTGGCCATCCTGCTCCTGACGATCCAGCACCAGCACCTGACCGTTGAAACTCAGCGAAGCTTGCTCAGACAGATGCGACTGCGTCAGGACTAGCTTCGCGCCCGAGTCCTCCAGCATAAAGCGGATACGGTCTGCTGGATATTCCGGATCAATCGGCACGTAGGCTCCTCCAGCTTTGAGAATCGCGTAGATACCTACGATCATGTCCAGTGAACGG
>NZ_JBZXYR010000027.1:0-10702 GCF_058895805.1 Paenibacillus sp. NMA1017 | reverse complement strand
CCGTTCACTGGACATGATCGTAGGTATCTACGCGATTCTCAAAGCTGGAGGAGCCTACGTGCCGATTGATCCGGAATATCCAGCAGACCGCATCCGCTTTATGCTGGAGGATTCGGGCGCGAAGCTAGTCCTGACGCAATCACATCTGGCGGAGCAAGCCTCGCTGAGTTTCGACGGTCAGGTGCTGGTGCTGGATCGTGAGGACATTTACCACAAAGACGGCTCGAATCTGGAGCCACTGGCTGGGCCACACCATGTCGCCTATGTCATCTATACGTCCGGCTCCACGGGAAAACCGAAGGGCGTGATGGTGGAACACCATTCCGTGCTGAACCGGATTTTGTGGATGCATGATCGGTACGGCTTGAGTGCGGAAGATACGATCCTGCAAAAGACCGCCTTCACGTTCGACGTGTCGGTGTGGGAGCTGTTCTGGTGGTCGCTGGTCGGCTCGAAGGTGAGCTTGCTGTCCGTGGGCGGGGAAAAGAACCCGGAAGACATCGTCGACACGATTGCCCGCGATGGCGTGAGCACGATGCACTTTGTACCGGCCATGCTGCATGCGTTCCTGGAGTATGTGGAGCAGCAGCCACGGGAAGTGATGCAAGCGAAGCTAGCAACGTTGCGTCATGTCTTTGCCAGCGGCGAAGCATTGCCATCGCAGCATGTGGCACGATTCCAACGGCTTGTGTCAAGCCTGGCCGGAGCGAAGCTGATCAACCTGTACGGCCCAACCGAAGCGACGGTGGACGTATCGTACTTCGATTGCGAGCCGGATAAGGAATATGCGGTTATTCCAATCGGGAAACCGATTCAAAACATTCGTCTGTACATCGTGAAGGAAGGCACGGAGCAATTGCAGCCGATTGGGGTGGCGGGTGAGCTGTGCATCGGCGGTGTCGGCGTAGCCCGCGGTTACCTCAACCGTCCGGAGTTGACGGCCGAGAAATTTGTGAAAGATCCGTTTGCCGGCGGGGAAGCAGGCTATGAACGGATGTACCGCACAGGCGATTTGGCGAGATGGATGCCGGACGGCAACATTGAATATCTGGGCCGGATCGACCATCAGGTAAAAATCCGGGGCTACCGGATTGAGCTGGGCGAGGTCGAAACGCAGCTGCTCCAAGTGGAATCGGTACGTGAAGCTGTCGTCATGGCTCGTGCAGACGAAACGGACCAAAAACAAATGGTGGCGTACTATGTCGCCGGACAAGAAATGGGTGCCAGCGAGCTGAGAAGTGAGCTGGGCCGGGAGCTGCCAGGCTACATGGTGCCATCGTACTTTGTACAGCTGGAAAAGATGCCGCTGAGTCCCAATGGCAAAATTGACCGCAAGGCCCTGCCGGCACCAGAAGGCAGCCTGCAAAGCGGAGCCGACTATGTCGCACCGCGGACGTGGGTGGAAGTGAAACTGGCGCACATTTGGCAGGATGTGCTGGGCCTCACGCAGGTCGGTGTGAAGGAGAACTTCTTCGAGATTGGCGGACACTCGCTGCGGGCGACGACACTGGCCTCGAAGATTCACAAGGAGCTGAACAAGCCGCTTCCACTGCGCAGTATTTTTGAAGCACCAACCATTGAACAACTGGCAGTCGTACTGGAACAGCTGGATCAAGTAACATATGCGTCTATTCCGGTAACAGAAGAACGCAGCTTCTACCCGTTATCTTCAGCGCAAAAACGACTGTATGTGTTGCATCAGTTTGATCCAAGTGATGTGAACTACAACATGCCGTCGGTGCTGCAAGTGAGCGGCCCGCTGGATGTGAAACGAGTAGAAGATGTGTTCCGTCAATTGATCGATCGCCATGCAACCTTGCGTACCCGCTTTGAGCTAGTGGACAATGAGCCGATGCAATGGGTTGAGGACACCGTGCCGTTCGAGGTGGAATATACGAAGGTACAGGCAGAGAGTGCGACTTCGGATACAGATCAGGACACATCTATAGCTACAGCTACGTACACGAGGGTTAGCCAGGAAGCACAAGAACGGGTCCGGCAGTTTGTCCGTCCGTTTGATCTGAAAGCTGCGCCGCTGCTGCGGGTAGGCTTGGTGGATCTGGGCGCACAAGGAGCAGAGCAGGAACCACAGTATCTGCTCATGCTCGACATGCACCATATCGTTTCGGATGGTGTGTCGATGGAGGTACTGACCGATGAATTTGTCCGCTTGTATGGCGGTGAAGAGCTATCGCCATTACGGATTCAGTACAAGGATTATGCGGTATGGCAGCAAAGCGAAGCCCATCAGGAATGGATGCAGCGTCAGGAAGCGTACTGGCTGGGTACCTTCCGGGACGGAGTGCCTGTGCTGGATCTGTCAACCGACTTTGACCGTCCGGCGGTACAAAGTACGGCAGGGGATACGATCGAATTCGGACTGGAGCGTGAAGTTAGCGAACGCCTAAAAGAACTGGCTTCGCAAACAGGTTCAACCCTGTATATGGTGCTGCTGGCGGCGTACACTACGCTCTTGCACAAATACACAGGCCAAGAAGATATCGTAGTCGGCACGCCGATTGCCGGAAGACCGCATGCGGAACTGGAGAGTCTGGTAGGTGTCTTCATCAACACGCTGGCGATCCGCAATTATCCGTCTGGCGATAAATCATTCCTGGATTATCTGCAAGAGGTCAAAGAGCATGCGCTTAGTGCTTATGAGCATCAGGACTATCCTTTTGAAGAGCTGGTTGAACAGCTGAATTTAACGCGGGATACGAGCCGAAATGCGCTGTTTGACACGATGTTTGAGTTGAAAACATTAGAGCAGCAGGAGTTGCAGTTGGAAGGTCTGACCCTGAATTCGTATCCGCTGGAAAATAATACGGCCAAATTTGATCTGAGCTTGGAGGCAATAGAGCAGCCAGAAGGCATTCTGTGCCGTCTGGAATACAGCACGGCGCTGTACAAGCCTGAGACCATTACGCGATTGGTACATCATTTTACTGAACTCGTACGTGCAATTACACTGCATCCACAACAGCCACTGGCAGCTTTGGATATGGTACCTGCCGAGGAAAAAGCACAAATCATCCATGGATTTGGAGATGTGGGGGTATCGGATGTTGCTGTAGTTGAAGCAGGAGCCTTCTTCCACACCTTTGTGGAAGAACAGGCACAGCTTGTGCCGGATCACGTGGCAGTGGTGTACGAGGAGCAGCAGCTTACGTACCGTAAACTGAACGAGCGCGCGAACCAATTGGCGCGGAGATTGCGAAATGAAGGCGTTGGACGCGAGTCAATTGTCGGCATCTTGAGTGAACGCTCGGTCGACATGCTGGTCGGTGTATTGGCGGTGTGGAAGGCTGGAGGCGCCTATGTACCGCTGGATGCAGACTATCCGTCCGAACGTATTCGTTTCATGCTGGAGGACAGCGGTGCGACGGTACTGTTGACCCAGACGGGCTTGCAGGAGCGTGCACAAGTATGGCTGGAGGAAAGCCGACAGGCCTTTGTCGGAGGGCAGTTTGAGGCCGAGTTAGAAACAGCGGCTGGAGCTGAAACGATGGAATCAGGTACTCTCCATGGAACGCTGAATGGAACAACAGCTTCGCCACCTGATAGCGAAGCAGCATCCGAACTGGCAACGGGATTGCGTCTGCAGACGATGCTGGCGTTGGACGATGAGTCACTGTGCACCGGAGATACGACGAACGTCGATTACATCAACGACCCGCAGGATTTGGCGTATGTCATTTACACCTCCGGGACAACCGGACGTCCAAAGGGTGTCATGATCGAACATCACAGTTTGGTGAATACGGCTGCGGCGTATCGTCGGGATTACCGTCTGAGCGAGTTCCCAGTACGACTGCTGCAGCTGGCGAGCTTCTCCTTCGACGTATTCGTCGGGGATATCGCGCGAACGCTCTATAACGGCGGCACGATGGTCATCTGTCCGAAAGACGACCGGATTGATTTTAGCCGTTTGTACGGATGGATTCATGATTATCAAATTACAGTGTTCGAATCGACCCCGGCCCTGATCGTACCGTTTATGCAGCATGTGCATGAACAGGGGCTGGACATGAGCAGTCTGGAACTGCTGATCACCAGCTCGGATAGCTGCAGCGTGACGGATTACCGGGTACTGCAAGAACGGTTTGGCGCAGATATTCGTATTATTAATAGCTACGGCGTCACGGAAGCGGCGATCGACTCCAGCTTCTACGACGAAGAACTTTCGAAGCTGCCAAGTAGCGGCAATGTGCCGATTGGCCAGGCGTGGCTGAATGCCCGCTTCTACATTGTGGACAGCCAGCTGAATCCGGTGCCGATCGGCGTACTGGGCGAGCTGTGCATCGGCGGAGCCGGGGTAGCACGGGGATACTTGAACCGTGCAGACCTGACGGCCGAGAAATTCGTAGCAAATCCGTATGTACCGGGTGAACGATTGTACCGCACAGGCGATTTGGCGCGGTGGATGCCGGACGGCAATGTGGACTTTATCGGCCGGATGGATGATCAGGTCAAAATCCGGGGCTTCCGGATTGAACTGGGCGAGGTGGAAGCACAGCTGCTGACCGTGGATGGCATTCAGAAAGCCATCGTCACCGCCTGGGAAAACGAAGACGGAGACAAGGATTTGTGTGCGTATGTCGTAGCCTCTGCGGCGCTGAATTTGCCAGAGCTGTGCAACATGCTGCAGCCCAAGCTGCCGGGTTATATGATCCCGACGTATGTCGTACAACTGGATCATTTCCCGCTGACACCGAACGGAAAAATTGACCGCAAAGCGTTGCCTGCACCGGAAGCGCGCCTCGAAGGAGGCACGGCGTACGTGGCGCCGCGCACATGGCTGGAAGAGCAACTGGTACGTATTTGGCAAAGCGTTTTGAATCATCGCCAGATAGGCATCCAGGATAACTTCTTTGAAGTGGGAGGACATTCTCTGCGCGCGACAACACTGATGGCGAAAATCCATCAGGAGCTGAATCACAAGCTGGCCTTGCGAGATATTTTCCAATATCCGACGATTGAGCAACTGGTACAGGTGATGGGTGAAGATCAGACCCAGCAAACGTATGTATCTATTCCTGTTGCGGAGGAGCGCGCATATTATCCCGTTTCCTCGGCGCAAAAACGGATGTACGTGCTGAGTCACCTAGAAGGCGGAGAGGTTAGCTACAATATGCCAGGCGCTTTGATCATTGAAGGTTCCTTGGATAAAAAGCGACTGGAGCAAGCCTTCCGCCAGCTGATTGTCCGTCATGAAGCCCTGCGAACTAGATTCGAGATGGTGGATGGTGAGGTGATTCAGCGGATTGAATCCAGCGCACCATTCAGCGTGGAGCATGTACAAGCAAGCGAAGAGGAGACCCCGCAGTACGCACAGGACTTTGTACGTGCATTTGATCTCGCACAAGCACCGTTGCTGCGGGTTCAGTTGATCGAAAATGGAGCGGGGCGTCACGTCATGCTCTATGACATGCACCATATTATTTCGGATGGCGTCACGGAAGGAATTATCGTGCAGGAGTTTTCTCAATTGTATGAAGGCAACGAACTGACGCCACTGCGTATTCAGTACAAGGATTATGCCGTTTGGCAGCATGCAGATATGCAAAGTGAACGCCTACGTGCGCAAGAAAGCTATTGGCTGAACACGATGTCTGGTGAAATCCCGGCGCTGGATATGCCAACGGATTTTACAAGACCTGCTGTACAGCGTCTGGAAGGAACTCGATTTGAGTTTGCGATCCGCATGGAGGACAGCGAGCAGTTGAAACAACTGGCCGCGCAAACCGGATCCACCTTGTACATGGTATTGCTGGCAGCATATAGCACGCTTTTGCATAAATACACGGGTCAAGAGGACATTATCGTCGGCACGCCGATTGCCGGAAGACCGCATGCGGAACTGGGGAGCCTGGTAGGCGTATTCCTCAACACGCTGGCGATCCGCAATTATCCGTCTGGCGACAAAACATTCCTGGACTACCTGCAAGAGGTCAAAGAGCATGCGCTCAGTGCGTATGAGCATCAGGAGTATCCTTTTGAAGAGCTGGTTGAAAAGCTGAATTTAACGCGGGATACGAGCCGGAATGCGCTGTTTGACACGATGTTTGAGTTGAAAACATTTGAACAACAGGAGTTCGAGCTGGAGGGTCTGACCTTTAAAACGTATCCGACGGACAATCCTACGGCCAAATTTGATCTGACCTTGGATGCAGTGGAGCAGCCGGAAGGCATTCTGTGCAGTCTGGAATACAGCACGGCGCTGTACAAGCCTGAGACCATCGCGCGATTGGCACAGCATTTTACCGAACTTGTTCGTGCAATTACCCTTCATCCGCAGCAGCCACTGGCAGCTTTGGATATGGTAACCGTCGAGGAGAAGGCACAAATCATCTACGGTTTTGGAGATGTGGGAGTATCGGATGTTGCTGCTGTTGAAGTAGGAGCCTTGTTCCATACCTATGTGGAAGAACAAGCGCAGCTTGTACCGGATCACGTGGCGGTGGTGTACGAGGAGCAGCAGCTTACGTACCGCACACTGAACGAGCGTGCGAACCAATTGGCGCGGAGATTACGGAATGAAGGCATTGGACGCGAGTCGATTGTTGGCATTTTGAGTGAACGTTCGGTGGACATGCTGGTCGGTGTGCTGGCAGTGTGGAAGGCCGGCGGTGCATATGTGCCGTTGGATGCAGACTATCCATCCGAACGTATTCGTTTCATGCTGGAGGACAGCGGTGCGACGGTGCTGTTGACCCAAACGGGCTTGCAGGAGCGTGCACAGGTCTGGCTCGAAGAAAGCCAACAGGCCTTGGCCGGAGGGCAGACTGAGGGCGAGTTGGAAACAGTGGCTGGCACTGTAACGATGGAATCAGATACACTCCATGGAACCCTGAACGGAACAGCAGATTCGTCACCTGACAGCCAAGTAACATCCGAACCTTCAACGGGACTAAGTTTGCATACTGTACTGGCGCTGGACGATGAGTCGCTGTACATCGGAGACACCACCGATATCGATCACATCAACGAGCCGCAAGATCTGGCGTATGTGATCTACACCTCCGGGACAACGGGACGTCCGAAGGGCGTTATGATCGAGCATCGTAGCTTGGTCAATACAGCTACGGCCTATCGTCGGGATTACCGTTTGAACCAGTTCCCGGTACGATTGCTGCAACTGGCAAGCTTCTCCTTCGACGTATTCGTCGGGGATATCGCACGGGCGCTTTATAACGGTGGCACGATGGTCATCTGTCCAAAAGATGATCGGATTGATCCAAGCCGTTTGTATGGTTGGATTCGCGAGTATCAGATTACAGTGTTCGAATCGACTCCGGCCCTGATCGTACCGTTTATGCAGCATGTGTATGAACAGGGACTGGACATGAGCAGTCTGGAATTGCTGATCACCAGCTCGGATAGCTGCAGCGTGACGGACTACCGGGTGCTGCAAGAACGATTTGGTGCGGATATCCGCATTATGAACAGCTACGGCGTCACGGAAGCGGCGATCGACTCCAGCTTCTACGACGAAGAACTGTCGAAGCTGCCAAATAGCGGCAGTGTGCCGATTGGTCAGGCGTGGCTGAACGCACGCTTCTACATCGTGGACAGCCAGCTGAATCCGGTGCCGATCGGCGTGCTGGGCGAGCTGTGCATTGGCGGTGCTGGGGTTGCACGGGGCTACCTGAACCGTGCGGACCTGACGGCCGAGAAGTTCGTAGCGAACCCGTATGTTGCGGGTGAACGATTGTATCGCACAGGCGACTTGGCGCGGTGGATGCCGGACGGCAATGTGGACTTTATCGGCCGGATGGACTATCAGGTCAAAATCCGGGGCTATCGAATCGAGCTGGGCGAGATTGAAACGGCGATCCAGCGGGTGCCGGGCGTGCGTCAAGCGGTAGTCATCGACCGGACGGATGAGCGTGGGCACAAGTACTTGTGCGGATATATCACAGGAGAAGCAGAGCTGCGGATCGAGGAGGTACAGGCCGAGCTGGAAGCAGGGCTGCCAGCACATATGGTGCCTGCACGTTTGATGCGACTGGAGACAATCCCACTGACCCACAATGGAAAAATCGACCGCAAAGCGTTGCCGGAACCGGAAGGAAGCATCCATACCGGTGCAGCCTATGTGGCGCCGCGTACCACGGTGGAGCAAGTACTGGCTGCAGTGTGGGCCGGAGTACTGGGCGTGGAAGCGGTAGGCACGCAGGATAACTTCTTCGAGCTGGGTGGCGATTCGATCAAAGCTTTGCAAGTATCATCTCGATTGCTGCAAGCAGGTTATCGACTGGAGATGAAAGACCTGTTCAGTCATCCAACCGTGTCTGCCTTGGCACTGAAAGTCCAATCGGTGACCCGATTGGCAGATCAGAGCGAAGTGGTGGGCGCTGTGAAGCTGACACCTGTTCAACAATGGTTCTTTGAGCAGAACCTGACGGATGCTCATCATCATAACCAGTCCATCATGCTGCATAGCAAGGACGGTTTTGATGAAACGGCCCTGCGCACGGCGATGGATCAAATCGTTAGCCATCACGATGCTCTGCGTATCATTTTCCGTCCTACAGAGTACGGATATGAAGCCTGGAACCGCGCGATTGGGGAGGGCGAGCTGTATACGCTGGAACGGGTGGACTTCAGAAATGAGTCTGAGGTATCTGCGGCGATCGAGGCCAAAGTGAATGAGATTCAGGCGGGTATTCATCTGAGCGAAGGACCGCTGGTGAAGCTGGGGCTGTTCCATTGTCCAGATGGAGATCATTTGCTGATGGCGATTCATCACTTAGTGGTGGATACCGTATCCTGGCGCATTTTGTTCGAGGATATTACGACCGCCTATGAGCAGGCATTGCACGGACAAACGACTCGTCTTCCGCACAAAACGGATTCGTTCCGCACCTGGGCTGAGGGCCAGTCTCAATATGCGAATAGTCCGGCATTGGCAGCAGAACTCGCATTCTGGCAGGAAATGGAACAGGGCGTATATCAGCCGCTTCCAAAAGACGAATCCCATTCTCATTCCTTGAATAGGGACAGCGAGAACATGACAGTTACGTGGACAGCTCAGGAAACGGAGCAGCTGTTAAAACAAGCGCATCGTGCCTACAACACGGATATGAATGATTTGCTGCTTACCGCATTGGGACTGACGATTCATCGCTGGGCGGGTCTGGAACGAGTGCTCGTGAGCCTGGAAGGTCATGGACGGGAATCCATTTTGCCAGAACTGGATATTACGCGCACTGTGGGCTGGTTTACGACCCAATTCCCGGTTGTGCTGGATATGAGCGTGGGCCAAGACCTTTCACGGCGCATCAAACATGTGAAAGAAGGGCTACGCCGCATTCCGCAAAAGGGCATTGGCTACGGTATGTTGAGATACCTGTCCGCAGCACGTGAGTCAGAGCGTTTTGTGACCGAACCTGAAATCAGCTTTAACTATTTGGGACAATTTGACCAAGATATGCAAAATCAATCCATTGGCGTATCTCCTTACGCTAGCGGTGCAGAGCTTAGCGCCCATGCAGCTAGAACGCACACGCTAGATATGAACGGACTGATTTCGGAAGGCGAGCTGCAATTGACGATCAGCTACAGCAAGCAGGAATATCGTCGTGAAACGATGGAGCAGCTAGCTGAAGAGTTTAGAATCAGTTTGCAGGAAATCATTGCGCATTGCACCAGCCGCAAACAGCAGGAGCTGACGCCAAGCGATGTCATGCTCAACAATGTAACGATGGCCGAGCTGGATCAGTTGGTAAAGCGGACTCGTGACATGGGGGAACTGGAAAATGTATATGCGCTGACGCCGATGCAGAAAGGCATGTTGTTCCATAGTCTGATGGATGCAGCGTCAGGTGCTTATTTTGAACAAACGACCTTTGATTTGCACGGACGCTTCCAAGCGGATATTTTCCAGGATAGCTTGAATCATTTGGCGCAGCGGCATGAGATCTTTAGGGCCAATTTCATCAGCGGTTGGCAGGATGAGCCTGTGCAGGTTATTTTCCGCCGCAAGGATGTTGGTTTCAAATGTGAAGATTTGCGTCATTTGGGTGAGCAGGAGCGTGACGCGTATGTGAAGGAATTTATTCGCAAGGACAAGGCAGCCGGATTCGATTTGTCCCGGGATGCGTTGATGCGCGTGGCGATTTTGCGAACAGGTGACGAGGATTATTATTTTGTGTGGAGCTCTCATCATATTTTGATGGATGGTTGGTGTGTGGCGTTGGTCACGGATGAGGTGTTTGAGGCTTATTTTGCAGCCGTGGAGCATAGACAGCCGAAGCTTGCCCCCGTGACTCCATACAGTCAGTATATTGAGTGGCTTGAAGCACAGGATGTAGAAGCAGCAGCTTCCTACTGGAAGGATTATTTGCTCGGCTATGATCAGCAAACGTCGATTCCGACCGGAAAAGTAGGCGTGAAAGCGGACGGTGCACAATTTGAGCATATCCTGTGCGATCTGGGCAAGGACTTGACCGGACGTATGGAAATGGTGGCCAAGCAGCACCACGTGACCGCGAATACATTGCTGCAAACAGCCTGGGGATTGCTGCTCCAAAAGTACAACGGTAGTGATGACGCTGTTTTTGGCGGTGTAGTGTCTGGTCGTCCAGCGGATATTCCGGGGATCGAAAATATGGTGGGCTTGTTCATTAACACCATTCCAATACGTATCCGCAGTGGAGCTGAGGACACCTTTGCCGACCTGATCAGAACGAATCAGAAG
>NZ_JBZXYR010000026.1:0-11752 GCF_058895805.1 Paenibacillus sp. NMA1017 | reverse complement strand
CGTCGAACGAGAAGCTTGCGAGCTGCAGCAGCCGCACCGGGAACTGATCCAACCGGTATTCCCGCCGGTAGCCCGCCGCCGTGTTCACCAAGCTGCCGTGCTCGATCATCACGCCCTTCGGCTTGCCCGTCGTTCCCGACGTATAGATCACGTACGCCAGATCCTCCGGACGGGCTTGATGGAAGCTGTCGGTGCCAACATTCTGATGGCTCTCATCGCCGTCGTCCACAGCATCCGTCAGCTTGCCGGAGACAATGCCGGAGCCAATCGGCGCATTCGCCCGCTCCTCGCTGTACGACGCTTCGTCGTCCAGGTACAGCACCGCCGCCAGCGCCAGCTCCTCTTCGCCGAGCCAGACTTCGGCACGCTCTCGCAGCGGCGTTTGCGTCAGCAGCACCTTCGCTCCGCTGTCTTCAAGCATGAACCGCACGCGGTCCGCCGGATAATCCGGGTCGAGCGGCACATACGCCCCGCTCGCTTTCCAGACGGCCAGCACGGCCACCAGCAAGTCCACCGAACGCTCGGCGAGAATACCGACGATCGTCTCCCGGCCGATGCCGCTTGCGCGCAGCGTGGCCGCCAAGCGGTTCGCCCGCTCGTTCAGCTCCGCATACGTCAGCCGGTCGTTCTCGTACACGACGGCCGCCTCTTCCGGCGTGCGCTCCACCTGTTCCTCGAACAGCCGGTGGAACGCGGCCTCAGGAGCAGCTTCCGGCTGCGCCGGGTTAAACGCGCCGAGAATTTGCTCTTTTTCCTCTGCCGTCAACAAGTTCAGCTCGGCAATCTTCGCATCCGGACGGCTTACGATCGCCGCAAGCAAATGTCCGAAATGAGTCGACAGCCGCCGGATCGTGCTTTCTTTATAAAGAGCCGTTGCGAATTCAAAGCTGCACTCCAGGCCGCCGTTTTCTTCCGTAACATCCACACTCAAGTCGAACTTGGCCGTGCCGTATTCGCTAGGGTACGGGGACAATTTCAGCCCTTCCAGCTCAAACTCTTTATCCTCCAAGTTTTGCAGGGAGAACATCGTGTCAAACAGCGGGTTGCGGCTCAAATCCCGGCTGACCTGCACTTTATCGACAAGCTCTTCGAACGGATAATTCTGATGCTCGTAAGCGCCTAAGGTCGTTTCTTTCACTTCTTCCAGATACGACAGGAAGGTCTTCTCCGAAGCCGGATAATTGCGGAGCGCCAGCGTATTGACGAACATTCCGATCAAAGGCTGCGTGTCTCCGTGCGTTCTGCCCGCAATCGACGTTCCGACGATCAAATCGTCCTGACCTGTGTATTTATGCAAAAGCACGGTATATGCCGCAAGCAGCACCATATACAGCGTCGTTCCTCTTTGAGCGGCCAGCTGCTTCAAGCCTTCGTTCGTTGCCTCGTCCACGAAGGACGTCAGCGTTTGTCCCTCAAAGCTCTGCACGGCAGGACGCGGATAGTCCGTCGGCATTTCCAGAACCGGCAGCTCGCCCCGGTAACGGTCCAGCCAGTAAGCTTCCTCGCGTTTCAACTGCACTTTTTGCTCGTCCGACTGCTGCCATACCGCATAGTCCTTGTATTGAATGCGCAAAGGCTCTAATGACTCGCCGCCGTACAGACGAACGAGTTCCTCGACTAACACGTCCATCGAAACCCCGTCGGAGACGATATGGTGCATGTCGAACATCAGCAAATAACGTTCGGCTGCCAGCTCTACGAGCTCCGCCCGCAGCAGCGGAGGCTTCGCCAAGTCGAAAGGCCGGATGAAGGCCTGCACGACTTCAGGCGCTTCTTCCTCGCTCGCATGACGGTACTCGACGGCAAAGTCGACGCTCTCGTAAATGCGCTGTACTGCTTCGCCTTGTACGATCTCAAAGCCGGTTCGCAGCGTTTCGTGCCGTGCGATCAGTCCGCGGAAAGCCTTCTCCAGCAGGCTCCGGTCAATCGATCCTTCCAGCAGCAGCACGCCCGGCATGTTGTAGCTCTGATCGGCCCCTTCCAGCTGATTCAGGATAAACAGCCGCTTCTGAGCTGAGGAAAGCGGATAATATTCTCTTGCGCCTGCCAGCGGAATCGACGAGAACGACTGCTCTCCGATCCGGGAGATGGCCAGAGCCATCTCTTCGATCGTCGAGTAGCGGAATACGTCGCGCAGAGGCAGCTCGACGTTCAGCTCCTGATGCACCTTGCTCACCAGTGTCGTCGCCCGCAGGGAATGGCCGCCCAGGTCGAAGAAGTTGTCATGAACGCCGATGTGCTCCAATCCGAGCACGCTTTTCCAAATTCCGGCCAAGCTGGCTTCCAGCGGAGTCCGAGGCGGAGTACGTCCTTCGCCCGGCTGCAAGCTCTCCTCCGGCGCCGGGAGGGACCGGCGGTCGACCTTGCCGTTCGTCGTCAGCGGGAGCCGCTCCAACTGGATCAGGTACGCCGGGATCATATAGGCCGGCAGTTCCTGGGAAAGCACGCTCTTCAGCTCGGCCGCCGGAAGCTCGCAGTCCGCTTCATAATAGGCGCAAAGCTGCTTCTCGCCGGAGGCGTTTTCCCTCGCGAATACCGTCGTTTTCCGAATTCCCTCCACTTTCTGAAGCTGAGCTTCGATCTCGCCCAGCTCAATGCGGAAGCCGCGGATTTTCACTTGGTCGTCCGTCCGTCCCACGTATTCGATCGTGCCGTCCGGCAGCCATTTCGCCAAATCCCCCGTCCGGTACATGCGCTCTCCCGGCACAAACGGATTGTCCACAAATTTCTCCGCCGTCAGCTCCGGCCGGTTATTATAGCCCCGTACCAAGCCTTCTCCGCCGACGCAAAGCTCCCCGGCCACGCCGATCGGCAGAAGCTTATTCCGGCTGTCGACGATATACACCGTCGTATTGCTGATCGGCCGTCCGATGGGTACGGTAACCGCCGACTCATCGACGAAGTCGACCGGAAGGTACGTGGTATAAACCGTGCTTTCCGACGGGCCGTACAGATGGTTGAGCCTGCCCGGTCCGATATGGGCGAGCGCTTTACGCACATGGCCGACCGACACGCGCTCTCCTCCGAACAAAATCACCCGGACATCCCGCAGGCAGTCGACGTTCACATCTACAAGGATGTTGAAGAAAGCCGTCGTAATCAGCATGACCGAGATGTGCTCGCGCTGGATGAGATCCGCCAGCCGGCCGATTTCCAGCAAAGTCTCGCGGAGAACCAGCACCAGCCGCGCCCCGTTGGTCAAAGCGCCGAAAATATCGAAAATCGCTCCGTCGAACGAATAGCTCGAAAGCTGGAGGACATGATCCCGCTCGGTGATGTCGATATAATTCGTATTTCGCACGATCCGCACGATGTTGCGGTGCGAAACAAGGTTGCCTTTCGGCTTGCCCGTCGTGCCTGACGTATAGATGACGCAGGCCAGATCTGTCGCTTCGGTGCCCGGATTTAGATTTGTGCCGTCCTCGTGATAGAAGGACTCGTCATCCAGTAAGATCACGGAGTCCGAACCCGCCAGGCGCTCGCGCAATCGGCTTTGCGTCAGCATGACCTGCGCTCCCGAATCCTCGATCAAGAAACGGATACGCTCCTCGGGATATTCCGGGTCAATCGGTACGTAAGCCGCTCCGGCTTTGTGTGCCGCCAGCATGCCCACCACCATTTCGATGGAACGCTCAGCCATAATGGCGACCAGACGGCCTTTGGATATCCCGTGGCTACGCAAGGTACGGGCAAGGCGGTTGACGCGTTCGTTCAGCTCGCGGTAGGTCAGCTCTTGCTCATTCAAGGAGATGGCGGCTGCATCCGGGATGCGCTCCGCCTGCTCCTCAAACAATTGAATGAGCGTCTTCCCGCGCGGAAATTCAGTGATGGTGTCGTTAAAACGTCCGAGAAGGTCGGCCTTTTCCGCCTCCGTCACAAGTTCCAGCTCGCCCACGGTAATTTCCGGGTTATCCGTCACCTGCTCCAGCAGATGGACCAGATGCCCCTTGAGCCGCTCGATGCTGTCTTTATCGAACACTTCGGCGTTAAAGTCGAACCGAATTTCGATCTCGACTCCCGGCACCACGGTCACGTTGAAGTTATAGTTCGTCTGCTCCTCCATCTGAACGTCAGCGATCGTCAGGTCGCCGTGCTGCTGGTCGCCCGCCTGCTCCATCTGCTCGTCCACCGGATAGTTCTCGAAAGCGATGATATGGTTGATCAGGTTCTGCTTTTGCACGCTGCGGGCTTGAATTTCATACAGCGGATAGTAATCATAACGCCCGGACTCCAGCGCCCGCTCTTGGAGCTTCGCCATCAGGTCGGCAAACACGGTGTCCGCTTCGCTCGTGACGCGGACCGGCACCGTATTGATGAACAGCCCGATCATGGACTCGATGCCCGGGATTTCCGCCGGTCTTCCGGCCACGACGCTGCCGAATACGGCATCGTTTGTTCCGTTATATTTTTGCAGCATCACGCCCCAAGCGGCTTGCAGCAGCGTATTGACCGTAACCAAGCGCTGTTTCGCCACCCGGTCCATCCGCTCGCTCAAGTCCTTGCCGAGCTCGGCGGTGACGTGATCAGCCGTAAATCTGCCGTTTGGCGCCGGTTCCTTTTGTCCCGGGAGTACGGTTTGCCCTTCATAACCTGCCAGGAATGCCGTCCAATAGCCGGATGCCGCCTGATCGTCCTGTTTCTCCAACCATTCGATATAGGCGCCATAATCCGATCCCTTATCTCCCGCTGGCTGCTTGCCGGATGCCAAGGCCGAGTACGTCTCAAACAGCTCCTGCGTCAGCTGCGGCAGGCACCAGCCGTCCATCAAAATATGCTGGAAACTCCACAGCACATGATAGCTTTGCTCTTCGGTGCGCAGGATCGTAACCCGAACGAGCGCGTCATGTTCCAGGTCGAAGCCGCGAAGTTTGTCATCCTCGGCCTTTTTATCCAAATACGCTTGTTTCTCGTCCATCTGCAAATGAAGCAGCTCTTCATATTCAAAGCCGACCGGCTTGTCGCGGTATATGATTTGCAGCGGCTCGCCCGCCGGTCCTTTCACAAAATTCGCCCGCAGCACCAGATGACGTTTCGCAAGCTCCATCCAGCTCTTCTCGAAAAGCTGGACGTCGAGCACTCCCCGCATCGTAAACCGCGTCTGCTCGAAGTAAGCTGCCGTTTGCTGGTCAAGCGCGCTGTGGAACCACATGCCCTTCTGCATCGGCGTAAGCGAGTAAATATTTTCGATTTCCCCGAGATGGCCCGAGCGCTGGGCGATTTGCTCCAATTCCGCGATGGTCAAGCCTTTAAATTGCACGTCGCTCGGCGTCAATTCGGTGTTTTCTTTGCCTGCGCAGTGGGTAATGAGCTCTCGGAGACTTTGCTCAAGCCGCTGAGCGAAGGCTTCCATCGTTTCCTTGCGATACTGCTTCCGGCTGTAGCTGAGATCGAGCGATAAAGCGCCGTCCAGCACCATGCCGTTGATATCCAGCACAAAGTTGCGGGCCTGCCGGTCGCTGGCCGGGCTGCCGCTGGAATAAGAAGATATGCCGATCTCGTCCTGATTGACATCATCGTCGAACTGGCCGAGGTAGTTAAAATTAATTTCCGGCTCTGCGCCCCAAACAAAGCCATCCTCCGATTTGGAGAGATAGCGGCATACGCCGTACCCAAGCCCCTTGTTCGGAATGCGGCGCAAGCTTTCCTTGACCTGTTTAATCTGATAGGCCAAATCCCGGTCGGTTTCCGGCTCCAGGACGACCGGAAACTTGGTCGTAAACCAGCCGACTGTGCGCGTGATGTCGATATCCGTTCCGATCGATTCGCGTCCGTGTCCTTCGAGATTGATCCGCACCCGTTCGTGTCCCGTCCACTTGCGAACGGCTATGCCGAGCGCCGTTACCAAAATATCGTTCATTTCGGTGTTGTAGGCCCGGTGAACCCGCTTCAGCAGCAGCTCCGTTTCTTCGGGAGTCAAACGCACGAACAGCGATTCGCTGTCCTGCTGCGTCGTAACGTCCGCCTCCAGATCCTTCGGCAAGGCCGGAACCGCAATTTGTTCCACGGCCTGCCAATAGGCCCGTTCCTTCGCCATCTCCGGGCTTTGCGCGTAAGCGGCCAGCTGCTCGGACCAAGTACGGTACGCATCCGTTTTCGCCGGGAAACGAATTTCTTCGCTTTTGCCGGCCTGCTCGTAACCCAGGGCGAAATCCTCCATCAAAATGCGCCAAGACACGCCGTCCACCACGGCATGATGAACCGCGAGCAGCAAATGATCGCCGTCCGCGCACCGGAACAGTCCCGCCTTCACGAGGGGCCCGTTCTCCAGATCGATGCCCGCTTGAATGTCCGTTGCCTTCGCTTCCACAGCCTGCGCGGTATTCTCCGCATCCTTGAAGTCGAACGTATCCAGCGTGAACAGTCCGCCTTCCTGAATCGCGCGGTTCCGCGCGCTAAACCCTTGTTCCGTCTTGCGGAACACCATCCGCAAGGCGTCATGATGCTCAGCCAGCTTTTGCAGCACCTGACGCACCGTCTCTTCGTCGAAGCGTTCCTTCCGGTACAACATCACCGACTGGTTGAAATGATGCGGGTCCGCAAAGGAGCTCTCGAAAAACCAATGCTGAATCGGCGTCAGCGCCGTTTCACCCGTTATTTCGCCTTGATCGATGGTACGTCCGATCGGTTTCACATGCAGGCTGAGCTGTGAAATAGTCGGATATTTGAACAAATCCCGAATTTCCAGCTTGTACCCAGCTTGATGAAGCCGCGAAGATACTTGAATGGACTTGATCGAGTCTCCCCCCAGCTCGAAGAAATGATCCGTTACCCCAACGCGATCAGCGTTCAATACCGCCTGCCACACATCGGCAAGCGTCCGCTCGGCTTCATTGCGGGGAGCTACGTACGCGCCGCCGGTCAGCGCGTTTCCTTCCGGAGCGGGCAAAGCCTTGCGGTCGATTTTGTCGTTCGGCGTGAGCGGCATCCGCGGAAGCTGAACAAAATGCGCCGGAATCATGTAATTCGGCAATTTTTGCGCCAGCGCGCTTCTCAGCTCGCCGAGCGTAAGCGGGCGGCCCGCGACCAGGTAAGCGCACAGTTCTTGCCCGCTTTTGCCTTCCCGCGCGATTACGATCGTCTCCTGCACGGAGTCGATCTTCAGAAGCTGCTCTTCAATCTCGCCGATCTCGATCCGGAATCCACGGATTTTCACCTGATGGTCAATCCGGCCCAAGTACTCAATATTTCCGTCCGGCAGCCAGCGGGCCAAGTCGCCCGTCCGGTACAGTCTCTCTCCGGGCTCAAACGGGTGTTCGATGAATTTCTCCGCCGTCAGATCCGGCCGGTTCCAATATCCCCGAGCGAGGCCGACGCCCGCGATGCATAATTCTCCCTCCACTCCGATAGGCGCCAGCTGATTCTGTGCGCCCAGTATATACAAGCGATGGTTCCAGATCGGACGTCCGATCGGTATCGCTCTGCGTTCGGTGTCATACGTAGACGCCGTCCACACGGATGTGGCGATCGAGGCTTCCGTCGGACCGTACGCGTTATAGTACTGTACCTTGTCTTTCCACTGCTGCACGAATTCGGCTGAAACGGCGGAGCCCGCCGTGATGAGCCTGCTCAGACTCGGCAGGCGGTCTGGATTCAAATAAGCCGCATAAGTTGGCGGCAAAGT
This sequence comes from Paenibacillus sp. NMA1017, assembly GCF_058895805.1. Classification (NCBI taxonomy): domain Bacteria; kingdom Bacillati; phylum Bacillota; class Bacilli; order Caryophanales; family Paenibacillaceae; genus Paenibacillus; species Paenibacillus sp. NMA1017. Next base: position 4,131 of record NZ_JBZXYR010000026.1, on the reverse strand, counting down.
GGCGATCGTAATTGCATGCTCGTTCATGAAACGTTCGAACAGCTGATCATCCAAAATCGTCTCGGTTGACGGTATATATAAGGTCGCCCCGAAATACAGAGCGTTGAACATCTCCCAGCACGACGCATCGAACGATAGGCTGGCGAATTGCAGCACTCGATCCTGTTCGGTCGTGTGAAGCGTATGGGCAAACGTCAGTTTCAGGCTGACCAGCCCGCGATGCTCCAGCATGACCCCTTTGGGTTTGCCCGTCGTACCTGATGTATAGATGACATAAGCCAGATCGTTCGGACCGCTGGCCGGCTCCAAGTTCGAGCCATCGTCGCTGTAGGCCTGCTCGTCATCCAGCGCCACCACGGTCCCTTCGAACGGCACCTGCTGCTGCAGCTCCCTTTGAGTCAGCAGCAGCTGCGCGTTCGAGTTCTCCAGAATGTAGCGGATGCGTTCTTCCGGGTATTCCGGGTCGATCGGCACGTAAGCACCGCCAGCTTTCAGAACCGCCAGAATGCCAACGACCGTCTCCAGCGATCTCCTAGCCATCAAGCCTACCAGCTGATTGGGCAGCACGCCGACCGATCGCAGCGTCCGCGCCAGCCGGTTCGCCCGTTCGTTCAGCTCCGCGTACGAAAGCCGCCGCCCCTCAAAGACAACCGCCGTCGCTTCGGGCACCCGCTTCGCCTGCTCCTCCACGAGCTGATGAATCGTCCGATCACGGGGATAGTCCTTTTCGGTATCGTTAAAGCTTTGCAGAAATTGAAATTTCTCGTCCTCCGACAGCATGTCCGCCCGCACGATGTCCAGCTCCAACTCGTGAAGCCCCACGGCCAGCAGGCGATTCAGATGGCCGACGACCCGAGTCATGAACTCGGAGTCATATAAGTGCTCGTTATATGACAGCGCTAGCTGTATCGTCCCGCCGGTTAAGCTGAACTCAAAGGAACAATCCGTGACCACGTTTTGCCCGATTTCGTCCAGATGCAGCTCCTTAAGGGATACTAGCGTATGGACGACGGGTATCCCGTCTGCATATTGCAGGTCCAGCTTCTCCGTCATTTTCAAGAACGGAATATGTTGATGCTGAATCGCTTCCGGCAAGGAAGTCCTCAGCTCGCTCAGAAGCGTTTTAAAAGTCGCACCCGCCGAAAGCGAGTTTTTCAAAATGATCGTATGATTAACGGATCGGCGCGTCTCCGTCGGTTTCCGTACAACCGGCATGCCGACCAGAATGTCAGAAGCGCCTGTATATTTATGCAAGAGCGACTGAACACCTGCGAGCAAAATCATAAAAGTGGCCAGCGGAGCGCCCTTGCTCATTTGAAGGACGCGCTGCGCCACTTCCTCCGAAAGCGTCCCGCCGACGGTTGTCATAATGGGCGCCAGGGAGCTTGGAGCTTTGCTGTAAGGCAGCCTCGTCAAGGTATAATCGTCGCTACCGAATTTTTCGTTCCAAAACAACGTTTCTTTTTCAAAAGCCATCTGGATCGTTCCCCTCTCTTCATCGGTAAAAGCAATCCGGCGGAGCATATGCCGCAGCAACGCTCCAGCCTCGCTCCCCGCCTTTTCAAACATGCGACAACAATGTCAATGGCTTTCGGCTTCGCTTGCCCGGTTGATAGCATGCGGCAATCCTCTGCCTAGCAGCTGTCCCGCTCGGCTCCCATGCGTGAAAGACAACAATGAGCATCGTTCTACGCAAGAGATGCGGCTTTCCGGCTCCTCTGCTTCAATATGCTTGCTGCGGACGAGCCGCCCGAAGACGGGCTTTGGTTTTACATTGGGTTCGGAATTGGATTTGGGGGTGGACAAGGGATGTTCCTCCCATCGTTGTAAGGCTTGCTGTAGGGTTCCGGCCGGCCAGCAGGAAGTCGGCCTTACCTCCGGATTCGGCACTGGAGCTGCCTTTGTCGAAGCCTATGTTTAAGGGATATTGATACACTCTATGTACGATTTGTGTATTTCCTCGCCTGGTGTGGATAAGTAAAGATCCGGCTGTGGGGTAGTGAGCTTTTCCTGACGATTAGATGTGACGATGGTGCTGCATGAGGCTCAAAGAATGCTCCGTATGGCATGAACGGGACAGCCCTTGGATTGGCGGTGAATTCCAGCTTTTCAAAAATGCTCACGCGCTTCATCCTCCATCGGAATTGGGATAAGGTTGGCTTAGTCCTTTCTGAACCTTCTGACGTCATGGAGCAACATATTCTCGGCTGTCATTTTCCACAATTGTCGGTCCCCGCATGCCGACTTGCTGGGTAGCCAGTGGATTGGTCTCTCGGGACAGCATGGATAGGTATAAAAACCATACAATTCTATTTTCTATCATAATTGGGAAGATAACCTATGTAGAATTATATCAAAATTTCCAAGAATGTATAGTAAAAATTTAGTTGAATTTGGTCTGTCCAACATAAGATGTTAATATTTTGCCTAAAAAGTCGAATGGAGAAGAAATGCTGGGAATGGTTTGCCATCAATCGAGGAATTCGACGCGTATCGACATTCAGGCGGGGTGCCGGTCGATTTGGGAGATCTCCCCTGTAGACATTCTCTGCCGGTGCTCCGAATCCCTGCGCTTTGCGATACCTTAACATGATTACCTGACGAATTTCTGGAAGCCTGGCTGGAAACGTGACTCGATGTCAGCTGGATATTCTGCTGGAAAATCCGCGAAAAAGTCCCGCAAGGTATCTTCCGTCAGATAAAAGATAATACCTCCCGATGGGAATCTATTTTCTAAAATAATCATGGATTGTAGAGTAGGCTGTATTAGATGAGTCTTATCCACTACCCAATAGCGATTCGCTATTAAATATTTCACGATTTGCATGCAGTACCCACTTTGGTAAACCAAATAATTCATCTTGTTCTCTTGTAACTTTCGCAAGTGGTTTTTCAGTTTGTTGAATAGCACAATAGAGATTATCTTCGAGACTATTTATATGGTGATTTGACAACTTATCGTTGTTTTTAGCATTATGAAGCCATTCGACATTCCTGACCAAATTGTAGTTTATCTGCCTTTCCGTAATAAGTGCCCACTCTATCTTTTGGTCTTTAAAGAACTCTTTTTCAATCTGTAATTTCTCTACAACTCGTTTTGTCAACTTGTTAGAAGGTTTGATAGAATGTGCAATAAATTTTATACTTTCTTCTTGTTTTACTGTAAGTAACATATCTGTAGTCATAATGATGGGAAGCTTATTCTTGAGGTCAGTTGGATGTTTAATGCCTAACTTTTGTGCAATATAGAGGGTTTTATCTAGGGGTAATAAAGGAAATTGTTCGCGAATATCAATCACTTGCTCTGACCACTCCATTTGGTAATGATGTGCCAATTCAAAGTGTTCAGACAGATAATGGTGAAGTCGACCACTTTTCCAACCAAGAATTCGAGTAACTATCCCTATTGAAGGTACATCATGTACAGTCAACCAAGGTTTATATTCCGAAAAGTGGCCTTGACCTCTTCCTTCTTTGATTTTCCGTTGAATAGATGCTATAGAGTTACTTGATCGAATTTTGCTCATTATTCACCTTCTTTTTAGAACTACTAAATCAGAGTAAAGTTCAGTTATCTTTTTCTACTCCTAAGATATATTTTAGTTTTACTTCAAAATACAAATGTAGAATATAACAACTCACAGCTTTATACAATAGCAAAGTAATATTTTTTAGCTATATTTTACTTCGTAGCCTATTCATAGGCTACTCGTAGGGTACAGTAGGGTATGAATAAGCTATAATATGGGCTATAAGTAGGTATAATTAGTAAGCAGATGGGTCGGGTTAAAACCTCAATAGAGGTGAACTCATGAATACTTTGGGACAGCGATGTAGAAATTTAAGACTACTCCATAATTGGACACAAGAGGAACTTGCTAATAAAATCGGGGTAACCAAACAGGTTGTTTCTAATTGGGAGCGAAATGTAGCACGACCTGGAATTAAACATTTAATATCTTTAGCAGAGGTTTTTGATGTTACAACCGATTATTTACTTTGTATTGCTAATCAAATGACGTTCCCCTACTGTGTGGACTCAATTGATACAATTCATTCGGACCTTAATAACGAGAAAATCAAAAAATCCTTTGATCTTTTAGCATTTCTAAATTCTGGTTTTCGAATTGA
>NZ_JBZXYR010000025.1:0-19937 GCF_058895805.1 Paenibacillus sp. NMA1017 | reverse complement strand
ACGTACCCATCCCGAACACGACCGTTAAGCCCTCCAGCGCCGATGGTACTTGGACCGCAGGGTCCTGGGAGAGTAGGACGTCGCCAAGCACGATAAAAAGAGCACAGCCTTAACGGGTTGTGCTCTTTTTGTATACCATAAGGCTTTTGCGTTTTGGAAAATATACAACAAACCAATGTGTATACTCAACTCCACTAAATAATAAGATTGGGTGGATAACTACAATAAAACTTACAACACTCTGGATACGACCGATAGTGAAGTCAAACATAATGAATTTATAAAACAGCTAGTCTTCAACAACAGGGAGACTTGCTGTTTGCCATTAGTGTTTTTTGAAGGTGTGAAAGATTAAAAGTAAGGCTATAAATTTCTAGAGAACAGGCACTTTTGAAGCGAGATAGAAACGTTTCTATTAGAGTCTGAAAAGAAAATTCATACCTTTGGGAGAGCAAAACTCAATCCAAACTGAATTTTTTAGACGAAGACTCAGAAAAAAATATGCAAAATACGGTCCTTTAGTACTATGAAATAACACTATTTATTACAAAATTAAAGAGTTATTAATTTTGGCTTATGTGAGCTTGATGCAAATTCAATCCATTATTTAGGAGATTGAAGAGAGTTGCGAAAAAAGGCGGAATTTGTCGGATGATATCAGGTTGAATTTGTTACATTTATGTTAATGGCATGTAAAGATAAAATTGTTGTAGGGTAAGGGGTTGGAGCCTCAATGTAAATCATAATGAGTTTAGTTTTACAAAATTCGTGAAAACCTAAAATTTCGTTTTAAACTAAATTAACAGATCATGATTGACAGATAACTAATACAAAAAGTGAAATTGTTGCTTTTGAAGTTTGGAAACAAATAACATAATATGGATTTTGTTTTATTTTTATGAGCTCCATCAATTTAGCCCTTTTGTCCCATGCCAGGCGGTTTTAAAGTTTGTATATTTAAAAACAGTTAGAAAGTGTTGGAAGAAAAAAAGAGATATAAGGATTTACTGTAAAATTATGAACTGCATAGAGGATGGAGGAATTCATATGACAACTCGATCACAATCTTGGTTCGCGAAAACAGAGGTCCAACCGACTGCGAAGCTCCAACTATTTTGCTTCCCCTACGCCGGTGGTGGTGCTTACATATTTAACTCTTGGAAGTCTAGGTTTGCGCCTGATATTACCGTGTTGCCTATACAACTTCCAGGACGTGAAAGCCGCTCAACAGAAGCTCCAATGGATACTCTTCAAGACATTGTTCAATCGTTGGTTCCCGCCATGGCTCCATACATACATAAGCCGTTCGCTTTTTTTGGGCACAGTATGGGAGCACTGATTGCATTTGAAACAGCACGGCAATTGTACAGCAAAACTGGAAAGCTACCTGTGCATATCATCATATCTGGTAAATCCGCACCACATCTTCCATACTCCAAAAAACAACTCCATGATTTAGCAGACGATTCTTTCACCGAAGAGCTTCGTTTAATGCAGGGAACACCGGAGGAGGTGCTGCAAAATGCAGAATTGATGCAAATTATTATGCCTCGTCTGCGTGCAGATTTTAAGGTGTGTGAAACTTATGTTTATCAGCCGGGAAATCCACTGGTATGCCCGATGACCGTTTTAGGCGGAATGAAGGATTTTGAGGTTAGCACAGAGTCACTCCATGCCTGGCAACAGCATACGACATCACCTATGGATGTTCGGATGTTCGAAGGTAATCACTTTTTCATCCATGATCAAGAACAAGAGGTTATGAGCGCAGTCGAGAGCATTCTTTCCGCATCCTCACCGATGGCCCACGCGGCGGCAGCTCATGCAGCTAACACAAGCACCCTACAACCACGATTCAGACAGAGTTGAATATCCCACACATCACGATACACTTCGTTATTACCATCTCACAACAATCGACAACCAACCTACAACCAAGATGCAAATTCCAGCATAGTTCAAAATCGCATTTTATTCTGTACGGATACTCATGCATCCAAACCCAGAGTTTATCTCAACGACGTCCACAGCCAATATAAAAAGTTCGCACTGAAAAAGTGTGGGCAACGAAAAGAGGGATGCCCTTGTTTCGATCAAATTCTGCTTTTCGGAGACTCGCACGTTATGTAAGGCCATATAATCTATGGGTTTTCATAACGGTGATCGCCTCCTTGTGTTTGGCAGCTATTGACATTATTTTGGGTAAGGCCATTGAGCAAATGGCACAGGGGACATTCTCCTCTACCCAGAACATGATCTATCTGGTTGTTGGTATGACGCTAATTGGAATGCCCTGTAAGTTTGTGATGAGGTACGCTTCAGCGCGATTTAGTGTTAGTGCTCTGCGCGACTTGAGAGGCGATCTCGTACATAAGTTTTGCGATTTACCGGTTTCCAGCGTGGAAAGGAAATTTACCGGAGATTTGGTATCCCGTCTAACCAATAATACGGCAGTATTACAGAACTTTTTTATCCAGCAGTTTTCCAATCTGTTTTATTTACCGCTTGTGTTTACGGCATCACTCATATTGCTTTTACTGACAAGCTGGAAACTGATATTGGCAAGTCTTGCGCTCATGCCAATAGGAATGATCATAACATCACTGATGAGCAAGCCAATTGAAAAATATTCCGAGGATCTTCAGGAGAAAATTGCTCATTTGAACGCTGTGGGGCAAGATGCGATCGGGGGAATTCCTATCGTCAAGGCATTCAATATGCAAGCTGTGCTGTTGAAGAAGTATATGGTGATTATGGAGGAGGTCGTCAAGCGCGGCTTAAGGCTAGAAAAGCGCTATGCAGCCATTACTCCGGTAGGTGTGATGATGCTGGCAACACCGATTATTTTGGTCATTGTATACGGAGGATACCTGATACAACAAGGAGAGCTGAATGCTGGAGGCATTGTACTTTTTTTATACCTGATTTCGTTCATATTGCAGCCGATTGCCATGCTGCCGACAATCATTTCGCAAATGAAGGAAGCGGGTGGAGCCGCAAAGCATTTGTTTGAGGTGCTGGATTGGCAAAATGAACGTCAGGACGGCGAAATGGCCTTGGTAGATCAGAGACGAGAGAATAGGGTGCCTCATTTGGAAGATGATGCAGATGGAGAAGCCAACCGAATGAGTGCAGGCGGAGCAGAAAGCGATGATGACATTGATGGTGTTGCTGTAGTCAGCTTTGAGCATTTGACCTTTGGCTACGATGAAGGGAACACAGTGTTGAAGGATATCAGCTTCCAGGCAGGGCAAGGAGATATGGTGGCGATTGTCGGTGCCAGCGGTGGCGGTAAAAGCACGATTTTCAAGCTGCTTTGCGGATTTAATGAACCTGGAGAGCATGCCGGAACCATTCAATTATTTGGAAAGAGTTTGACAGATTGGAATTTAACAAGCCTGCGCAGTCATATTTCGATGGTATCTCAGGAGCCGTCGCTTTTTCCGGCCACCATTGCAGAAAATATCGGATATGGACGTCTGGGGGCGACTCGGGAAGAAATTGTCGAGGTGGCGAAAGCGGCACATGCGCATGATTTTATTGTTCAACTTCCCGAGGGCTATGAAACCCTGTTGAGCGAGCGGGGAGGCGGATTGTCTGGCGGTCAAAAACAGCGTATTTCCATAGCAAGAGCATTACTGAAAAATGCTCCGCTGCTTCTATTGGACGAGCCGACTTCAGCACTCGATAGTCAGTCGGAGGCTCAGGTGCAGAATGCGATGAATGCGGTAATGCAAAACCGGACGGTACTGGTCATTGCTCACCGACTGTCAACTGTACGTCAGGCGAACCGCATTATTGTACTCGATCAGGGGAGCATTGTGGAATCGGGTTCTCATGAGGAATTACTAGGTCGTGATGGTGTGTACCGAAAGCTGTATTTGAAAAATTTTGAAGAAGAACAGCATACGGCGAAAAATGGTAATTCGTTGCCTGAGGAAAGGGGTGAGCGTCGTGACCTTCAAGCAGGGGTTTTATGAATTTAAGCAGTTGATGTCCCTGATGAAGCCGCACCGAAAATGGTATTTTACCGGGCTGGTTGGCAATAGTCTGACCAATGCCAGCATCACGATTTTACTTTCTTTTGTGGTGCATTATTTGCTGAATTTCGCGGTTAATGGCGATGTACAGGAGCTATACCGGGCGGTCTATTTGGTCAGTGGTACATTTTTGGCATTAAGTCTTATTTCCCCCCTGTGCAGCTATATGTATAAACGGTGTGTCAAGCTGGCGATTGCCGATGTACGAATGAAACTATTTGGCCACATTGTCAAGCTATCGTACGAAAAAGCCGAAAAACACCATTCGGGTGATCTTGTATCCCGTATGACGAACGATGTACAGGCGCTGGAGCAAGCTTACACCGTTCATATCCGCTCGATTATACTGGAAATTTCGCTTTTCTTGGGCTCGTTGGTCATTTTGATGGCTCTGGATTGGCGATTTGGGATTATGGCGATTGTACTTGGGCTGGCTTCAGCCTGGATAAATGCTCATTTCGCGAAGAAAATGCGAAAGACGAGTGAAGAGTTACAGGGGCGGATGAGCAGGTTCACAGAACGATTGAGTGATTTGCTCTCCGGTTTGCAGACGGTGAAGTTGTTTGGGTTGAAGACAAAGGTAGGTGGACTTTGTAACGATGCAAGCGAGGACATAAACCGCATCAGCATCCGGCAGGGACGTCATATGGGCTTGCAGGATATGTGCAATTTTGTCATTGAATTCATTACGCTGGGCGGTGTGCTTGTCGCCGGATTAATTCTGGTTTCGCAGAAGCAAATGGAACTGGGAGTACTAGGACAGATTGTGCAGCTGCAAACCGGTATTTCAACGGTATTTTTGGAGTTAGGGGCGGCTGTAACACTGTTACAAAACTCCTTGGCAGGCTTGGCACGTATCCGCGAAATTCTGGATGAATCGAAGGAAGAAGAGCAGTTCCCCGCGGCTAAAAAGAAGGGACCGCTGACTAGGATTATCGATTCCGAGACGGCAGCTTTATCAGCCCGTGAATCTGGGGAATTTTATGGCGATGTTGAGACCTTGCGTTCAGACCACGCCATTGAACAGACTCCGGCTGCGCTGGAACTGCACGACATCACCTTTGGCTATCAGCCTAACCATCCAACGCTGCAAAGGTTAAACTTGGTCGTGCCGGAAGGGCAGGTAACCGCGCTTGTCGGCCCGAGCGGTGGTGGCAAAAGTACAGTCATGAAGCTGTTGCTGGGATTTTACCCACCGGACGAAGGTGTGCTGCGGGTTCGTGGTCGCTTGGCAGAAGAATTTCCGTTGGATGAGGTCAGGGATTTGATGGCCTATGTACCACAGGAGGCTACGTTGTTCCACGGTACAGTAGCGGATAATATCCGTTTTGGCTCACCGACTGCCACGGATGAGGAAGTAGAGGCTGCGGCTAAAACAGCCTATGCCAGCGGATTCATAGCCGAGCTTGCGGAGGGTTACGACACGATTGTCGGTGAACGCGGAGCCAATTTGTCCGGCGGTCAAAGACAGCGGATCGCAATTGCCCGTGCTTTGCTCAAAAATGCACCGATTTTGCTATTGGATGAAGCGACCTCGGCTTTGGATGCAGAATCGGAATATGAAGTCCAACAGGGCTTAAATGAGCTGATGAAGGATCGTACGACATTAGTTATTGCCCATCGATTGTCTACGATTGAACGGGCGGATACGATCTGTGTGCTTGCCGATGGCGAACTGAAAGAGCAGGGGACCCATGATCAGCTCCTTGCCGAGGGCGGTCATTATGCAGAGCTGTATGAGCTTCAATTTCGAAAGCATCCCGAGGAACAAACCGCATAAATATGCGAATTTCCTTTTTACCAATATCTATTTTGCGAGGAGAGAGACGGATGACACAGCAAGATGTTCAATTGTTTTCGCTAAGCCAGCCACAGCAACGGATTTGGTACACGGAGCTTCTGTATCCTAATCGGAACACATCAACAATTATAGCAACAGTAAAAATCAGGGGAACTGTTCGTATAGATGCCTTGCAACAAGCAATGAACCGGGTTATTGCCCAAAATGATTCCTTCCGTATCAAAATTACTGCTCAAGATGGGATTCCGTATCAATATGTAGAGCCGTTTACGGCAGAAAGTATAGAAACGATCCAAGTTACCCCGGAAGAAGCGAATGTATGGTTAAAGCGTCATAATCCACAGCCGTTCTCATTGTTGGATTCACAGCTGTACCGATTTGTTATCTTACAGCTCGGGGCAGAAGAAACCTGGTTTAATTTTAAAATGCATCATATTATTTCAGACGGCGTGTCCATGAATCAGGCCATTAATGAAATCACCGGACATTATATGGATATTGTGCATGGTACAGGTCAGGATACGCCGACCAAGGGCAATCCTTATCTGGATTTTATCCAGGTAGAGCAAAGCTATGAGCAATCAGACCGTTATCAAAAGGACAAAACGTACTGGACTGAAAAGTTTGCCGATTTGCCAGAGACTACAGGTTTAAAATCATATAACCCGCTGACACTGAGCACAGCTGCACGCCGGGAGAGCTTTATACTGGAACATGAGTTGTATCGTGGTGTTACGGCTTTTTGCGAGGAACATAAAATTAGTATTTTCACGTTCTTCCTAGCGGCTCTGTATATTTATTTGCATAAAGTGACGGGAGAGCAGGACTTAACCGTGGGGACACTCTATGCCAACCGTACGTCTAAGAAGGAAAAGGATACCATCGGTATGTTCGTCAGCACCGTGGCTACGCGTCTGTTGGTCGAACCAGAATCCGAACTGCTGACCTTCCTGCAGGGTGTAGGGAAGGAGCAGGCATCCATTTTGCGGCATCAGCGTTACCCGTACAACAAAATTATTCAGGATTTGCGTGAACAGCAAAGCAGTTTGGACATTCAGCGTCTGTTTGGTGCTTCTATTCAGTACCGTACCTTGAGTTTCTCCCGGTTTGATGAAGCGATTCAGCAGGTAGATAACGATTTCTGCGGAGATACGGTGAACGACTTCGATATTCACATGGTTGAAATGCTGGATGACGATAGACTCGTGCTGTACCTGGATTATCGTACCGAGCTGTTTAGTGAACAGGAAATTGCTCGAATTATTCGACAATTTTTGAGTGTGGCGGAGCATATGGTGCAGGGCCCACACAAGCGGATACAGGAATTGTCGCTGATCAGTGAGGAAGAGCGGGCGCAATTCCTCGACGTATTCAATGCTACAGCGGTGGAATATCCACACGAAGCAGGCATTCATGAGTTGTTTGAGGAACAGGCTGAACGTACACCGAATCAGACAGCAGTTGTGTTCGGAAATGCCCGTTTAACTTATGGCGAACTGAATGTAAGAGCAAATCGACTGGCTCACACGTTACGCGGACACGGTGTTACCGCCGAGCAAACTGTAGGCATCGTTGCTGAGCGTTCCACGGATATGATCGTCGGCATGTTGGCGATTCTCAAAGCGGGCGGCGCATATGTGCCAATTGATCCTGATTATCCGGCTGAACGTGTACGTTACCTGTTGGAAGATTCGGGAGCGAAGTTGCTGCTGGTGCAGCGTGCAGAACAGCAACCAGAGGAATACACCGGGATTGTGCTGGATCTGAGCGATGCTAAGGTGTACGGGGCAGAGAATGACCAAGACTTGAATACCGTACATTGGGAGCGAAACGAGGCTTATCATGCGGATTATACCGATTATACAAATCTGAAAAATGAGATTTTAAAGGAATCATCCTCGTCTGTCGTAGACAGCACTGCTGGAGAACAAGAACGTAAATTTGGAAACCGACTAGCTTATTTGATGTACACTTCGGGCACGACCGGACAGCCCAAAGGAGTTATGGTAGAACATCGCAATGTCGTGCGTTTGGTGAAACATACAAACTATGCGCAATTAGATGCTGATACACGCATTTTGCAAACCGGCGCCGTTGTCTTTGACGCGTCCACCTTCGAAATTTGGGGTGCGCTATTGAATGGTGGACAGCTCGTGCTGGTAAGTCAGGATGTCATTTTGGACGCTCCAAAGCTCAAGGAAGCCGTGCGCACCCATGGTATCACGACAATGTGGCTGACTGCGCCGCTCTTTAACCAGCTATCTCAGCAGGACTTGGAACTGTTCGAGGGGGTACAAGAACTGCTGGTCGGTGGTGATGTGCTTTCCGTACCGCACATTAACCGGGTGATGGAGGCTCATCCGTCCCTGCGGATCATTAACGGCTATGGCCCGACAGAAAATACAACTTTTTCTACAACTCATGCGATTACCGGTGTGCAATTGGAAGCGGTGCCGATTGGGCGTCCGATCCACAACTCCACAGCGTATGTCGTAGACCGTTCCATGCAGCTGCAGCCTGTTGGGGCATGGGGTGAGTTGATCGTCGGCGGCGACGGGGTGGCACGTGGCTACCGGAACCGTCCAGATTTAACGGCTGAAAAGTTTGTAGACAGCCCATTCCGCAGCGGAGAGCGCTGCTACCGCACAGGCGATTTGGTGCGCTGGAATGAGGACGGGACGTTGGAATACAAAGGACGGATCGACGCACAGGTGAAAATTCGGGGCTACCGGGTTGAGTTGGGCGAGGTGGAAGCACAGCTGTTGAAGCTGGAGGCGGTGCAAGAGGCCGTCGTTATCGCACGTGAGGATGAGCAGGGGCAAAAGCAGCTCTGCGCATATGTAGTCACCCTTGCGGACATCGCGGCTAGTGAGCTGCGAAGCGCCTTGAGCCAAGAATTGCCGGGTTACATGGTACCGTCATATTTTGTGCAGTTGGAGCAATTGCCGTTGACACCAAATGGCAAAGTGGATCGTCGGGCGTTGCCGCAACCGGAGGGAAGCGTGGATTCCGGTGAGGATTACGTAGCCGCACGTAATGAGGTAGAACGGACGCTAGTGTCCGTGTGGCAATCTGTACTTGGTATTGAGCATATTGGTGTGCTGGATAACTTTTTTCATCTGGGGGGCGACTCGATTAAGGCCATCCAGGTGTCTTCAAGACTGCTGCAAAATGGTTACAAGCTGGAAATGAAAGAGCTGTTCCAGTATCCGACGATTGCTGAGCTGAATGGACGGGTGCAGCGGGTGACCCGCGTTTCCGATCAAGGAGAAGTCCGTGGAAACGTGGCATTGACACCGATTCAACACTGGTTCATTGAGCAGCAGCCATCCAATCCTGAGCACTATAACCAGGCTTTGATGCTGCATCGTGAGGATCGATTGGACGAAACGGCGCTTCGTCAGGCGCTGCAACGCATTGTCGAGCACCATGATGCTTTGCGCATCGTATTCCGCCAAAATGCGGACGGTGGGTATGAAGCATGGAACCGTGGCGTGCAAGAAGGGGAACTGTACAGCCTCGAAGTGGTTGATTTTACAAATGAGTCTGACTTTGCTCATTTGCTGGAGAACAAATCCAGCGAAATTCAAAGCAGTATCCGTTTAGATGAAGGCCCTTTGGTGAAGCTGGGTCTGTTCCGTTGCACCGATGGAGACCATTTGTTGATAGCGATTCACCATTTGGTGGTCGATGGCGTGTCTTGGCGTATTTTGCTGGAGGATCTGGCATCCGGCTATGAGCAGGTTTTACGGGACGAGTCTGTCCGTTTGCCTAATAAGACAGATTCCTTCCGCCTGTGGGCTGACCAGCTGTCAGCTTATGCGAACAGCACAGCGTTGAAGAGTGAGCGTGCGTATTGGGAGCAGATTGAGCAAGCAGGGAAGAGTCAGGCATCCTTGCCTAAAGATTACACTCGTAAATCTCAGGTCAAGCCACAGCTTCGCGATGATCGGACACTGACAGTAGCGTGGACGGTAGAAGAAACGGAACAATTCTTGAAACAAGCTCATCGTGCCTACAATACGGAAGCGAACGACCTGTTGTTGACAGCGCTGGGAACTGCTATTCAGGAGTGGGCAGGTATTCGTCAGGTGCTTGTAAATCTGGAGGGTCATGGTCGGGAAGCCATTTTGCCGGATGTGGATATTACGCGTACGATCGGTTGGTTTACCAGCCAATTCCCGGTTGTACTCGATATGGGCGAGGATCGGAATGTGGGACGGCGTGTCAAGAACGTCAAAGAAGGACTGCGCCGTTTGCCGCATAAAGGAATTGGATACGGGATTTTGAGATATCTTTCTGCGCCTAGGGAAGGGGAAGCCGCTTTTGTCGCCGAGCCGGAAATTAGCTTTAACTATCTCGGACAATTTGATCAGGATTTAAAGAATAATGCCTTTCGCATGTCTCCTTATTCCATCGGAGCTTCCATTAGTGACACGTTAACCAAGCGGTATGCTCTGGATATCAACGGCATGATCACGGACGGTGCACTGGAACTGACGATCAGCTACAGCAACAAAACGTTCATGAAAAAGTCAATCAAAAAGCTGGCTGATCTGCTTCAGGAGAGCTTGCGTGAGGTATTGGCTCACTGTGTGGAAAAAGAGTTGCCAGAGCTGACGCCAAGCGACTTGTCCTTCCAAGGACTGACGGCTGGAGAACTGGATCATATTGTAGAGCAGACGGCTGCTGCGGGAGAACTGGAAAATATTTATTCGTTAACACCCATGCAAAAAGGCATCCTGTTCCACGGCTTAATGGAGCCGAAATCCGGGGCGTACTTTGAGCAGGCGACATTTGATCTGCAAGGCAGCTTTCAAGTGGAGGCTTTTGCCGAAAGCTTAAATCAACTGGTGGATCGCCATCAAATTTTCAGAACGAATTTTTATAGCGGCTGGAATGAGCTGCCTTTACAGGTGGTGTACCGCCATAAAGCGGCTGGATTCCGTTTTGAAGATGTGCGTTCACTGGGGCAAGGAGAGCAGGACGCATACATTGCTGATTTTGCTGAGCGTGACAAAGCCGAAGGC
The DNA here is from genome assembly GCF_058895805.1 of Paenibacillus sp. NMA1017. NCBI lineage: Bacteria > Bacillati > Bacillota > Bacilli > Caryophanales > Paenibacillaceae > Paenibacillus > Paenibacillus sp. NMA1017. The sequence goes on along the minus strand of NZ_JBZXYR010000025.1, from coordinate 9,066 downwards.
TTTAATTTCAGTTCAGGCGAGCTGATGCGGGTGTCTGTTTTGCGTACAGGCGAGGAATCGTACCGTTTTGTGTGGAGCTTCCACCATATTTTGATGGACGGCTGGTGCTTGTTCCTAGTTGTGGGGGAAGCATTTAATACGTACTTTGCCATCCTCGAAGATCGCAAGCCGGAGCTTGTCCAGGTAACGCCATACAGCGAATATATTGAATGGCTGGAGCGGCAGGACAAAGCAGAGGCTGAACGGTTCTGGAGTAATTATTTTGCTGATTTTGAGCAACAGACGGTATTGCCGCAGGCAAAACAGCTGGACGGTCACGCGAAAGAATATGAAGCGGATAAGCTTTCGTTTACATTGGACCGCGAAGTGACGGAACGGATGAACAAGCTGGTTAAGCAAAAGCAAGTGACGGTCAACACACTCCTGCAAGCAGCGTGGGGCGTTGTGCTGCAACGGTATAACAACAGCCGGGATGTTGTATTTGGCAGTGTCGTATCCGGCAGATCAGCGGATATTCCGGGCATCGATAAAATGATTGGTTTGTTCATTAATACGGTTCCTGTACGGATTCACAGTGAGAAAGATATGACGTTTGCTGCGTTAATGAAGCAGATACAGGAGCAGGCACTGGCTTCCCGTGCCTATGAAACCTATCCGTTATATGAAATTCAGGCCCTGACAGAGCAAAAACAGGACCTGGTGAACCATATTATGGTGTTTGAAAACTACCCAGTGGAACAGCGCATGGAGCACATGGGTAGCCGTGGTACGAATGGTTTTACGATTGCCAATGCTTCCGTATCGGAGCAAACGAACTATGATTTCAACATTACCGTTGTGCCGGGTGATGAAATCCATGTCCATTTGGAGTACAACGCGCAGGTGTTGGAACGCACAGCTGTCGAGCAAATCCGTAAGCATTTGCTGCATATTATTGAAGAAGCGATTCACAGACCAGATGCACTGGTGGATGAGCTTGAATTGGTGACTGTTGCGGAAAAAGCGAAAATCATCGACGGCTTTGGTTCCGTTGGTGTATCTGCATGGATTGATGAAAAGCAATCAGAAGGGTTGTCCCACGCCTATGTGGAAGAACAAGCGCAGCTTGTGCCGGATCACGTGGCAGTTGTATACGAGGAGCGGCAGCTTACGTATCGCGAGCTGAACGAGCGTGGGAACCAACTTGCTCGTAGATTGCGGAATGAAGGCATTGGGCGCGAATCCATTGTTGGTATTTTGAGCGAGCGCTCGGTGGACATGCTGGTTGGCGTATTGGCAGTATGGAAAGCCGGCGGGGCATATGTACCGTTAGATGCGGATTATCCGTCCGAACGCATTCGTTTCATGCTGGAGGACAGCGGTGCGACAGTGCTACTGACTCAAACCGGTTTGCAGGAGCGTGCCCAAGCATGGCTGGAGGAAAGCCGATGGGCTTTGGCCGAAGGAAAGGCTGAGGGTGAGCTGGAAACGGCGGTTAGCATTGAAACGATGGAAAGAGACAGCCTTAATGAGGGATTAAGCTTGAAATCAGATTCGTCATCTGATAGCGAAGCAGCATCCGAACCCGCAACGGGACTGCGTCTGCACACCGTACTGGCGCTGGACGATGAGTCGCTGTATACCGGGGATGCCACGGATGTGGAACATATCAATGAGCCGCAGGATCTGGCGTATGTGATCTATACGTCCGGTACAACGGGACGCCCGAAAGGGGTCATGATCGAGCATCACAGTCTGGTAAACACTGCCACGGCCTACCGCCGGGATTACCGTCTGAACCAGTTTCCGGTACGGTTGCTGCAACTGGCAAGCTTCTCCTTCGACGTATTCGTCGGGGATATCGCGCGGACGCTTTATAACGGCGGCACGATGGTCATTTGTCCGAAAAATGACCGGATTGATCCAAGCCGTCTATATGGCTGGATTCGCGACTACCAGATTACGGTGTTCGAATCGACCCCGGCCTTGATCGTACCGTTCATGCAGCATGTGCATGAACACGGTCTGGACATGAGCAGTCTGGAATTGCTGATCACCAGCTCGGACAGCTGCAGCGTGACGGATTATCGGGTGCTGCAAGAACGGTTTGGCGCGTATGTTCGCATTATCAACAGCTACGGCGTCACGGAAGCGGCGATCGACTCCAGCTTCTACGACGAAGAACTGTCGAAGCTGCCAAATAGCGGCAGTGTGCCGATTGGTCAGGCGTGGCTGAACGCACGCTTTTACATCTTGGACAGCCAGCTGAATCCAGTGCCGATCGGTGTGCTGGGTGAGCTATGCATTGGCGGTGCTGGGGTAGCACGAGGCTACCTGAATCGTGCGGACCTGACCGCCGAGAAATTCGCGGCCAATCCGTTCGTGCCAGGTGAACGATTGTACCGCACAGGTGACTTGGCGCGGTGGATGCCGGACGGCAATGTGGACTTTATCGGCCGGATGGATTATCAGGTCAAAATCCGGGGTTACCGGATCGAGCTAGGCGAGATTGAAACGGCAATCCAGCGGGTGCCGGGCGTGCGTCAAGCGGTAGTCATCGACCGGACGGACGAACGTGGACACAAGTATTTGTGCGGATACATCACGGGAGAAGCCGAGCTGCGGATCGAGGAGGTACAGGCCGAGCTGGAAGCCGGGCTGCCAGCGCACATGGTGCCTGCACGGTTGATGCGACTGGAGACGATCCCACTGACCCACAATGGAAAAATCGACCGCAAGGCCTTGCCGGAACCGGAAGGAAGCATCCATACGGGTGCAGCTTATGTGGCACCGCGTACCACGGTGGAGCAAGTGCTGGCTGCGGTATGGGCCGGGGTGCTCGGCGTGGAAGCGGTAGGCACGCAGGATAATTTCTTCGAGCTCGGCGGGGATTCGATCAAAGCGCTGCAAGTATCCTCCCGATTGCTGCAAGCAGGGTATCGACTGGACATGAAGGATTTGTTCAGCAATCCGACGGTAGCGTCACTCAGTCCTTTGCTTCGTACAGATGGCAAGCTTGCCAGTCAGGAAGAGGCAGTAGGCCAGGTAGATCTGACACCTATTCAGCGATGGTTCTTCGAGCAGCAGCCGGTAGACCTGCACCACAGCAACCAGGCCATGATGCTGTATCGAGCTGGGCGCTTTGACGTCGACGCGCTGCGCCATACGATGGAACGTATTGTCCAGCATCATGACGCATTGCGCACGGTATTCCATGAGACGGAGCAGGGCTATGCCGCTTGGAATTGGAGTGTGGAGGAAGGCGAGCTATACACACTGGACATTGTAGATTTTAGCGGAATTGAGGACGAATCTGCCGCTATCGAAGTCAAGGCGAGTGAAATTCAAGCCGGCATCCATTTGAGCGAGGGTCCACTTGTGAAGCTTGGTCTGTTCCATTGCGCTGAGGGCGACCATTTGCTAATCGTCATTCATCATCTGGTTGTGGACGGCGTATCGTGGCGTATTTTACTGGAGGATTTGGCATCCGGTTATGAGCAGGCTGTTGCAGGTAAAACAGGCAAAGCTATTCGACTGCCACATAAAACAGATTCGTTCCAGGTATGGGCCAAACAGCTGTCAGCCTACGCGAATAGTGCGACGATAGAGCGGGAGCTCGCATACTGGCAGCATATCGAACAAGCAGAAGCCAGTCTTGCGAAGCCTTTGCCAAAGGATTTTGCAAATGACAATGCTCTGCTTGGAGACAGCGAGGTAGTGACGGTCCGCTGGACGAAGCAGGAAACCGAGCAGCTGCTCAAACAAGCACATCGCGCATACAACACGGAAATGAATGACCTGTTGCTGGCTGCACTCGGAAAAGCCGTGTATGAATGGTCCGGTTCTGAACGGGTGTTGGTCAACCTGGAGGGCCATGGACGGGAAGCCGTTGTACCGGACGTGGATATTACGCGCACGGTCGGCTGGTTTACGAGCCAATTCCCGATTGTACTGGATGGAAGTCTGGGACAAGGGGGACATACCGCTCGTCTGATCAAACGGATCAAGGAAGGGCTGCGCCATATTCCGCAAAAAGGCATCGGCTATGGTATTTTACGATACCTGTCGGATGCGAATGTTTTGGAGAAAGCAGACGTGCAGTTACAGGCGCAGCCTGAGATCAGTTTTAACTATCTGGGCCAATTCGATCAGGATTATAAAGGTAATGATCTACAGCCTTCCTCCTATTCCATTGGTGTGCCTGTCAGCACGAACGCGGCTATGGATTTTGCACTGGATATCAACGGATTAATCGAGGATGGCGAGTTGGTGTTCACGATTCGCTACGGTACAACGCAGTTTCGTCATGAAACGATGGAGCGGCTGGGAGAACTGCTGGCATCCGGCTTGCGTGAAGTCATTCATCATTGTGTCACCCAAGAGAGAACGGTGCTGACCCCAAGTGATGTGCTGCTAAAACATGTAACGCTAGACGAGCTGGAGCAATTGGTGGAAGATACGCGAGATCTGGGCGAACTGGAAAATGTGTATGCTTTGACGCCGATGCAAAAAGGTATGCTCTTCTTCAGTCTAATGGATGAGAGTTCGGCAGCTTATTTTGAGCAGGCCACCTTTGAATTGAATGGACGGTTTGATGTGGTTGCTTTCAGCAAAAGCTTTGATCTGCTCGTCCAACGTCATGAGGCATTACGGACGAACTTTATCAGTTCATGGAAGGATGAGCCTGTGCAGGTTGTCTTCCGTGACCGCAGCGGAGAATTGTACTATGAAGACTTACGCGGGTTGGAAAAAGAGGAACGTAAAGCTCGTGTTGAAGCTTTTGTCATCGAGGATAAAGCGAAAGGATTCCATCTCGCTGAAGATGCACTCATTCGTATCTCTATTCTGCAAACCGGGGATGAAGCGTATCACTTTGTTTGGAGCTTCCATCACATTTTGATGGATGGCTGGTGCTTGTCCTTTATGACACAGGAGGTATTCGGCAGCTATCTGGCTCTGCGCGCGGGCCATGAGCCAGCGCTGGAGCCTGTCACGCCGTTCAGTCGATTTATTGAATGGCTGGAACGTCAGGACCGTGAGGCAGCACTGCAATACTGGCGTGGGTATCTGGCGGACTATGAGCAGCAAATTACGCTTCCGCAGCAAAAAGCACAGCCGAAATCGATGCACACCGGGGAATATGTCGCTGAAGATCTGGATTGCGAATTCCAGCCAGAGTTGGTTGCCCAGATCGAACGGGTGGCAAAACAAAATCAGGTCACGATCAATACGCTGATTCAGACGGTATGGGGCGTTCTGTTGCAGAAGTATAATAACAGTACGGATGTCGTGTTTGGCAGCGTTGTGTCCGGTCGTCCAGGGGATATTCCAGGCGTGGAGCACATGATCGGGCTATTTATCAATACAGTTCCAGTGCGTGTGCAGTCTGAACCAGGTGGAAGCTTTGTCGAGCTGATGAAACGAACACAGCAGCAGGCGCTGGCTTCCAATGCCTACGATGCGTTCCCGCTATATGAAATTCAAGCACTGACCGGGCAGAAGCAGGATTTAATCAATCATATTATGATATTTGAAAATTACCCGGTGGAGCAGCAGGTAGAGCAGTTGGGCAGTGACGGACAGGATAAATTTACGATTTCGAACGTGGTGTCTACAGAGGAAACCAACTACGACCTGAACGTCGTCGTGATGCCGGGTGAAGGCATCAAGATTCGTTTTATGTATAACACGCTCAGCTTTGATCAAGCAGGTATTGAACGTCTGTATGGACATTTTGCGCGCCTGCTGGAGCAAATTTCGCTCAACCCGCATGTTCGGGTGGAAGAGCTGGAACTACTCACAGCAGCGGAAAAACAGCAAATTACAGCCGCATTTAATGATACTGCTTGTGCATTTCCATCCAAACAGACGATCCATCAGCTGTTCGAGGATCAGGTGGAGTGTACGCCAGATCAGGTGGCATTGGTGTTTGGACATCAGAGTCTGACTTATCGGGAGCTGAATGAACGGGCAAATTCATTGGCACGAATGCTTCAAGCACAGGGAGTAGGACCTGACAAACTGGTCGGTCTGATGGTGCAGCGCTCCGTGGAAATGATCGTAGGTCTGCTGGCCGTTCTCAAAGCAGGTGGTGCTTATGTGCCGATTGATCCCGAATTTCCGTCCTCTCGTATTGCATACATGCTGGAAGACAGCGAGGCCGCAGTGCTTCTGACCACTCGTGATTTGGCAGAAGAGCATCATTGCCATGCCAATACCCTGTTTCTTGAGGATGCAGCTTTGTATCAGGGAGAGAGCGGCAACCTGGAGACGATTGCCCGGCCCGAGCATTTGGCTTACGTCATCTATACGTCGGGTTCAACTGGAAATCCGAAAGGAGTTATGCTTCAGCATCGCTCGGTACTCAATTTTATTACCGGGATGCGCGAAGTCATTGACTTTGAAGCGAGTCAAACCATTTTGTCCCTCACGACCATTTCATTCGATATTTTCGTCTTAGAGACCATCCTGCCCCTGTTGGGTGGAATGACGGTTGTGCTTGGCGACAGCCAGCATCAGGTGAATCCTCAGGCACTGGGTGAGTTGATTACTCAACATTCGATTGAGATGTTGCAAATGACCCCATCCCGGTTACAGATGCTGCTGGGTCATGAAGCAGGTTCCCGCGCGCTGCAAGGCGTGAAGTCAATGATGGTCGGGGGCGAAGCCCTTCCGTCCAAGCTGCTCGCAGCACTGCAAGAAATAAATGGTCCCCGTATTTATAACATGTACGGACCTACAGAAACGACGGTGTGGTCGACCGTGCAGGAGCTGACCCATGCGGAGCACATTAATATCGGACGTCCTATCGCGAATACCCAAATCTATATCCTGAATGCGAATGGGGAGTTGCAGCCAGTTGGTGTGCCGGGTGAGTTATGTATTGCAGGGGAAGGATTGGCCCGTGGGTATTGGAAACGTGAAGAACTGACGGCCGAGAAATTTGTAAATCATCCGTTTGCTGGGGGCAAGGCAGACCATGAGCGGATGTATCGTACAGGCGATTTGGCAAGATGGATGCCAGACGGCAACATTGAATATTTGGGTCGGATGGACCATCAGGTGAAAATCCGGGGCTACCGGATCGAACTGGGCGAGATCGAATCGCAGCTGCTGCAGGTGGAGTCGGTACAAGAAGCGGTCATCATGGCACGCACGGACGAAACGGGCCAAACACAGCTCGTGGCGTACTACGTGGCGAGTCAAGAGCTTGGAGCCGGTGAACTGAGACATGAGCTGGGACAAGAGCTGCCAAGCTATATGATGCCGTCGTATTTCATCTGGTTGGAGCAGATGCCGCTGACACCGAACGGTAAAATCGACCGCAAGTCCCTGCCAGCACCAGAAGGCAGTTTGCACAGCGGAGCGGATTATGCAGCGCCACGCACTGTAACAGAACGAACACTCGTAGCGATCTGGCAGTCCGTCCTGGGCGTGCCAACCGTCGGTATGTTGGACAATTTCTTTGACCTAGGCGGTGATTCGATCAAGGCGATTCAAATCGTGTCCCGTGCGTTCCAGGCAGGCTACAAGCTGGACATGAAGGATTTGTTCCGCTATCCCATCGTTGCAACCCTGGCACCGCATATGCACGAGGTCAGTCGTATGGCAGATCAGGGAGAAGTGAGCGGAGAAACGGCGTTGCTTCCGATCCAGCATGGGTTCTTTGCGCAGGCCCAAGTGGATGCGCATCACTTTAATCAGGCCGTGATGCTGCACCGGGAGCAGGGTTTTGACGAAGCTGCTCTGCGTCAGGCGCTTATCAAACTGACAGAGCATCATGATGCACTGCGGATGGTGTTCAGCAAGACCGAGCAAGGCTATAAAGCATGGAACCGTGGAATACAGGAAGGCGAGCTGTATCATCTGGACGTGCTGGACTTTAGGGATTTGACGGATGAAGCCATGCTCAGCGCGGTAATTGAGGCGAAATCCAGTGAAATTCAAAGCAGTATCCAGCTCCAAGAAGGACCGCTGTTAAAGGCTGGTTTGTTCCACTGTGCAGATGGGGACCATCTCCTGATGGCGATTCACCATTTGGTGGTGGACGGGGTATCCTGGCGTATTTTGTTTGAGGATTTGGCTACTGCCTATGAACAGGCCATTCGTGGAGAGGTGCTTCAGCTGCCGGACAAAACGGATTCCTTCCGTTCCTGGTCTGGGCAACTTTCCACCTATGCGAATAGCACAGCTATGGACAGTGAACACGCCTACTGGGAGCAATGGAACGCAGCCGCTTGGGCTGACCAAGTACGTTTGCCTGAGGATCAAGCGCAGGCTGAGCCCTTTACCTTGGCTGACACGGATACAGTGGCCTTCCAGCTTACGGAAGAAGAAACAGAGAGACTATTGAAACAAGCACACCGCGCATATAACACGGAAGTGAACGATCTGCTTCTGACGGCACTGGGCATGATGCTGTACACGTGGACGGGTCATGAACGCAGCCTGATTCATTTAGAGGGACACGGGCGTGAGAACATTTTGCCGGATACGGACATTTCTCGTACGGTAGGCTGGTTTACGAGTCCATATCCGGTATGGCTGGACATGGGCAGTGATCCTACTTTATCGGGACGCATCAAACAGGTCAAAGAGAGTTTGCGCCATATTCCGAATAAAGGAATGGGCTACGGTATGTGGAGATATTTGAGTGAATCCGGCCAAGTCGCCAGTCAGCAAGCAGATGCACTGCATCCTGGTCAACAGCAAGCTTTTGCCGAGCCGCAGGTGAGCTTTAACTATCTCGGCCAGCTGGATCAGGACTTGCACACCAGCGGTATGCGTAGGTCTCCTTACTCAATTGGATCGGTCGTTAGTGACCGGACGAAGATGAAATATGCTCTGGATGTGAGTGGAATCGTTACGCACGGCATTCTGGAACTGGACATTCGGTATAACGGCAAAGCCTTCCGTAAGGACACCGTCCACATGCTAGCCAATCTGCTGAAATCCAATCTGCTTGAAGTGATCGAGCATTGTGTCACACGGGAGCATACCGAATTGACTCCAAGTGATGTGCTGTTTAAAGGCCTGACACTGGAGCAGCTAGATACGATTAAGGAGCAGACCCAGACGGTTGGGGAA
>NZ_JBZXYR010000024.1:0-20246 GCF_058895805.1 Paenibacillus sp. NMA1017 | reverse complement strand
TCAATTCGAAAACCAGAATTTAGAAATGCTAAAAGATCAAAGGATTTTTTGATTTTCTCGTTATTAAGGTCCGAATGAATTGTATCAATTCAATTGAGTCCAAAAAGTAAGGAAACGTCATTTGATTAGCAATACAAAGTAAAATCGGTTGTAACATCAAAAACCTTTGCTAAAGATATTAAATGGTTAATTTCAGGCCGTGCTACATTTCGCTCCCAATTAGAAACAACCTGTTTAGTTACCCCGATTTTATTAGCAAGTTCCTCTTGTGTCCATTTATGGAGTAGTCTTAAATTTCTACATCGCTGTCCCAAAGTATTCATGAGTTCACCTCTATTGAGAATATCAAATAGGTTTTAACCCGACCCGTCTGCTTACTAATTATACCTACCCTACTTATAGTCCATATTATAGCCTATTCATACCCTACGAGTAGCCTATGAATAGGCTACGAAGTGAAATATAGCCAAAAAATATTGCTTTGCTATTGTATAAAGCTGTGAGTTGTTATATTCTACATTTGTATTTTGAAGTAAAACTAAAATATATCTTAGGAGTAGAAAAAGATAACTGAGCTTTATTTTAATTTAGTTTAGTTCTAAAAAAGAAGGTGAATAATGAGTAAAATTCGATCAAGTAACTCTATAGCATCTATTCAGCGGAAAATCAAAGAAGGAAGAGGTCAAGGCCACTTTTCGGAATATAAACCTTGGTTGACTGTACATGATGTACCTTCAATAGGGATAGTTACTCGAATTCTTGGTTGGAAAAGTGGTCGACTTCACCATTATCTGTCTGAACACTTTGAATTGGCACATCATTACCAAATGGAGTGGTCAGAGCAAGTGATTGATATTCGCGAACAATTCCCTTTATTACCCCTAGATAAAACCCTCTATATTGCACAAAAGTTAGGCATTAAACATCCAACTGACCCCAAGAATAAGCTTCCCATCATTATGACTACAGATATGTTACTTACAGTAAAACAAGAAGAAAGTATAAAATTTATTGCACATTCTATCAAACCCTCTAACAAGTTGACAAAACGAGTTGTAGAAAAATTACAGATTGAAAAAGAGTTTTTTAAAGACCAAAAGATAGAGTGGGCACTTATTACGGAAAGGCAGATAAACTACAATTTGGTCAGGAATGTCGAATGGCTTCATAATGCTAAAAACAACGATAAATTGTCAAATCACCATATAAATAGTCTCGAAGAAAATCTCTATTATGCTATTCAGCAAAGTGAAAAACCACTTGCGAAAGTTACAAGAGAACAAGATGAATTATTTGGTTTACCAAGTGGGTACTGCATGCAAATCGTAAAATATTTAATAGCAAATCGTTATTGGATAGTGGATATGACTCATCTAATACAGCCTACTCTACAATCCATGATTATTCTAGAAAATAGGTTTCCAACGGGAGGTATTCTCTTTTGAATATTTTTATAAATAACATTGTACAACATGCATCAGGAAACGAAGTAGTTCCTGAATGTGAAAGAATATTATGGATTAATGCTGAGAAAGACTTTGTTATAACTATATCTATGACAGAAGTAAGTGCTCTTCCACAAGTTAAGGTTCTTTCAGAGTTAATAGAACAATTAAATAGTGGAAGGTTAGTGAAACTAACTTATGATCCCTACTCAAAGTTTATGATTCCTGAAGAGAAACTGAATGACAAAGAGATAACTATAAGGGATCACGCATGGGAATGCATAAAAGAAATAGTTGAGCTCGAACCCAACATTTATAATCCTAAAGAGCGATACCAAATGATCAAGGATGTGTGTGTCCGTACGAATAAAGGAAAGAAATTTATTTATAAATATCTTCGCTATTTTTGGGTTGGTGGAAAGAAAGTTAATGCATTGCTTCCAAGGTTTAGAAACTGTGGAGGACCTAATAAAAGAAAAAATCCACTAAAGAAGATGGGGAGACCGAGAATGACAACTTTGGTTGATCCTCAATTTACAGGGGTCCTTGTAGACGAAGATACTCGGAAAATTTTCGATGAGTTTATAGCAAAAGTATATTTAAGAATTAATAGGAGGGACTCTGTAAAGTATACCTATATTCAGATGCTCAAGGAACGTTTTAGTATAGGTACAAAGATGGTGGGAGAAGTTGAAGTTCCAATCATACCACCCGATCATAAAATTCCAAGTATCTCACAATTTCGATATCATATCCGAACACATTATACACGTAGAAGAAAACTAATGGCACGCGAAGGAAAGTCTAGCTTTGACAGAGATTTTAGGCCATTACTGGGATCAGAAACAAGGCGTGCCACTGGACCGGGGCAGATTTTTGAAATTGATGCTACGGTTGCTGATGTTTATTTGGTTAGTTCGGATGATGTTAACCAAATTATTGGGAGACCAGTTGTATACATTGTAGTGGATGTTTGGAGCCATATGGTGGTGGGTATCTACATTGGCCTCGAAGGACCTTCATGGCAAGGAGCTATGATGGCCATCGAGAATACAGCAGTTAATAAAGTAGAATTTTGTGAACAGTACGATATTGAAATTAGTGAGGATGATTGGCCATGTCATCATATGCCTCAACAATTTTATGCTGACCGGGGAGAGATGGAGAGTAAGAGTGCAGATTCACTGGGTAAAGCACTAGGTATAAAAATAAAAAACACGCCTCCTTATCGAGCTGATCTTAAAGGTATCATTGAGCAGCAATTTCATACGCTTAATATGACATTACAGCCATGGATGCCTGGAGCTATAAAAAAAGAATACCAGAAGCGTGGCGGCCCAGATTATGTGCTTGATGCTACACTGACATTAAAAGATTTCACCCAAATGGTAATTGAAACAATTTTATACCGAAATAATTATCATTATATGGAACACTACCCTTTAGATAAAGCTCTTTCTAAAGATAATGTTATGCCAATCGCGCGAGAGCTATGGAAATGGGGAATTGCTCACGATCATTTTTTACAGGAAATTGATTCGGAAATAGTGCGATTAAATGTTTTACCTGAGGAGGAAGTGACAGCTAATAGAGAAGGAATCCATTTTAAGAAAATGTGCTATGTTTGTGATGAACTGGCTAACCAGGGATGGTTCGTTAAAGGTAAATCAATTAAAACGGTTATTGCTTATGACAGACGATGCATGAATCATGTCTATGTAAAAGTTAAAAATGGGCATGAATTCATAAAATGTAGCCTGCATGAGAAATCATCAAGGTTTTACAATTTGAGCTTGGAAGAAGTGAAGACTAAGCAATTTTATGAGAGCTCTCAGAAAGATCTCTATAAGTCTACCAAAGTTCAAGGTGAGGTTACACTAAGTGCAAAATTAGAATTTATAAGAGAGCGTGCCATAAAACGTGCTGAAGTACAGCGTGATGTCTCTCTACCGAAAACTAAACGTAAAGCAAATATCCGATTAAACAGGTTGGAGGAACGGAAAAAATTACGTAAAATTCAGAGTTTTGATCTTGGAAAACTAGGTGGTAAAAAAGATGTGAATTTAGAGAAAAATTTAGGAACTGATGAGAAAAGTGAGCCGGTAGTTCAATACAATCCACGGTCAAAATTAGAGATGTTATCTAAAATCAGAAAGGGAACATAAAGATGGAAAGAAAAATTAACTTGAATGTCATGTATCAATATACCCCAGGACTTATTGGTAGACAAGAAAGGGCTAATTACTTGGAACAAATAATTACTGGGTATAAAAATAATCCTTTCATTGAAGCCTTGCCTCCTATTCTTGAAGAAGAGCATGTCGCAATAAATATAGGCAGGTACCCAGATTATGACGAATCCCAACGTAAGTTAGGAAAGCAAATAAGATTGCATCTTATACAACAGATATCTGATTATGTGGAACCTTTACCTGTTCATTTATTGGTGGAACAAAGACTGTCTAGACTTATCCGCCATGGTTACAAAGCAAGAAATCCGTTTGCCCCCCAATCAATCAGACAGTATCATATTGGTTTTAAGGATATTCTGGTGGGTGGGGTCAATCATGAAGGGATGAACTTGGCAGGAATTCGTTCGACTGCGTCAGGTTTTGCAATTTTAGGTGTTAGTGGGCAAGGAAAAACGACAGCGGTTGAGAGTTCTCTTCTGCTTTATCCACAGGTTATTGAGCATTCGCATTATAAAGAGCAACTTTTTATCAGAAAACAATTAGTTTGGCTTAAGCTAAACTGTCCCTATGATGGATCCTTAAAGGGATTATGTTTTAATTTCTTCCAAGCAGTAGACTCTCACTTAGGTACAAATTATTTCTCAAAATTTGTTTCTAAAGGTTCTTCTGTAGACATTCTTATTCCTGTTATGGCTCACATTGCTACTCTACATGGGCTTGGAGTTTTAGTCATTGATGAAATTCAAAATTTGAGTTTCATGAAAAGTGGAGGAGCAGAGAGAATGCTTAACTATTTTACGCAATTAATTAATACTATCGGAGTTCCTGTAGTACTTATTGGGACATTTAAGGCAATGAAACTACTTTCAGGAACCTTCAGCCAAGCTCGTAGAAGTACGGGACAAGGAGATTTAATTATGGATCGTTTAACGAATGGGGAAGAGTGGAGCTATTTTATTGAACAGTTATGGAAATATCAATGGACAGTCAATAGTACAAAGTTGAATGACAATTTAAAAAAAGTGATGTATGAATTATCACAGGGAATTGTTGATATTGCAGTCAAACTATATATGCTTTCCCAATGGGAAGCCATCACATGTGGTTGCGAAAAAGAAAAAATTACGGTTAGTCTTTTGAAAGGGGTTGCAATTCAACACATGCAACTCGTACAACCTTTATTGAAAATTTTAAAAAGAAACGATCCCTCGTCAAGATTACTCGTTGATGACCTTTATCCCAAGTGGGATGTATTGGACCAATACTTAATAAAAGCAACTGAAAAGGTTAGTGTGCAAGGAGAACTACGCTCTAATGTGATGAGGAATGGTAAAATTGAGCTTGAGAAGGAAAAATATTTAAAACTTATAAAAACAGCAATTGAATTTGGAGCTGAAGCAGATATAGCAGAAGAAGTAGCAGAGCGGGTTATACTTCGTAACGAATCCGAAAAGGATATAGTGTTATTAAGGAAAGAGGTATTGGAAGAGATTAAACTATATACCATTATAAAAGACAATCGCTCTTCTAGTGTGTCTCAAATAACACCAAGCAAGAAAAAAAGTACGAGCAGTTCCAGATCTAAAAATCTGGAGGGAGATGATTTAAGAAATGCAATTAAAAGCAGTAAGACTGGAACAGAAGAAATTTATGAAAATCTCGAAAATATGGGGGTTATCCCTTCAGAAGAGAATATATCTAAACTTATAACTTGATATCGTATAACGAGAGGTTTTAGGGAAAAGCTAATAGTATAAGATCTGAAAGGATGATTATATTGTTAGCCTATTTTCCTTCTCTCTACCCAGATGAACTGCTCTATAGTGCAATTGCCAGGTATCATATAACAACAGGTAACAACGCTCAAAAACAAACGATATACGATTTATTTGGAAATTCTGTTGTATGTGCAACGGTTGATTTACCTAGTCATCTTGGTATTCTATCGAAGAATCTAAATAATCTATATTCGGTTGATTTTTTTATACAAAACCATACTTTATTCCCTTACTACATTCCTTTTTTGAAGAAAATAGAGGTAGAGCGTATCAAACGATATATGATTGAGGGTTCTCCTTGGGGAATGGTTCATTCTGTATTGGGTATTCCAGCATCCAAGGTAAAACAACCTGATTGCTTGAAATTTTGTGAGCTTTGTATACATGATGATGTTTCAAATTATCACGAAGCTTATTGGCATAGGTCTCATCAAGTTCCAGGAGTAGTGGTGTGTCCTAAACACCGAGAGATTTTATTTAAAACTAAGGTTCAGTATTCTACTCGGTCAAAAAAGTTTGAGTTTATAACTTTAACTGAAGTTCTTAATGATAAGAATGAAAAGATGTCTATTAATCTGTCTTGGATGGATCATCTTGTATCAGTAGCTAAACAATCCGCTGTTTTATTAAGTTTAGAAAATTCCTTTATTAATGATCGCACTATACTTTTACAGCATCTTAATAGAAGAGGATTTATTACGGCTGGTGGTCGTATTCGTTTTAATCAGCTGATAGAAAGTTTTTGTCAGTTCTATGGAAACGAATTTTTGAAGTTTATGCAATGTGAAGTAAATAGAAACTATAGTGAGACATGGTTGCATAAGTTGTTCCGTGGAACCGATACCATCTCACATCCGTTACGACATCTGTTGGCCATTAGATTTTTAGAATGCGACTTCAATAAAAAGACATTGTCCTCGGGACATAAACCGTTCGGCGAAGGGCCATGGCCGTGTTTGAATAAGGCAGCTGCACATTATGGGGAGTTAATTATACAGCAGTGTAAAGTAACACGCAGCTCTAAAAGTGGATTACCTGTGGGTGAATTTAGCTGCGATTGTGGCTTTGTATACTCAAGAAGTGGACCAGACAACACTTATAAGGATCAATTTACAATCGGGAGAATAAAACATTTTGGACATGTCTGGAAAGGAAAGTTGACTGAACTTAATACCTTAAACTTGTCTTTAAGAGCTAGAGCTTCCATGCTGGGAGTCGATCCTGGTACTGTAAAGAGGCAGAGTAATCTGTTAATGATACACTTGGAAAAACAACATCGAAGGGATATTTCGTTGCAAAAAAATATTCGTTGGGAACGATTCGTAATATCCTTAAAGAGATCTAAAGCATCTCAAGTTCCTATCCGCAAGTTAAATCCTAAAGATTATATGTGGTTGTATCGTAATGATAAAGAAAGACTGTTTCGGACAATGGACAAATACAAAATAAAGAGCAATATAAGAAGTCAGAATATAGATTGGAAGCAAAGAGATGAAACCTTCTTGAATGAAGTTGAGAGGGCAGTAGTTGAAATCAAGGCAAGTGTTAAACCACAGAAAATAACAGTTGCAAAGGTGGCTAGGACTGTAGGGGGAAATGTCCCCATTGTGTTGGAGAAAAACTTGTCCAAATTACCCAAAACCAATGTTTTCTTAAAGAAGCATGTAGAATCTACAGAACAGTTTCAAATACGTAAGCTTGTATGGGCTTATGAAGAATTACGAGCTAGGGAATATTTCGTTCAAGGTTGGAAGTTACTAAGAACTGCTGGACTTAAAAATCCTCTTTTAAAAAAGGTAGAAGAAAAATTCGAAGAGCTCGTTTTAAAATAAACATTGGAGGAGAATTAAGAATGAAATCTATAGCTTTTTTCCCTACACCATTTCCTGGGGAAGATTTTAGAAGCGTTTTATATCGTTATCATATTCTTTCGCTAAATCCGGAAATTTCAAGTTCAAATAAAGAATTGTTTGGGTCAGGCTCAAACTTTACTACTTTCCCCAGAGCTTTGGACAAATTATTGGAAAAGCTCCCGTCTTCTGTCCTTACAGTAAATCAAATTATAGAGAATCATACGCTTATACCAGTACTTTTCCCTTTTTTGTCCAAAAGTAAAAAAGAATATATCTTAAATGATGTGAAAAGAGGAGAGGAGTTGAAAGATAGTTTCGTAGGGAAGTTGGTAGGGAATAAAAATGGTAAGCTTGTTTCACCTCATATTAAGTACTGCCCTTATTGTATAAAAGAAGATATGTCCAAGTATGGGTGGAGTTTTATTCATCGAGAGCACCAGTTTGCATTCATACATAATTGTCATGTTCACTCAATAGCTCTACTCACACATTGTAATGAATGCGGAGTTGAATTTATGTATTCTCCAGTCAACGGAACATGTAAGAATGGCCATGAAATCCTCATTTCAAGTACTAAAGATATAAATAATGATTTTGAAAGGAATTTATACAATGATTTAGAGTATTTGTTTTTAAACTTTGCAAGTATTGATCTATCTTTAATAAAAATTAGATTTATAGAATATTTAAATGCGAATGGATACCTAGATTCGAATGGACAAGTCAGACGTTTATTCTTAATAAAGGATTTTTTGAATTGTTATTCTCCAAGTGTCTTTGAGACTTTTGGACTTGATAAAAAACATATGTTACAAAGGTATGCTGTTGAAAGTGTACTCTATAATGAAAATTTAGTTGTAAATTTACCGTTCAATCTTCTATTAATAAGATATTTAGCAGGTTCAATAAAAATATTTATAGAGGATCAGTTGCCATATACTTGTGATATTCCGTTTCCCATTGGTCCTTGGCGTTGTGAGAATAAATTCTGCCCAAAGTATCAACAATTTACTATTAAGAAGCGTACATGTGAGGAGATGCCCTCAAAAAGGATTATTGGGAAATTTTCTTGTGAGTTCTGCGAAGGAGAATACAAAATGGAATGGAAAGAAATAAAGAAGCCAAAATATAAGATGATAACCTTTCCAGAAAAAAAAGTTGAGTTAGTATGTGCTCTCTTAGAGAATGGCCAAGTGCCTGCCGAAATTGCCGAAAAACTCTATTGTTCCGAATATTTAGTAAAGGAGATTATGAAGAATAAAAATAGGACAAATCCTCGAATTATTTCCTCTACATATTTTCAAGAGGTAGCAAGTACTATTGAAAATGAAATGGAGAATTCCAAGAGAAATTCATATAGAAAAAAATTACTGGCAATAATTAAGGATAATCCTGAACTTGGTAGATATCAATTATCACTAAAATGTAAGTCTGAATATCATTGGCTAAAACGTAATGATAGATCTTGGCTAGAGGGGCACGTCCAGCCTTCTAGATCCTTTAATCGCTTTGACTGGAGTGTAGTTGATGAGGCATTAGCAATACGGATAAGAGAAGTAGCGAAACTTCTATTAAAATCCAATCCTAATATGCGAATAGGCAGTTATACAATTATTAATGCTATGGAAAAAATCGAACGGGGTAGACTGAAAAGCTATATACAACATTTGCCCAAGAGCAAAGTAGCCTTAGAAGAGTGCGCTGAAACAAAAGAGAATTACCAAATTAGGCATCTGCCCGCCTTAGTCTGGCAATTACGCCATCACTATAATTATAAGAGTATAACGATTGAAGTTATAATGGCTTATCGTAGATCCTATCGCGATATATCAGACGAAATGAAAGAAATTCTTTCAGAGAAATTAAAGAGCTTATAATTTTAAAGCATGTTTTCACTACTATTAAGTCGATGTTATTCAAAAGGATTGTATCCCCTTCAATTAGGAATTTTAAAAACGGCAGCGGAGAAGGAGTGTTTTACAGGAAGATGAAAGTTAGTGGACTAGCACTTATTCCGACGTCTCTCTTTTCACTATGTACTGATAGGCATGTTGCCCATTTCATAATGTATATACGTAATATCGGTAAACAAACTTTTTTCGATTATCCTGAACCAATCAGAAGTTTCAATTGTTTTGGGAAAACGGTTGGTGTTATTTGGTAGCTTTGACCCTTTATACGATGCGGATTGGCTCGTCGGATAGAAGTTACAAGTTTATATGTACGCATGAGTTGGACGATACTATACTTCCGCTCGAGCTATATTTAATGACTAATCCTCAGGTATCGCTCGAAAGCGGGTAACGCTTCCGCTAGATATATTTTTTCTCAAGCGCTTCTAGCTTTTTAGAAATTTATTCTCCATCTGTAGCAGTTGAATAGGTGATTCCTTACGTTTTAGTTTTCCTCTATGAAATTCTTCTACTGGCTTTCCGTCAGCATTTCATTTTCCAAGTTGCTTCAAGTAGCCAAAACTCTCCATGAAGAGCATAAGCTTAGGTCCAATGGCTCAGACAGTGCTTGGCTTCTTGCGGTTGATGATAAATAGACCTAATCTCGTACCAAAAAAATCTCCATCGGCGTTTGACCTTTTTCGTAACGCTGAACGGTAACCAGCTTAAAAGTTGTGGGATAGGTAACATTTTCCTTGAGGAGTTTCTGTACCTGAGTATTCAACACTGACTGTTGTGTTAGTGAAAAATGGGCTTTTGCAAGGTTCTTTAAGAGGAAGAATGAACAGCAAATATTTTTTTGTTTTTACCATAAAGCGACAAAATACGACAAGGTAATTGTGTATAATTTACTAGTGAGATATGGGTCTTAAGTTGGATTAGAAATGTACTAAGTAGATACTCTTTAAATAATTATAAAAGTAAAGCTCATTTAGACCATTTAAATGGGAAAACAATATTAATCCTTCTCGATAATCAGAAGCTGAATCAAAAAAAGAAAGGTGTATTTTTTTGGGAATAATAGAATTTCGATGGAAAACATCAAAACATTTATAGGATGTCCTATAGATCTAAATATACTTTATTAAGAGTGCGAGGTGAGGTACAGATGGATAAAATATATGAGTTAATCGAATATGGATACGAGTGCTATTACTTGGATTTCAAAGAAAGACAGTATTCTAAGGAAAAAAGTATGGACTTGATTGCAGATATTATGGCTATGGCTAATTCACGTCATGATGGAGATAAATTCATCATTGTAGGAATTAAGGATCGACCAGAAGGTAAAGAGATAAAGGGAATAGAACCGAAAGAATTTATAGATTCGTCTACTTACACACAATTAATACAAAGTAACATTGAACCTGAAATACAGTTTGATTATTTTAAATATGAGTATAAAGGCTCATTGTTAGGTGTCTTTAGAATTTATAATACGGACGATAAACCATACATGATGAGAAAGAAATTTGACCGACTGAACGAGGGACTCTGCTTAATCCGTAAAAGCAGTACGAACGCTTTGGCCAAACGTAGCGACTTTGATTATATGTACTTAAATAAAGGGCAGTTTGAGATGAGATTTCTGGAACATGCTTTACACGCTGTACATGATGCCGATGATTGTGCTTCTGTAGAAGTTGCATTAACGAATTCAACAGAGTTACCTATCACTGTGATTGGTGGTTCTTTGTACATAAGGAACGATCAAGGAAAAGAGCTGTCAAGGCATCGTGTGTATGGATTGAATGAGTTTGTAGGTGCAGATTTTAAATTAGCCTTGCCACCAAAATCAGAAGTGGTTGGACACTTGATGGTAGGCTTTGAATCATCAGATCCTCTTAGACTAAATATTGATGAATACGGCATATGTGCTGAAAAGTATGACTTTGAGCTACTGCTTGTGGATGCACAAGAGAAAAGGTATTCAACTATAATACGTCAAGCTAGTGTTTTTGCTGATGGTGACTTTCTTTGGAAGGTGAAAAAACAAAAAGGAATTCCGCATAAGTTTCGAACACATGTAATTCGATAAAAAATAGCCATTCTGAGAAAGGAAGTTTTGGAATTGTATATTTCCAAAATCAATATAGAGAATTATCGAAACTTTAAAGGATCGAATAATATTGTAGAGTTTAGCGAAGGGGTCAATGTAATCATTGGTCATAATAATTCAGGGAAATCTAATGTACTAAAAGCGCTTAATTTAGTTTTAAATTTTGGATCATCTAAAAAGTTATCAATTGATGATTTTAATAAAGAAGTTAGCATAGAAGAGTTAAAAAAAAAGTCGCCTAAAGTTTCAATTACGGTGAGCTTTTCTGAATCTGAAAACGAAGTTGAATATTCTGAGGACTTAATAACGGTGGCTACATGGTTAACCGAATTGAAAAGTCCTTATCAAGCACAATTAACTTACGTGTTCTATTTGCCTGAAAAGGAAGAAGCGGAATACAAAAGAACACTCTCAAATATTAAATCTGATGATATTGAGCAGTATTGGTTAGTGATTAAACATAATTTTTTGAGAAAATATAAGAGCAACATTTATGGAGGAAGTCCAGACTATAAAGAAGTTGTTGACTCAGAAAATTTGAAGAAAATTGATTTTCAATTTTTGGACGCTATAAGGGACGTTGAACGCGATCTTTTTACGGGCAAGAATACGTTACTACGAGAAGTCATTGATTTCTTTATGGATTATGAAATAAAGAATAACACTAAGGATAAAACACAGCAACAAGAGGTTATCGATCAATTAAAAAGAGATTTTTCTGCTCGTGCATCTGAGTTGATTAAAACCTTGCAATTAAGAATGGAACATGGGAAGAAGGAAATGCTTAGTTACGCAAAAAATACCGGAGCTTCATTTGGAAATGCAGAGCCAGATTTCGATGGTCACATTATGGATACAGAATTGTACTCGGCCTTAAGATTAATTGTTAAATATCAAACAGGTATATCTATTCCTGCTACACACAATGGTTTAGGATACAACAACTTAATATTCATGTCCTTATTACTAGCGAAAATGCAGAAAGATGCTTCGGGTGATTATCTTGGAAGTAATGCCAAGATTTTTCCCATATTAGTAATTGAGGAACCTGAGGCACATCTACATCCTGCTATGCAGTACAAGTTTTTGAAGTTTATAAGAGATAATATAAAAGATAAAGCTCGACAAGTTTTTGTTACAACACATTCACCTAATATCACCGCAGCAGTTAGTTTAGATGAAATCATCTGTTTCCATCGTAAGAATGATAATACGTTAAATGTTGGATATTTAGGAAAAGCCTTTGGTGATGATCTAAAGTCTAAAGCGTATGTACAGCGTTTTTTGGATTCCACTAAATGTGACATGTTGTTTGCTAAGGGCATAATCCTTGTTGAGGGAATTACCGAACAATTGAATATGTCCATATTTGCTCAATATGAAGGGTATGATTTAGAGAGTAGCCACATTTCGGTGATTAACATAGCTGGACGCTATTTTGAACATTTTCTTAAGCTCTTTAATTCAAGTAGTAAATTTACCATTCACAAAAAAGTTGCCTGTATAACAGATCTTGATCCTGTTAGAAAAGAGAATGTAGAGGATGCAAGTTTCGAAAAATGTTATCCATATGAACTAGAACAAGATCAGACCAGATACATCTATAAGTCATGTTCAAACGATTTAGTTGGAAAGTACCCTTTTGATTCTCAAAAGCAAGACCAGAAAGAAAATATTGCTTGTTTTTCACAAGAAATCGGTAAAGGGAAGACATTTGAATATGCACTTGCGTACAGCAATCCTAATTGTAAGTTGATACTCACCGAATCGATTTCTAATTTGAAGGAGCTAACAGACCTAGTTGATTATTATAAACAAGAGAAAACATTAGATCAGATGCTCGAGTTGCTTGGAAAGAGAGGGAAAAAAAACCCTAGGATTGCTGAAAACATTAAAAAGTATATTGGTTTAGATAATAGAGAACATTTGATTGCATCAAGATACTTAAATTCAATTCAAAAGGGTGAGAATGCTTACGAGTTAGCAGTAGCTTTAGAAGATAACTTCCGAAAGAAAAATAACGCCAACTTTAAAGTGCCAACTTATATTAAGGATGCGATAGTATGGGTGTGCAGTTAGTAAACGCCGAATCTAAGATTGATATTGAAAAACATTTTAAAATTACTGCTGGCCCAGGAGCCGGTAAAACAAAGTTTTTAATAAATCATCTCAAGAACGTTCTTCATAATTCAACTCGATTAGGACGAAACAGGAAAATCGCTTGTATCACATATACCAATGTAGGAGTTGAGACTATTGTACAGAGACTTGGTGATGAGGTTGACTATGTAGAAGTTAGTACGATACATAGTCTTCTTTTCTCGCATATTGTTAAGCCGTATCTGCACTTAATCAGTGAGAAACATGGGGTCAATCATTTGAAAGTAGACTCTCCCTATGAGCATATTGTCTCAAACGGTTATTTCAGGAAAACTGATTTGAGTATGAAAACTATAAAAGAGCAAGAAATGAAGAAGATATTCTGGTCTATTGAAGGTGACTCATGCAAATTGCATATACGAGGAAGAAAAAGCGACTTTCATAAGAGCCTGCTTAAGTATAAGAAAATGTTTTGGGAGAAGGGAATCATACATTTCGAAGATGTATTGGCTTTTGCTTGGGAGATTTTAAATTCATCTACAGAAATACTTCGTATAATACGTTCTAAATTTCCGTACTTTTTCATTGATGAATTTCAAGATACTAATCCGGTTCAAACTGAGATTGTTAAACTGATAGCCGAAAAAGAAACAATTGTGGGAGTAATCGGAGATAAAGCTCAATCCATTTATGAGTTTCAAGGCGCTGATGTTAAGCAATTTGATAATTTTACATTGCCAGAAATGGTACTTTATAAAATGGAAGATAACCATCGAAGTACTGAGAGCATAATTAATTTATTGAATGGAATTAGAAAAGATATTGTTCAAGGAAGCCCAGACAAAAAAATGGGAAGTTCTCCGTGTATTATCGTGGGTGAACCTTTGGGAGTATTAAAATATGTGCAGGAAATTTTAGATAGTGAAGATGTTACTACCCTTTCATATTCTAATCTAATGGCTAATTCCGTTAGAAATAGCAAAGACTATAAATATGGACAGAAGTGGATGATAATTGATGAAGCATTTGTAGATTCTAATCCTGATCGAAGAAAAGTATTAGTATCGGTTATTAAGAGTATTGAGTACGCAAGATTGAATCATTATAAGGATGCGATAAAAGAGCTCAGTAGACATTTGAGATTGACCGATGATCATAATGGTCATAAAACCGCATTGATGTTTATTAAGATGATGTTAAACGAATATAGTGACTATAGCGATAAACCACTATTGACACTGTATTGTAAGTTAAATGGAACAGGTTTCTTTAATATTCCAAAGATACGGGAAAGTAAAGGGGATAAAGCTCCATCATCAATTGAAGATTATTATAAAAATACGATTTACTCCAGTATTGCTCTACATGTAAAGATAACTGAAGATGATAGCCTACATCGTACAATTCATAAAGCCAAAGGCAGTGAGTTTGATAATGTAATGGTAATTGTGAAGGGGAAAGACGGTCACAAGTACAATGAAGAGCGAGATTTAGGCTTTCTATTAAAGCCAGATATAGATGGTAATGAAGATCATCGAGTAAATTATGTAGCTTGTAGTAGGGCGAAGAAGAATTTATACATTTGCGTTCCAGAGATATCGGATGAAGCGCATAAAATTTTATCAACTAAATTGTTTATTGGCAGATTGAAATAGATTGATGAACTTATTGGATATAGGTCTTGCTGATAAGGTTGGAGAATGAGCAATTCGTGATTACCTTGCACTAGGAGAGATAATTTGGAAAAGATATCAGAGGAAGAATACACTGTCATACTAGACTCAAGCCAGCAGATTAACCGTGTTATTTTGAACGTGCTCGCAGAATTACTAATACATGAAATAGGAGTTATTAAGGTTCTTTCTTTTCATAACGAAAGGTTTAACTTTAAGAAAACGATACAAACCTTGGAAAATGATAGTGCACGCTTAGGAATCGATTCAAGTATTATTAACCAAAGAGTAAAATTGATACCTTGTAACTCAATTCAAACAGAGGATATTTTAGTATCGTTAAGTGATATGGAAAAGGATGATTTGGTTGTACTATTAGGTGCGGAGCGATTGTTTAACAGCTTAAAAGGAGAGAGTATTTTAGTTAAAGAATACACCGACATGGCGTTTCGTTCCTTTAAACAGGAGCAGCTACCTTGGCAAGAAATAGTGAATAATATACAAGAGATTCACGATTATTTGCTATCAGAAGTGAGAAAATTCATTTGTGTGATTACAACTGAGAAAAACTGTTTTGATAAGATAACCGAGCTATTTCAAGCTATCGAAGAACCTGAAATTTTTTATATTGCATTTGAGAATGACAAGAACTTAGAGGTACATGATAACATTATTAAAATGATTCCTTCCAGTAATTTAAAGGATAGTTTAGATTTCATTACAAGTCACAAAGAAGATATCTCACAGAAACTGATTACGTACTACTCCGCCAAGGCGTATGAACATAATGGTTTACGACAAGAAGCTATTGAAAAGTATAAATCAGTAATTGATATTTTGAGTTCAGAAGAGAAGGTATATTTGGCAGAATTATTGTTATTTGATAGAAGGGCTGAAGATGCATATAAAATACTAGAACAGACTTATCTGATCGACCGTTGGTCAAAAAACATAATAAAAGCTTTAATTAAAACTTCAAAAAGCTTAGGAAGTATAGAATATGAAAAGTGGATAGAAGAAGCAATTAATAGTAATCATCAAGATGAGTACGTACTACAGGAAGTTGGAAATTTCCTCATGTCTAAGGGGCGGTTTTCAGAAGCATGTGTAATATGGAGGAAACTTTATAACGTCACAAATGATCCATATTTCAAAATGATGGATAGATATAGTTACATTTACGATAAGGATGCTACGAGGGAAACGGCAGAAGAAGTGTTGCTGGATATCACTCGTAATTATCCCTATCTTCAGGATGAGGTTTTCTACAGGTTAGGATTAATTTGCCTAAATAGGCATGATAGTCCGCTAAAAAGTTTTCAATACTTAAACAAAATCTCGAATGACTCAGAAAGTAAAAGTTCTTTCGAAAGTGCTTTAATAAGGATGAAAATTCTCGAAGATCCGAATATGGCGGTTAGGGCCTTAGGGAAGATTAAGCCCTTTCAGAATAAAAGTCATGCGGATAGACTGGCGAATACAATTGTGGATGAACTGATAAGGGATATATATATATTGGCATATAATGATGTAGGGTATCTAAAATGGGGCAACTTTATCGAAAGAGCACAGTCAGAGGAGAGTTGGAAAGCACAACTATCAATAAAACTATCTAAAGAGTTGAAAAAATGGGTCACTAAAAGCCTAACGACAAGCAATGAGTCGATTAGTGAAAATTTAACTGAAGGAATCAGTGTTGGGAAAATCATTTCCTCGTTACGATTAGCCAAAACTGGAATACCTCATGAACTACAGATAGATGAACAAGAATTTACTGATAATGCCATTAAAGGGTTAAGTGCTATAGGCACAGTATACGATCAACTTTTGGGCAGGTATGAGGCATCAATTATCTTATCTCTAATTGGTAAAAATCAATCAGCTAATGATCATGCACTCACGATACTCCAGTTATCCTCAAGAATTAAAGATGATTTTCAAAGAGAAGTAACTAAAATTTTAGGGCTTATCGCATGGGGGAACTCTCAGTATAGATTAGGGAATCATATTGAAGGTTTGAGTTGCCTTATTTCAGCTGTTCCATCTGCTTTGAAGTTATCATTAATTCACCCATTAATGGATTCTAGTAATATCATAACTAGATGGGTAATTGAGCATGCAGAAGCTTTTACAGATGATGATAGAAAAAATGCTTCTGATTTTATTAGTAAATTTGGCGGAGTAACTGAAAAGGACACGTTATTTGCTATTGAATCTGCAATGCTGCAAGGAGACTGGAATAGTGTTTATAATTTATTAAAACCATTGGTGGATAAGTATGATTTATCGTCAGAATGGGCAGGTCATTTTACAAATTTGATTGCTGCACTCGTAAAACTAAATAGAAAAGACGAAGCAGTTGATTTAATAAACAAGCATTATAATGAAGCGATTACTGGACTGGAAAAACGTAAAGACATAAGATTTCGAGCTTTACTAAGTTGGTCTCAAATACTTTTCTTTAATATGAGTAAATCTGGTTTAGGTTCTATACGGTTAGCGGTATCTTTGCTATCTATTGCTATACAAGATGTAGAGAGTAAGCGGCAAAATGTTCATCATAAAACTGAACGTGCTGCAATTACTGTAGAGGCGAACGATGTGTATAAGCTTTATTGTGATATGCAGGGTATCATTTATACTACTGAGGGTTTTAGCCAAGAGGAAAAGAACAAGGCAAAATCAGAGTTGATAAAAATGTTTGCAATTTTGTCGCCTAGAACAATAATTGAACATCTTGATTATTCGAATGATTCTAACAAAGAAATTGAGGATCTTAAATTAGAATACGATGCTTTATTTGACGAGGTTAGTCGAATTCAAGATTATGGCCTGGAGGAAAGTATAAAAAAAATTGAATACTTTAATACTCTAAAAGAAGAATTAACAAAAGTTCATCCGAGTTTCCGGCCCTTGCCCCTCTTTACGATGAAGGATATTGATGAAGTTAGAAAAGATATGGTAATAGACGAAGTGTTCTTCCAATATGTAATTACTAGTTTCGGTGTTGTTACACTAATAGTCGATAAACAAACTGAAATTGTTACCTACACGATAGGGAATGTTTCTAAGATTAGAGACATTGATGAGCAACTATTCCTACAGTTAAGTGCTCAACCTAACGATGAAACAAAAGAAAAAATAAAAAAAATTTGTAATTACTTGTCTGATAAAATTTATGACTCGTTGTTATGGCGTTTACAAGCGAA
Source organism: Paenibacillus sp. NMA1017 (assembly GCF_058895805.1). NCBI lineage: Bacteria > Bacillati > Bacillota > Bacilli > Caryophanales > Paenibacillaceae > Paenibacillus > Paenibacillus sp. NMA1017. The sequence continues at coordinate 1,985 of NZ_JBZXYR010000024.1, read as the reverse complement.
TGATATTAAGAATGTGTATATAACCCCGGACTTTACATTAAAGGCATTTTCAACTAGCTTAATTAGATTTAAAAACGAGTGGATGATCTCAAAGCTAGATAATATCAATAATATTGTTGATATAGGATTTCTGCTAAGGAAAACACATAAAAAATCTGAAACTAATACAACTTTACTTGCAATTGGAGACCCTATTTCAGGAAGTGATACAGCCATTCCGCGTGCTAAAAAATTTGCACAATCAAATGTATCAGATAATTTAGTCGTATTAGAGAGTTTTGGACGCAAAAATACAGATTTATTTTCTACTTGTAAAGCGATTAAGCCCAAAACGCTTGCTATAATTGCTCATGGCGTACCAGATCCAAACTCTGATCAATATAGCGGAGCTTTTTCTATTCATGGCACAAATGCTTCTTTAACTGCAGATGATATCTCAGACCTGTGTGACTATACAGATGAATTGATATTATTTACATGTAGAAGCGGAAGTGCTGTAGGTAGCCATGTGGAATCCAGCACTGGTGTACTGAGTTTGGTCTTGGGTAAAAAAATTGAGAGTATTGTTCTGTGTAAATGGGATGTGGACGTTCGGCCTTGTTTAGAATTACTTAATCTATTATTACTGGAACAAAACAAAGGAATACCACTATATTTGATGTTGAGTTCTGGACAGCGGGAGCTTATTAATTCAAGTGATTATAGTCATCCTGTTTATTGGGCTGGATTTGAACTGTGGGGAAAGAACGAGAAACCAGCAAATAAATGAAGAGTTTCCAACTTTCTTTTTATGGTAATTTGTGGTGGTTCCAGACTTTTTATTTTTCGCTTTTATCACGTGGTGCGACAAACTCAATAAAATCAACAAAATTGGTTCCAAACTTTTTTTTCACCCAATAACTAAATTGTCTGGTTATAAAAAAGTGTGGAACCAGTCATTTTACAAACATCAAGAAAGATCCCGATGATATATCGGGATCTTCAGAGTGTCGAGAAAGTCCAACGGACTTTCCGGCACTTTATTTTTTATTTGGGGAAACTCAACTTTTAAAACAAAAATCGATTTAAAACGATCTGAGGACCCATTTTTATTTGATCAAAGTGGCCATTTTAAACCTGATTAAAAAACAGGGGGTTTCTCGACAGCCTGAAGATCCCGATGATATATCGGGATCTTTTTAGCTTAGGAGGGCAATTATGTCTACAATAGGCCAACGAATTCGAACTATTAGAAAAACAAACAACTTAAATCAGATAAAGTTTGCAAATATAATTGGAATTTCTCAAGGAACGTTGAGTGAGCTGGAGCAAGATAAATACAGACCCTCTCTTGATATAATTATAGCAATTAAAGAAAACTTCAATTCCCATATAGAGTGGTTAATCTTTGAAGATACGCCTGTATCAAAGAACACTATTTTTAATTTAGCCATTGAAGCTCAGGAATTAGAACTTATTTCTTTGTTTCGAGAACTTACTAAAGAAGATAGAGATGAAATTATTGATTTTATAAAACTGAAGATTGTTCGGTACTAATCTTTCACGGAGTTCCTTAATAATATGTCTTAGAAATACTCATTTTAATTTTGGTACATAAAAGGCACGAATTATCCGTATACCGATTATCCCTGGAATTTATGCATAAAAAATTAACAATGACTATAATATGAATAGAGAAAGGAGTGTAATAATTCATGTCACTAAATTCACTTAGCATATTTGATATTGCTTTTGTAACACCCCATGGTATCTGTTTTCAGTAAGTTTTTTATACTTGCTCAAGAGCCATACGTGAGAAATGGTTTGAAAGAGCTTTGAAAGAAGGCGGTTGGAACCTCAGCATTAGATATACCCAACTGATCTAAAATCAATTTACATAAGAAATGAATTTGAAAATTATGAAGAATGTAGATTGGTGGTAAAAGAATCATTACAAGGTCTTAACATAGAGACCTATTTACAGAGTGTGCAACTAATGAAACTTG
>NZ_JBZXYR010000023.1:0-22166 GCF_058895805.1 Paenibacillus sp. NMA1017 | reverse complement strand
CGAGCGGCACATACGCCCCGCCCGCTTTCCAGACGGCCAGCACGGCCACCAGCAAGTCCACCGAACGCTCGGCGAGAATGCCGACGATCGTCTCCCGGCCGATGCCGCTTGCGCGCAGCGTGGCCGCCAAGCGGTTCGCCCGCTCGTTCAGCTCCGCATACGTCAGCCGGTCGTTCTCGTACACGACGGCCTCCGCTTCCGGCGTGCGCTCCGCCTGTTCCTCGAACAGCCGGTGGAACGCGGCCGCAGGAGCCGCTTCCGGCTGCGCCGGGTTGAACGCGCCGAGAATTTGTTCTTTTTCCTCTGCCGTCAAAAGCTCCAACTGATTCACGCGGATGTTCGGGTTAGCCGCAACCTTCTCCAGTGCCCGGGCAAAATGACCGTGGATCAGCCTGATGTCTTCCTCTCTGAACGTCAGCGCATTGTACGTAAACCGCAGCAAAATATGCTCTTCCGGAATGACGGTAATGTCCAGGTCGTAGTTCGTTTGCTCCGGCGACTGGATATTAGCGATTTTCAGCGCTTCTTTGTCTCCGCCGACGACCTGCTCAATCTGTTCTTCCATCGGATAATTTTCAAAGACCATGATATGGTTGATCAAGTCGCGCTTTTGCTCGCTCAGCGACTGAATTTCGAACAGCGGGAACGTTTCGTAAACTCCCGATGCCAGCGCTTGATCCTGGGTTTTTCTCAAGATATCGGCTACCGTCTCCTCGGCTTTGCCTTGAATACGGACCGGGATCGTATTAATAAACAGGCCGATCATGCTTTCGATGCCCGGAATTTCCGCCGGACGCCCGGATACGACGGAGCCGAATACGACATCCTCGCTGTTGTTGTATACCTGCAGAACCAGTCCCCATACGGTCTGCATGAACGTATTGAGCGTCACCTGCTGCTGGCGCGCCACCCGCTCGATTTGCCCGGTCAGTTCCTTGCTGAGTTCCACATCGATTTCAGCCGCTTCAAAAGCGCCCTGCTTCAGCTGCGTTTTCTCCTGGGGCAGCTTGGTCTGCTGATCGTAACCCGCCAAATACTCGGACCAGTAACACGAAGCTTTCGCGGCATCTTGAGCTTCCAGCCATTCGATATACCGGGAGTACGAGGTAACCGGAGGAAGCTCCAGCGTCCGCTTCTCCTGGAACGCGAAGTAGGTGTCGAACACTTCCTTGATCATGAAGGACATGCACCAGCCGTCCATCAAAATGTGATGGTGACTCCAGATCACATGGTAGGACTCGTCGCCCGTGCGCAAAACTGTCACGCGCATAAGAGAGCCTCGGGCCAAATCGAACTTGTTCGCTTTATCCGCGCTGACGAAATCGGCTATCGTCTTCTCCGGGTCTTCATCGCTTACCGAGCGAATATCTTCGAAATACACTTCACACTTCCGCTCGCGGAATACCACTTGAATCGGCTCGTCTCTCCAGCCGGTAATAAAGTTGGTCCGCAGCGCCTCATTCCGCTGCACCAGCGTATCCAATCCTTGGGTGAAGGCTTCGACATTCAGGCTTCCGTACAGATCGAAGGTCACCTGTTCGAAGTAAGCTTCCGAATCGGCATCCAGCAGGCTGTGGAACAACATCCCTTTTTGCAGCGGAGTCAGGGTGTATACATTCTCCAGTTCGCCGAGCGCCGCCGTATGTTCGGCCAGCCGCTCCAATTCCTCCAACGTCACATCTTGAAGCAGTACGTCGCTAGGCGTAAGCTCCGGTCGCTCTTTCGATACGCAATGGCTGATGACTTCACGCAAGCTCGAATGGAGCAGGGTGCCGAGGCGCTCTACCGTTTCCCGTTTATACTGGGTTTCCCCATAACGGATCGTGAGTTCCTGCACTCCTTCCGACACCATACCGTTGATATCGAGGACATAATCCATCACTGCATTCGGGCTTGAATCGGAGCCCGGGCTTAACGGAGACGGCCTCGAGCCGCTGCTTTCGTAATCCTGGTCGAACTGACCCAAATAGTTAAAGCTGATCTCCGGCTCCAAAGCGAAGCGCTCGCCGTCACGCGGCGCCGACAAATAACGCAGGATGCCGTAGCCGATTCCTTTGTTCGGAATGCGGCGCAAGCTTTCTTTAACCTGTTTCACCTGATGACCGAGCGTCTGGGCGTGACCCGGCTCCAGAACGACAGGGAATTGGCTTGTAAACCAGCCTACCGTGCGCGTAATGTCCACATCCGGCAAAATATCTTCCCGGCCGTGGCCTTCGAGATTCACCAGCACGCGTTCCCGGCCGCTCCAAGCTTGTACCGCGAGGCCAAGCGCGGCAAGCAGCAAATCGTTCATTTCCGTATGGTAAGCACGGTGTGCCTGCTTCAGCAGCTGTTCGGTTTCCTCCGCCGTCCAGCGAACGGTCACGAGCCCGCTGTCCTTCAGCTTGGATCTGCCTTGTTCAAAATCTTTCGGAAGCGGCTCATAGGTCAATTGCTCGATATGCTGCCAATACTCTCTCTCGCTTTCCATCGCCGGACCGTTCGCATAATCAGCGAGCTGTTTCGCCCACGTTTGGAATGAATCCGTTTTGAGCGGCAGACGGATCGGCTGCCCTTGCAGCGCCTGCTCATAGCCGGCAGCAAAATCCTCAAGCAGAATCCGCCAGGATACGCCGTCTACGACCAAGTGATGGATCGCGATGAGCAGGTGGTCGCCGTCGTCGCAGCGGAACAAGCCGAGCTTCACCAGCGGACCGTTTTCCAGATCGATGCTCGCTTGAATGTCATTCGCCTTAGCCTCTACCGCTTCTTTCACGTCGCCGACTCCCTTGAAATCGACAACTTCCAGATCGAACAGCGCTTCGTTCTCCCCGGCGCCGCGGTTCCAGGCGGTATAGCCGTTCTCGGTTTGGCGGTAAACCGTACGGAGAGCATCGTGATGCACGACAAGCTGACGCACCGCTTGGCGTAAAGCTTCTTCGTCAAAGCCTTGCTTGGAGAACTGCATGAACGCCTGGTTGCTGTGATGCACGTCGGCCGGATTTTGTTCAAAGAACCAGCGCTGAATCGGGGTCAAGATGACCTCTCCCGTCACTTCGGCCTGGCTTGCCGTTCTCTCCGCCGTTTGCAACTGCAAACTAAGGGCGGAAATCGTCGGGTAATGGAACAAATCTTTCATGACCAGCTTGTACCCCGTTTGCAAAAGACGGGACGATACCTGCAAGGCCTTGATCGAATCGCCGCCGAGCGCAAAGAAATTGTCCATCGTGCCGACCTGATCCACGCCCAGCACCGACTGCCAGACCGACGCAAGTGCTTGCTCGGCAGGAGTACGAGGCGCCGTGTATGCAGCCTCGGCACGAATGCTTCCTTCCGGTACAGGCAGCGCTTTACGGTCGATCTTCCCGTTCGGCGTAAGCGGCATTTGATCCAGGCGCATGATGCGCGAAGGCACCATATGGGAAGGCAGCGCGGCGTCCAGATGGGCCACAAGCCCTTCCAGATCGAAGCTGGAATCCGCTACGACATACCCGCACAAATATTTCTGCCCCCGCTCGTCCGTCCGGTCGATGACAAGCGCTTGACGCACGCTGGCAAAATTTTTCATGGCCGCTTCAATTTCACCAAGCTCGATCCGATAGCCGCGAATTTTCACCTGGTTGTCGATCCGGCCGATGAAGTCCACGTTGCCGTCCGGCATCCAGCGCGCCAGGTCGCCCGTCCGGTACAGCCGCTCCCCAGCGGCGAACGGGCTGTCTACGAATTTCTCCGCCGTCAAATCCGGGCGGTTCAAGTAACCGCGGGCCACACCCGCTCCGCCGATAACCAGCTCGCCCAACACTCCGATCGGCACCGGCTTCAGATTCGCATCCACGATGTAGAACTTGGCGTTCAGCCACGCTTTCCCGATCGGCACGCTGCCCGTCTTCGGCAGCTTCTCCAGCGGCTCGTCATAGAAGCTGGAGTCAATCGCCGCTTCCGTTACGCCGTAGCTGTTAATAATACGGAACTGCGAGCCGAAACGCTCCTGCAAGGTGCGGTAATCCGCTACGCTGCACGCATCCGAGCTTGTGATCAGCAGCTGCATCGAGCTGAGGTCTAGACCCTCGGCATGCACATGCTCCATGAACGGCACGATCAGCGCCGGAGTCGATTCGAACACCGTCACGGCGTAGTCGCGAATCCAGCCGTAGAGGCGGGTTGGATCAATCCGGTCGTCCTTCGGCACGATGACCATGGTGCCGCCGTTGTACAGCGTCCGCGCAATGTCGCCGACGAACACGTCGAACGAGAAGCTGGCGAGCTGCAGCAGCCGGATCGGGAACTGATCCAGGCGGTATTCCCGCCGGTAGCCCGCCGCCGTGTTCACCAGGCTGCGGTGCTCGATCATCACGCCCTTCGGCTTGCCCGTCGTACCGGAGGTGTAGATGACGTAAGCCAAATCGCGCGGCTTGTTCACATTCGCCGGATTCGATGCGAGATCCGCCGCTAGTACGTTCTTCTCGGCTTCTGCCGTGGCGGACGTTTCGACAGCAGCCGTTTCCGCGTGCGCCAAAGCCTCCGCCTCTGCGCCTGCTTCGCCCAAAGCTTGTACGCCCACAGCCGCTTCCGCCGCTCCGAGGCTGTACGTCGCGGCGTCGTCAAGCGCAAGCACCGTTTGCAGCACTAGAGCTCCGTCGCTGCGCCAAGCTTCCACCTGCTCCAGCAGGCGGGTCTGCGTGAGCAGCACCGACGCCCCGCTGTCCGCCAGCATATACTCGATCCGCTCCGCCGGATAGTCCGGGTCAAGCGGCACATAAGCGCCGCCCGCTTTCCATACGGCGAGCACCCCGATCAACAGCTCCGCCGAACGGCCGGCCAGAATGCCGACCACCTGCTCCGGCTTTACCCCGCGCGCCCGCAGTGCATACGCCAGACGATTCGCTTTGGCGTTCAGCTCCGCATACGTCAGCTTGCTGTCTTCGTAGACAACCGCCAGCGCTCCCGGAGTGCGCTCCGCCTGCTCCTCGAACAGCTCGTGGAACGTTCTTTCTCTCCACGACTCATCCGCTTCCAAACCTGTACCCTCTGCGGCGGGTTGCGTCGCAAGAGCCGAAGACGACACGTCAAACCCGACCAGCAAATCATGCTTTTCGCTGTCCGTCAAGATATCCAAATCCGAAATCCGCGCACCCGGCTGAGCCAGGATCGACGCCAAAAGCTGCTCGTAATGACCCGCCAGCCGTACCATCGTTTCCTGTCTAAACAACGAGGTAGCGTACTCGATCTTGCAAACCAGCTCGTTATCGGCTTCCACGATATCAAAGCTAAGATCAAACTTTGCCGTCTTTTCCTCGATGTCGAACAGCGACCATTGCAAGCCTTCCAGGGTTAAATCCAAGCTTTCGTGCTTTTGCAAAGAAAACATGGTGTCAAACAGAGGATTCCGGCTTAAATCCCGGCTCACCTGAAGAGCTTCCACCAGCTCCTCGAACGGATAGTCCTGGTGCTCGTAGGCTCCAAGCGTCGTTTCCTTCACTTCCTGCAAGTAATCCAGGAACGTCCGCTCCGCCGCCGGACCCAAGCGAAGGGCCAGCGTATTGACGAACATGCCGATAATCGGCTGCAGGTCGGCGTGAGAACGGGCGGCAATCGGAGTGCCGACCACTATATCTTCCTGTCCCGCGTATTTATGAAGCAATACGGAGTACGCAGCCAGCAGAAGCATGTACAGCGTCGCCCCCGAATCGCCGGCAAGCCGTTTGAGAGCTTCGCTTTTCTCCGCATCCAGCGTAAACGTGAGCGTTTGACCGTCAAACTGCTGGACGGCCGGGCGGGAGAAGTCGAGAGGCAGCTCAAGAACCGGAAGCTCAGAGCTGAATACCCCGCGCCAGTATTCCTCCTGCCGTTTGATGCGCTGGCGCTGCTCCTCGGATTGCTGCCAAACGGCGTAATCCTTGTATTGAATCCGCATCTCCGGCAATTCTTCCCCATTGTAAAGCCGCACGAATTCGCGCAGCAGCACGTCCATGGAAAGGCCGTCGGAACCAATATGATGAATATCCAGCGCGAGCAGGAATTTCTCTTTCTCCAGTTCGATCAGCAGGGCGCGCAGCAAAGGCGGCTGGGTCAAGTCAAAAGGCTGAATGAAGCCTTCAAGAATGGACGCAACCTGATCTTCGCTTGCTTGAAGCTTCTCGACCTTGAAAGCTACGAGCGGATGAATACGCTGAACCGGCTCCCCATTCACGATTTCAAAACCGGTGCGCAGCATATCGTGCCGAGCCACCAAAGTAGTCAGCGCCTTTTCCACTTTGGCCTCGTTCAAAGCCCCTTCCAACTGCAAGGCACTTGGGAGGTTGTAATTCAGCTCCGAGCCATCCAGCTGGTGCAGGACGTACAGCCTTTTTTGCGCGGAGGAAACCGGATAGTACGCTTTCTCTTCCGCTTTCGGAATTGAGCTGTGCCGCGTTTCTTCCAAGCTGGCAATAGCCCCGGCCATCGACTCTACCGTCGTATAGCGGAACACATCGCGCAGCGGAAGTTCGATGTTCATTTCCTTCTGAATCTTGCTGACAAGGTTCGTCGCCCGCAAGGAGTGGCCTCCGAGCTCGAAGAAATTGTCCAGGACTCCAATGCCGGAGTAGCCCAGCACTTCCTCCCAGATCTTCACAAGCTGGGACTCCGTCCGGTTACGCGGTGCTACATATTCGACGCCCGTCTGCAAGCCGCCTTGCGGCTCCGGCAGCGCTTTGCGGTCTACTTTGCCGTTGGTCGTCAGCGGCATGCGCTCCAGCTGCACGAAGTACGACGGGATCATGTACCCCGGCATTCCCTGGGCCAGCGAGGTTCTCATTTCGCTGACCGTCAGCGTCCGGTCCGCCACAAAGTAGGCGACAAGAGCCTTCTCGCCCCCGCTGTCCTGACGGGCGAGCACCACCGCTTCTTCCACGCCCTCGACGTTCAGAAGCTGCGTCTCGATTTCGTCCAGCTCGATCCGGTATCCGCGGATTTTGACCTGGTGGTCGATACGGCCCAGGTATTCGATGTTGCCGTCCGGCAGCCAAGCCGCCAAGTCGCCCGAACGGTACAGTTTCTCCCCCTCCGCAAACGGGGAATCGACGAACTTCTCCACCGTCAGATCCGGACGGTTCAGGTATCCTCTCGCAAGGCCTTCCCCGGCCACGTACATTTCGCCCGCTACGCCGATCGGCACAGGGCGGCGGTTTTCATCCAGGACGTACACGTTCAGCGTCGGGATCGGCTTGCCGATATTGCTCTTCGCCGCCTCCATTTCGACCCACGTTATTTCCTTATACGTAACGTGAACCGTCGTCTCGGTAATGCCGTACATATTGATCAGCTTCGTCTTCGGGTACTTCGTCTTGAAGCCCTTGAGCAGCAGCGGACTCAGCGCTTCGCCCCCGAAGATGACGTTGCGAATCCGCAGATCGTACGGATGGTCCGCCAAGACCTCACGCAGCAGCTGGTAGAAGTACGTTGGCGTCTGGTTCAAAATCGTGACCTGTTCGCGGCCCAGCAGCACCAGGAAATCGGCTGGACTTTTCGCTGTGAGCGGCGGTACGATGACCAGCTTGCCTCCGTACAGCAGCGCTCCGTACATTTCCCAGACAGAGAAATCGAAGCAGAACGAGTGAAACAGCGTCCACGTGTCGGACGGCCCGAAGTCGAACAGGTTCTTGTCGTTGAACAGGAGGCGCACGACGTTCTTATGCTCGATCAGCGTTCCTTTCGGTCTGCCGGTCGTTCCCGACGTGTAGATGACATAAGCCAGGTTGCCCGGCCCGGAAATCGGCTCCAGGTTCGAAGCGTCCAGCGCATCGGCGGAGTCCGCCCCTCTGTCGCCCCAAACGAAGTCGTCCAATTCGAGGCGCGTTCCTGCGAAGTCAGTCTTCTCGTGCAGATGCTTTTGAATCAGCAATAACGGCGCGCCCGAATCCTCGATCATGAAGCGGATGCGCTCCTCCGGGTAGTCGGGATCGACAGGCACGTATGCTCCGCCCGCTTTGAGAATCGCCAGAATGCCGACAACCATATCGAGCGAGCGTTCGGCCAGAATCGCTACCAGCTGGTCCGCTTCTACTCCCGTCTCCCGCAGCTTCCGCGCAAGGCGGTTGGATCGCTCGTTCAGCTCGCGGTAGGTCAGCTTCCGCTCGTACATGACGGCGGCCACGTTGTCCGGGTAAAGCTCCGCCTGCTCTTCGAACAAGCCGTGAATCGTCTGCTGCCGCGGGTAGTCCGCCTCCGAATCGTTGAAATCGCGCACCAGCTCGCGGATTTCCTCCTCCGTGAGCATTTCCAGCGAGGCAATATCCCCGTCCGGCGCTGCTGCGATGGTTTCGAGCAGCTTGTCATAATGTCTGGCGAACCGCTCCGCGGTCTCTTGTTTATACAAAGCCGTAGCGTACTCCAACCGGCATTCGAGCTGACCGTCCAGCTCCGAAATATCCAGGAGCAGCTCGAACTTGGATGTTTGGTTTTCCAGTGGATAAAACGATTGCTCCAGCCCCTCGATAACAATTTGCTCGTTCTCCGTATTTTGTAGGGAGAAGAACGTGTCAAAGAGCGGATTCCGGCCGGTCGCGCGCGGAATGTGAAGACTTTCTACCAAGTCTTCGAACAAATAATTTTGGTGTTCGAAAGCCCCGAGCGTGATGTCCTTGATTTCTTCCAGGTACGAAAGGTACGGCTTGGAACGCTCCGGACGGCTGCGAATAGCCAGCGTGTTGATAAACATCCCTACGATCGGCTGCACTTCTTCCTGCGTTCTTCCGGCAATCGGCGTTCCTACGATCAGATCTTCCTGACCCGAATATTTATGCATAAGGATGGTGTAAGCCGACAGCAGCACCATGTACAGGGTCGTCCCTGTCCGTGCCGCCAGCTCTTTCAGCTTCTCCATCCGATCTTTCCCGATATAAAACTTCAAGGTTCGGCCGTCAAAGCTTTGCACCGCAGGCCGCGGGAAGTCCGTCGGCAGCTCCAAGACCGGCAGCTCGCCCGACAGCTGTTCCAGCCAATACTCCTTCTGCGGCTGGAGCATCTGCCCGTAAGCTTCGGAATGCTGCCAAACGGCATAATCTTTGTATTGAATGCGCAGCGGGGCCAGCTCCTCGCCCCGATATAGGCGGCTGAACTCGTCGAAGAGCAGCGCTGTCGAAATGCCGTCCGAGACGATATGGTGCATATCGAACAGCAGAATGTGGCGATCCTCGGCGACTTCGATCAGGCCGATGCGGAGAAGTGGCGGCTTGGTCAGATCAAACGGGTGATAGTAAGCTTCCACCACTTGGTCTACTTCCCGCTCGCTCGCCTGGAAATAATCTACAGCAAACTCCACCTCGTCATAGATGCGCTGGACAAGCTCGCCTTGAACCTGCTCGATCCCGGTACGCAGCGTCTCATGGCGCTGAATCAGCGCCCGGAACGCGTGCTCGACGCGCGTGCGGTCCAGCTTGCCTTCGAGAAGAAGCGCCGCCGACATATTGTAGCTGCGCTCGGCCCCGTCAAGCTGGCGCAGGACATACAGACGCTTTTGCTCGGATGAAACCGGATAGTACTCGGCCTCAGCCGCCTTTGTAATCTCATACGTCTCCTGCTGCCTTAAACCGCCGATTCTTTGGGCCAGCTGTTCGATCGTGGTGTAGCGGAAAACTTCCCGCAGCGGAACCTCGACTTGCAGCTCTTTGCGAATCTTGGAAACAAGCGTGGAGGCCCGCAAGGAATGACCACCCAAGTCAAAGAAATCGTCTTGGACTCCAACTCGCGCAATACCCAGCACCTGCTGCCAAATGAGAGCAAGTCTTGTTTCCAGCGTTGTGCGAGGAGCCACATACTCACGGCCTGCTTCTACCTCTCCGGTCGGTTCAGGCAGCGCTTTACGGTCAATTTTGCCGTTCGGCGTGAGCGGAAGCTTATCAAGAGACACCAGCCGGGCCGGGACCATATGGGCCGGCAGCTCTTGCTTCAATTGGGACAGCAGATCGCTCAGCTGCAAGGAGGCATCCGCCGCCACGTAGCCGCACAAATACTTTTGCCCCTGCTCATCCGTACGGTCGGTCACCACAGCCTGCTTGACGCCCGGGAAACGCAGCAGGGCCGTTTCAATTTCGCCGAGTTCGATCCGGAACCCGCGAATTTTCACCTGATAGTCGATCCGGCCGATGAAGTCCACGTTCCCGTCTTCCAGCCAGCGGGCCAAATCGCCTGTCCGGTACAGACGTTCGCCCGGCACAAACGGGCTGTCCGCAAACTTCTCGGCGGTTAGGTCCGGACGGTTCCAGTACCCGCGCGCCACCCCGGCGCCGCCGATGACAAGCTCGCCTGGAACCCCTACAGGAACCGGCTTTAACGCGGCATCGACAATGTAAAACCGGGCGTTCAGCCAAGCTTTGCCGATCGGCACATGACCCGACGGCGGCAGCCTATCCAGCGGCTCACCGTAAAAGCTGCTGTCAATGGCCGCTTCGGTAACGCCATAGCTGTTGATGATGCGGAATTGTCCGCCGAATCTTTCCTGCAGCAATCGGTAATCGGTGACACTGCAAGCATCCGAGCTGGTAATCAGCAACTGCATGGAGCTAACGTCCAGCCCTTCTTCATAAATATGCTGCATGAACGGCAGGATGAGCGCAGGCGTCGATTCGAATACCGTAATGTTTTGGTCCCGAATCCAGCCGTACAAGAGGTTCGGATCAATCCGGTCATCCTTCGGCACAATCACCATCGTGCCTCCGTTATACAGCGTCCGCGCGATGTCTCCGACGAACACGTCAAACGAGAAGCTGGCCAGCTGCAGCAGCCGCACCGGAAACTGATCCAACCGGTACTCGCGACGGTACGCATCCGCCGTATTCACGAGACTACCGTGCTCGATCATGACGCCTTTCGGGCGTCCCGTCGTACCCGAGGTGTAAATCACATAAGCCAAGTCTTGCGGGGCGCTGCCGGCAGATTCAAATTCCACGGCTAAGGCATCCCCGTTATAAATCTGTTCATCGTCCATGGCATAGACAGCTTGAAGCTTCAGCCGGTCATCGGCCAACCAACCTCCGGCCCGCTCCAACAGATGACGCTGCGTAAGCAGCACCGATGCATCGCTATCGCTGAGCATGTACTCAATCCGCTCCGCCGGATAATCGGGGTCCAGCGGTACATAGGCTCCGCCGGCTTTCCAAACGGCGAGCACCCCGACCAGCAGTTCCACCGAACGCTCCGCCCAGATCCCCGTAATCGTCTCCCTTCCCACGCCCTGTTCGCGAAGGAGAGAAGCCAGCCGCTCGGCGCGTTCGTTCAATTCGCCGTAGGTCAGCTGTTTGTCCATGTAGACGACTGCCGGATGATCTGGAATTTCCCGGGCAAACTTTTCAACATACCGATGAAACGCTTCTCCCTCGCTCAGCCCTGCCACCGGCGGGTTAAAAACGTTGAGAATGCGGTGTCTCTCCTCATCACTCAGCAGAGAAATCTCGCGTACCGGCAGTTCGGGAGTCTGAAGAAACTGGTCCAGAACGGTTACATACTGTTCCAGAATCCGATCAATCTCGGCCGTCTCGAACAGGCCGGTACGATAGGAAGCATGGAGAATTACATGGCCTTCATTCAGCATATGGTCGAAGCGCAGCAGCAAATCGTCCATCTCGTGCCTAGCGAAGTGAGCCTCCAGGCGTACCTTGATTTCTTCGTACTCCACGATTTTCAAAGGCAGATATTCCAGAGACGTGCGGAACAGCCCCGAAAGATCGTTGCGGCCGTGTTGTTCGCGTAAATCCTGGATCAATTGGTTATAAGGGTATTTCTGATACCGCAGATCCGCCGTATTTTCCTTGGAAACCGTTTGGATCAAGGAAAGCACGTGCCTGTCTGGATTCAGACGAATCCGCGTAGCCACGGTGCTGACGAACATGCCGATCGTTTCTTTTTCCTTCTTGCTGGTGCGATTGGCGAAAACCGTGCCGACCGGAACATCGGTGCTGTCGGTCAGCTTGTACAATAAGGCGTACATGGCGGACAGAAATAACGTATATAAGCTGACCTGATATTGTTCGCTGAAGGCCAGAATGCGTTCATACCGGGAACCGTCCAAAGTGATGGCCAGTTTATTGGATTCGCTGCCGATCGAGAATGGCGGATACGATTTAATGCCGGTCGTTTCAGGCAAAGTGTTGTACTTCGTCAGCCAGTATTCCTTGCCTTTTTGATAACGCTGCGATTGCTCATATTCACGCTCCGCGGAAATATAATCCAGATAGGAAGGGGCCTGGTAACTGCTGGAGATGCCTTTGCGCAGTTCCAGGTATTTTTCCATCACCGCATGCAGCAAAGCATTGACGGACAAGCCGTCGGCGATAATATGATTTACCGTCAAATTGAGCCATACTTGGCCGTTCGCAAAATGGATAATCGTAAATTGGTAGAGGTGTTCGTCGAACACGCTGACCGGTTTTTCGCTTACTTCTTTCACCCAAGCATAGAATTGTTCGGTTGTGCCTATTTCGAGGCGGCTTATCCTAGCTTGGACATTCTCCGGCTCTTCGAACCACTGCGTTGGATTTTGCAAATCCCCGCTAATGCGGATTCGGAAAACGTCATAGGTTTTGACAATCTCTGCCGCCGCTTGCTCCAGAAGCTGTGTGTTGATCTCGCCCGTAATCTGGTAGGTCGCGGAAAGCATCGTGATGGACGTTCCCGGATTCATAATTTCCATGAACCATATTCGACGCTGGGCTTGCGTTAATCCATATTGCTCGTTGGTATTCTCTCTCACATCGACACACTCCCGGTTTAGAGATTCTTTATAGATAGGCTTTGTACCTAGATGTCACTTAGTCACTCTTAGAAGAACCGCGCAGGCCATTCCCGGAACGGCTCCTACGGACTCTTCCTCCTTTTTCGTGTCTGCGTTTTCTGGTAACTACCGGTTATAAAGTCATACCTTGGATTACTAAAAGACTCTGTCGCATTCGCAAGCAGGAAGCTGCCCGCCATAAAGTGGATCTAGCCGTACAGCCGGGCGTAATAACCCCCGAGCGCCAGCAGGTCCTGATGGCGGCCGCGCTCGACGACCGTCCCTTGGTTCATGACGGTAATCAAATCCGCATGTTCCACGGTGCTGAGACGGTGGGCGATCAGAATGGTGGTGCGCCCCTTCATCAATACGTTCAGGGCCTGCTGTACCCAATGCTGGGATTCGTTATCCAGCGCGGAAGTCGCTTCGTCCAGCAGCAGAATCGGGGCGTTTTTGAGAATCGCCCGGGCGATCGCAATTCGCTGCCTTTGTCCGCCCGACAACGACGCTCCTCTCTCTCCCACCGGCGTTTTATACTGTTCAGGAAGTTCCTGAATGAAATGGTGAGCGTACGCCGCTTTGGCCGCTTCGATCACTTCTTCATCCGTTGCATCCGGGTTGCCGTAGCGGATGTTTTCCTCAATCGTGCCGGTAAACAAGAACGGCTCCTGCGGAACGTATGCAATCTGCCTGCGGATTTCGTCCAGCGTGTAATGGCCGAACGGTTTGCCTTGGAGCAGGATTTCTCCACTGTCCACAGGATAAAAGCCGAGCAGCAGCTTGATCAGCGTACTTTTGCCGCTGCCGCTGGCCCCCACGATAGCGGCGACCTGGCCGGGAAACACCTGCATGGAGATGTCGACAAGCACCTTTTTATCCGCCTGATAGGAAAATTCCACATCGCGAAACTCCACCGCAGCCTCCGACACGAGCTCGCTGTGAGGAGATCCCCAACGCTCCGGTTCCTCTTCCTCTCTTAGTACCTCTTGAATCCGGTGAGCGCCCGCGAGCGAATTTTGGGTCATCGACAGAACCATCCCCAAGTTCAACAAGGCGTGCGTCAGATTCACTTGCAGAACCGCCAGGGCGGCGACGCTTCCCATTCCCATCAGTCCGTAGGCATAAAGAAGACTGCCGATGACGATGATGCCGCAGAACGTGACGTAGCTGATAAAATGATTCACCGCAGCCTGCATGCCGTTCTTCTGCGCGGTTTGCCGAAGCGTCTGCGTCATTTGTTCGTTCAACGCCTCGTACTGGCCGTAAATCGTGCGGATGCGAAACAGCTTCACAATTTGAATGCCGCCCATAAAATCTTTGAATTTTTCGGTCATTTTACCGAGCGTTTGCAAGCCTTGTTCGGACAAGGCGCGAATATCCCGCGCAAATTTCAGGCTGACCACGGAGGACAGCAGCAGAATGACAAAGGATACGCCGGCAAAACGCCAATCGATCAACACCATGGAGACAATGGAGCCGATGCAAAAGACAACTTGAAGCAGCAAAACGAAGTAAACCTGCGAGAATGTAAACTCAACGGTCGTTACGTCGTTGTTCACCCGCGACAGCAAGTCCCCATGGTGCTTCTGCTCCAGGAATCTCGGCCGCACCCGGCACAGCTTGTCATAAAGACGTTCGCGGATATTCAGCACAGTCAGCTCGACACTGCGCTGGTATAAGTAAATGAACCAGGGAGAAATCACATTTTCCAGGAACAAGGCCGCGCCCAAAATAATAAAGGCTTCCACCATCAGGGACGTATCTCGGGACACGGCGAAATCAACCAAGTTATGTACGACCAAGCTGAAGGCGATCAGGAACAATGTCTGGGTGAGCGCCGTCACGGCCAGGCCAATGGCGTACTGGGTTTTGCGCTTGCGGTTCATAAACATCAGCAAGTAGCCGAGTTCTTTCACTTGCGAGAGCCATCCGCCCTTTTTCATGTGTACGCCACCTCCCTGCGTTCGGCAGACTCGGTAAATTCCTGATAGTACGACTGGGCGTACAGTCCCTTCATCTTCAGCAATTGTTCATGAGTGCCCTTTTCAACAATACTCCCCTGTTCCATGACCCAAATTTCGTCGGCGTTTTGTACTGTAGAAAGCCGGTGGGCAATAACCATCGTCGTCCTCTGCTTCATCAATACGCCCAGCGCTTCCTGAACCGCGCTTTCCGACTCCGGATCAAGAGCTGACGTTGGCTCGTCCAGCAGCAGAACAGGAGCATCCTTCAGAAAAGCCCGGGCCATTGCAATGCGCTGGCGCTGCCCGCCGGACAAAAAGCCTCCGCGCTCTCCGACATACGTCTGGTAGCCGTCGGGAAGTTGCATAATGAAGGAATGCGCCTGAGCGGCTTTGGCGGCTTCGATAATCTCGTCCATCGACGCTACTTCCCGCCCGTAGCCGATATTTTCAGCAATCGTGCCGCTAAACAAATATGAATCCTGGGTTACCACGGAAAAATGCGACCGAAGCTGCTCCGGATCGGCGCCGTGGATCAGGCTGCCGAACACGCGGATCTCGCCCTGGTCCTCCGGAAGCGGATAAAAGCCGCATACAAGCTTAAACACCGTGCTCTTCCCTCCGCCGCTCGCTCCGACAAGCGCGATCGTCTTCCCTTCCGGCACCGAGAAGCTAACATTCCGCAGGATCGGGGATCTCTCCTCATACCCGAAGGTTACGTTCTGAAACTCGATGGGGGCGGCGCTCGCTTTCGGAAGCGAACGGCCATTTTCCGTTTCGGTCGGCTGCTCGACGATTTCGGAGACCCTTCTCAGGGCACCGGCCATTTCGAACGTCCGCGTGATGAGCTCGGGAATATGCTCCAGCGGCTCCAGACACAGATTCAGCAAGTACAGGAAGGCGATCAGCTCTCCCGCGCCTAGTTGCCCTTTGTAGATCAAATAGCTTCCGTAACTGACGGCGAAAATGATCGGGCTGATCATCAGCGTGGAAAGCAGCGGGTTGACCCAGGCTTCCCGCTTTTTCACGGCCAGCTTTTTTTGAGCCGTCAATTGCAGCAGCACTTGGTAGGAGCGAGATAACATGCCGGATAGCAGGTAGCTTTTTACAATAGGCATACCCCCAAGCGTATCCTGGAGGTTGACGTTCATTCGGCCCATGTTCGCCTGGGCTTCCTCCGTCAACCGCTCCAACTGCTTGCCGATCCATTGGGAAACCAGCAGCGCTACGGGAAATAACAGCAGGCTGTACAGCATCATCTCCCATTGGAGGTAGATCAAATAAGCGAAACAGCCGATGAACAACAGCGGATGATAAAACCACTGGGCGAGGTCCCGAATCATAAACTGCTGGATGAGCTGCAGGTCGTTGTTGATCCGCGACAATACGTCGCCGGAGTGCTGCTTTTCCAAATAGGAGATCGGGAGTTTGCCGATATGACGCATGACATGGTTGCGGATATCCTGCACCGCAGAGGCGCTGCTTCGCTCCACGCCGAAGCTCATGAAAAACTTCGCCGGCACACCGATCAAGATGACCACAAAGACCGTGTACACGATTTGCAGAACGATTGGCCCCGCCCCCTTCTCGGCCTGGGTGGTCAGCTGCTCGATCAAACTTCCCGTCCATATCTCAATAACGGCGGCGGCAATCGCGGACAAGACACCGACGATCATCCAGCGTTTGTGACGGCTTACATAGGACATCAGCCAGCGGAACGCTTTCCAGGCGGCGTAAGCGGTTTGGCGCTTGGAAGGCGCCGCTGTGCCTTGTTCTAGAACAGACGGCTGGCGGTCAGCTTCCATGCAGTACCCCGGCCTCCGCCTCGATCTGCCGCTTGACTTGCTCTAAGATGTCCCGGATGACGACGGCCGTTTCTTCCACGCGTGCGAGTTCCAGCAATTCCTCGTGCGCGCCCTCCAGCCGGTAATCGGCGTAAGCTTGCGTCGTTGCCCCCCGCCAGGAAGGCAATTGGTGCTCTAGGCGGAACGCTTGGCTGTCCTTCGCAATCAGTTCGTAAATCCTGGCCGGGATCGTGCCGGAATTAATAAGCTGCGCTTCGTACGCCAAGGTCGCTTTGACCTTCCGATGAACCCGCTCCCGCACGAGCGGGTTGCTCATTAATTCCTTCTCTTCTTCGTCGAAATCGGCAAGCGTTTCTTCAAGCTCTTTCTCCGACGTTTCGGAAGGTGTCAGCGTGTCCTTAATCCACGAGTCCACCATGAGCACGTCCGTTACGGAATACCCTCTTTTCTCCATCGTTTTGGCTACCTCGAACGTCAGGTTGCCTCCGAAGCAGTAGCCGAGCAGTACGTAAGGTCCTTCCGGCTGGATGCGGACGATCTCGTCCACATAACGGTTCAGCATGGCCTCGTAATCGACGGCATCGTCGATAAAATCAATGCCGTAGAGCACGAACCGGCCGTCGAGCCTGCTTGCGAGCTCTCGGTAACCGATGCCGAAGCCGCTGCCCGGAGGGAAGCAGAACACGTTCAGATCTCCTGCTTTATTCAGCTTAATGAAGGAGTCTCCCCCTTTATCCAGGCCGAGATCCGACTCGCCGAAAGCCATGGCTTCAACTGTTACATTGTGGAATTGGCGGTTCAGCGGTATCTCGATGCCCGTTTCATCGTAAACGGCTTGAACGAGCCTCATCAGACTTAACGAATTGCCACCCAACTCAAAAAAGTTATCCTTTACGCCGACCTGCGGAACGCCAAGCGTATCCTGCCAGACGCGGGCGATCTTCATTTCGAGCAGCGTTCTCGGCGCGACATATTCCGCTCCTCCAGCCGCGGCTTCCTCCGGCGCGGGCAGCGCTTTGCGGTCGATTTTCCCGTTCGGGGTCAGCGGCATCTGCGAAAGCTGCACGAGGTGCGAAGGAATCATATACCCCGGAAGCTGCTTGGCGAGCTCCTCCTTGAGTTCATGCGCCCCCAGCCTCGTTTCCGCGACGTAGTAAGCGACAAGCTGCTTTTGGCCGTTCGCGTCGTCGCGGTCGAGCACCTTGGCTTCTTGCACGGCGGCGATTTTCAGCAGCTGCGTCTCGATTTCGTCCAGCTCGATCCGGTACCCGCGGATTTTCACCTGGTGGTCGATCCGGCCCAGGTATTCGATGTTGCCGTCCGGCAGCCAAGTCGCCAAGTCGCCCGAGCGGTACAGTTTCTCCCCCTCCGCAAACGGGGAATCGACGAACTTCTCCGCTGTTAGATCCGGGCGGTTCAGGTATCCTCTCGCAAGGCCTTCCCCGGCCACGTACATTTCGCCCGCTACGCCGATCGGCACAGGGCGGCGGTTTTCATCAAGGACGTACACGCTCAGCGTCGGGATCGGCTTGCCGATATTGCTCTTTGCCGCCTCCATTTCGACCCACGTGATTTCCTTATACGTAACGTGAACCGTCGTCTCGGTAATGCCGTACATATTGATCAGCTTCGTCTCCGGGTACTTCGTCTTGAAGCCCTTGAGCAGCAGCGGACTCAGCGCTTCGCCCCCGAAGATGACGTTGCGAATCCGCAGATCGTACGGATGGTCCGCCAAGACCTTACGCAGCAGCTGGTAGAAGTACGTTGGTGTCTGGTTCAAAATCGTGACCTGTTCGCGGCCCAGCAGCGCCAGGAAATCGGCCGGATTTTTCGTCGTGAGCGGCGGTACGATGACCAGCTTGCCTCCGTACAGCAGCGCTCCGTACATTTCCCAGACGGAGAAATCGAAGCAGAACGAGTGGAACAGCGTCCACGTGTCGGACGGCCCGAAGTCGAACAGGTTCTTGTCGTTGAACAGGAGGCGCACGACGTTCTTATGCTCGATCAGCGTTCCTTTCGGTCTGCCGGTCGTTCCCGACGTGTAGATGACATAAGCCAGGTTGCCCGGCCCGGAAATCGGCTCCAGGTTCGATGCGTCCAGCGCACCTTCGGAGTCCGCCCCTCTGTCACCCCAAACGAAGTCGTCCAATTCGAGGCGCGTTCCTGCGAAATCGGTCTTCTCGTGCAGATGCTTTTGAATCAGCAATAACGGCGCGCCCGAATCCTCGATCATGAAGCGGATGCGCTCCTCCGGGTAGTCGGGATCGACAGGCACGTATGCTCCGCCCGCTTTGAGAATCGCCAGAATGCCGACAACCATATCGAGCGAGCGTTCGGCCAGAATCGCTACCAGCTGGTCCGCTTCTACTCCCGTCTCCCGCAGCTTCCGCGCAAGGCGGTTGGATCGCTCGTTCAGCTCGCGGTAGGTCAGCTGCCGCTCGTTCATAACGGCGGCCACGTTGTCCGGGTAAAGCTCCGCCTGTTCTTCGAACAAGCCGTAAATCGTTTTCCCTCGCTCGAACTCGGTTTCGGTGTCATTAAATCGCTTCAGCAGCGTCTCCCTCTCGTCTGGGGACAGCACATCGGCTTGTCCGAGCTCCAGATCCGGCTGAAATAAAAGCACGGACAGCAGCCGAACAAGATGGTCGGCCGCCTGTTCCACAAATGCCCGCTCGTACCGCTGCCCGTCAAAGCTTATTTCCAGCTCGATGGAGTGGTTTTGGCGGTCGAAGCGAAAAACCGTATCGGCCGCCACCCGGTTAACCAGCGGTTCCGGATGAATCGGGGCGAAGGATGCGACGGTGTTGACGACCGGGAGGCCGTCCCCCGTATAGTCCAGATGGAGCGGCTCCACCATTTTCCGAAAAGGCAGGTGCTGATGCTCCAGCGCCTCGCCGATGGAGGCTTTGATGCCCCCGAGCAGCGTTTTCAGCGTAGTCTGGCGGCTTACGGACGTCTTGATCACCAAGATGTCATGCGGCGGCGGAGTCCCGTCGGGGTCTGCGCTATAAGAAGGCATGCCGACCAGCACTTGGTCCCGCCCGGTATATTTGAACAGCAGGCTTTTTACTCCTGCCAAAACAATCATGTACAAAGCCAAATCCGAACCGTTGGCGAGGCAAATGATTCTCTCCGAGAGTTCGCTCGGCAGAGTACGGTGAAGCAAGCCCGGCTCGGCCGCAGCTTCCCCGTCGGCGGATAATTTGGAGGATTGACTGTAGGGAAGGAAGCTCAGGCTGTCATCGGTGTCAAACTTGCCGCTCCAGTACCGTTCTTCCTTTTCAAACAAAGATTTCATTTGTACCTCCCCTAAAAATGAAGTGACCGCATGCCCCGGCGCAGGTCCGAAAAAGCTTGCTTTCGGCCTGCGCGTTTACGGGCTTGGACGTTGTTCGCCGTCTTCCTTGGGATGCGCGCCGCTTTCGTTTGACGGCGGAGGCGCGCTTGTAGGATTAGAACGCGAATTCGATCGTATCGACGGCACTCTTTGCGCCTGCCGCCGGTTTATGACATTCAATCCGGCTTAGCTCGAGTTGTGGATTTTCCGCAATTTGAGACAGTACCCGCAGGTAATCCTCGGTCAAGGTGCGGATCATCGCTTCTTTGAACAGCTTGGTGGCGTAGAAGAAGCCCCCGCTCAGCGCCCCGTTGTTTTCATACATAAACAGCGTCAGATCGAACTTCGCTTCTTCCAAATGGTCAAGCTCGTAATTCTTCAGGCTGACCCCTTCCAGCTCGGCGTCTCGTTCTTCGATATTTTGCAAGTCGAAAACGGCATCGAACAGCGGGAAGCGGCCCGGCTCCCGCTTCACATTCAAACGCTCCACGAGCTCCTCGAATGGATAATCCTGGTTCTCGAAAGCACCCAAAGCCGTTTCCTTCACTTCTTCCAGGTAGGACAAGAACGTTTTGTCGCCCGACGGACGATTGCGGATCGCCAGCGTATTGACAAACATCCCGATGACCGGTTCCAGATCGGCGTTCGTTCTTCCCGCCACCGGGGTGCCCACGACCAAGTCCTCCTGCCCGCTGTACTTGGACAGCAGCACGGTATAAGCCGCAAGCAGCACCATGAACAGCGTGCTTTCACGCTCGGCCGCCAATTCGCGCAGCCGCGCAGAGAGAGAAGCTTCGACGTCGAACTCCAGATGCGCACCTTCGTAGCTGCGAGTCGCGGACCGTTCGTAGTCCATCGGCAGGTCCGCCGTCGGCAGCTCGCCTTCGAAGGTTTGCAGCCAGTACGCTTCCTGCCGCCCGATCCGCTCTCGGTGGCCCTTCGACTGCTGCCAAACGGCATAATCCTTGTATTGAATGCGCAGTGGGGGCAGTTCTTCCCCGGCGTAGAAACTCGAGAACTCATCGATCACAATCGCCATCGATACGCCGTCGGACACCATATGGTGCATGTCGAAAAGGAGAATATGCAGGTTCGGCTCCAGCTCGATGACCCCAGCGCGCAGCAGCGGCGGCTTGCCGAGATCAAACGGACGAATGAAGCTGCGGACGATCTGCTCGATTTGAGCCGCATCCTCTTTATCCGCTTGATGATGCTCGATAGCAAAATCGACCTGCGGGTAAATCCGCTGAACCGCTTCGCCCTTCACGATTTCAAAACCGGTGCGCAGCGATTCATGCCGTGTTATCAATTTCCGCAAGGCGGCTTCCAACCGGTCTAAATCAAACTCGCCTTCCACCTGCACCAGCTCCGGCATGTTGTAAAGCTGATCCGCTCCATCCAGCGTATGCTGAATGAACAGCCGTTTCTGCGCGGAGGACAGAGGATAGTACTCTCTCTCCTCCGCTTGAGGAATGGCCTCATGCTCCCGCCGTTCCATCCGGGCGATCGCCTCGGCCATCGCCGCAATCGTCGAGTGACGGAATACGTCGCGCAGCGGCAGGTTGACGTTTAATTCCTTAAATACCTTGCCCGCCAGCGTCGTCGCTCGCAGGGAGTGGCCGCCGATGTCGAAGAAGTTGTCGTGAACGCCAATCTCCTTCGCAAGCCCCAGCACCTCCTGCCAAATCGCCGCCAGCTTCGTTTCCAACTCATTGCGCGGTGCGACGTACTCCGTTCCGCTTCCCGCTTCCCCTTCCGGCGCCGGCAGCGCCTTCCGGTCAATCTTTCCGTTCGGCGTCAGAGGCAGGCGCTCCAGCTCCACGAAGTACGACGGGATCATGTAGCCCGGCAGCTCCTGCGCCAGTGCGCCGCGCAGATCGTTCACTGCCAGCTCCGCTCCGGTATCCGGCGTGTAATACGCGCATAGCGCCTTCTGCCCGTTCGCGTCACTTCGAACCAGCACCACCGCTTCGCGTACGCCTTCCACCCGCAGCAGCTGCGACTCGATCTCTCCCGTCTCGATCCGGTAGCCCCGGATTTTCGCCTGGTTGTCGATCCGGCCGATGAAGTCCACGTTGCCGTCTTCCATCCACCGCGCCAGGTCTCCCGTGCGGTACAGCCGCTCGCCCGCGGCGAACGGACTGTCTACGAACTTCTCTTCTGTCAGCTCCAGACGGTTCAAGTACCCGCGCGCCACTCCGACTCCGCCGATGACCAGCTCGCCCAGCACCCCGACCGGCACCGGCTTCAGATGCGCATCCACGATGTAGAATTTCGCATTCAGCCACGCTTTGCCGATCGGCACATGGCCTGTCTGCGGCAGCTTCGTCAGCGGC
>NZ_JBZXYR010000022.1:0-25249 GCF_058895805.1 Paenibacillus sp. NMA1017 | reverse complement strand
TTTTGAAACTGACGAGATAAAAATATCTCTTGTTTGATTTTGCGAACAAAATCGTTTTACTCACTCGTTGTTCAGTTTTCAAAGATCAAATCAACAGCCGTTTAACTGGCTGGATATATAATTTATCACGTGTATACCTATCAGGCAAGTTGTAATATTTCCCAGTTTGCTAGTTTATATTTTTACACTCTTTTCTCCTACTTAAAGTGCAAAGTTGATCAGGTATATACATCACAAATAAGAAAAGCAGAAGCTCTTTATGTATTGAGAGGAGCTTCTGCTTTCGCTTTTTTAGATAAAATCCTGAAATGTTCGCTTAACTTAGAGCTGTAGCTAAATCCTGTATC
Organism: Paenibacillus sp. NMA1017; assembly: GCF_058895805.1. NCBI lineage: Bacteria > Bacillati > Bacillota > Bacilli > Caryophanales > Paenibacillaceae > Paenibacillus > Paenibacillus sp. NMA1017. Next base: position 24,902 of record NZ_JBZXYR010000022.1, on the reverse strand, counting down.
AAAAGTTCAGCTGGCTCATGCCCTACAGCCAGGCGGATAAGCGATTCAGGCATGTGTTGTTTTTTTAGACTCTGCTTATTGAAGCCGTAGTTTGGTGAGATCACCTGGCTCTCCATGGACCCCCAAGATACACCGATCCGGATCAGTCGCAGTTTATTGATCACTCTACATATATCCTCATAAGTCGAATTCTTTAGTTCAAAACTGAATAATCCGGCATACCCTTTGAGCTGTCTACATGCCAGCTCATGTTGTGGATGAGAAGGAAGTCCGGGATGATTCACTTTGGAAATGGCCGGATGATCTGATAGAAAACGAGCAACCAACAGAGCATTCCTTTGATGGGCTTCCATACGGAGCGGGAGTGTTCTTAGACCCCGAATGAGCAGCCAGGCTTCAAAAGGGGCTAATGAGCCGCCAATCAACTCATACTCTTCAGCATACATACGGTTTATTATCTCCTTAGAAGCGATCACTGCCCCTGCAATTAAATCATTATGCCCCCCCAAGTACTTGGACGCGGAGTGAACAACGATATCTACGCCCCATTCCAATGGTTTTTGGAAAAGGGGTGTAGCCCATGAATTATCTATAATTGTACGTATACCCTTCGCTTTGGAAAGCGAAGTTACCTCCTGAATATTTACCATATCGAATGTGAATGAGGTAGGAGACTCCATAAGAATAGCACGGGTCTGCGGTTTGATGGCATCAGCAACTGCTTCCGTAGAAGTCGAATGTACGATTGTATAGTCTATATGGAACCTCTTTAAATATTGGGCTAGGCTGACGGAGGTTTCATATATGTGTCCGACCAAAATCAGATGGTCCCCTGCGGACAAGCTACACATTAGAGCAGCACTGATAGCAGCCATTCCGGAAGCAAAGCACTTGCAGTCCGCCCCACCTTCCAGCGCAGCAATCATTTGCTCTGCAATCTGAACGGTAGGATTGGTTCCCCTCGAATAGACATAATGCTCCTTTTCATTATTAGCCGCTTCAGCATAATCTTCGTAGGTATCAAAGAAAAATGGAGCAGTCTCATAAATAGGAGGAGCAGCAGCCTTAGCAAAATACCCTAGTTCGTCCTCAAACCGGAGACAGATAAGCTGATCATCCGAGAAACTCAAACTGATCACCACTTTCTGAAAAAATTTCAAACCCATATGTGGTAGTCTCCTCAATCCGGGCTCAAATATTCAATAAGTCAAACTTCTCTGCATCCTGTGCTGGTTGATTTACGAAACTCGGAGAATTATGAGGCTTCCAAATGTCTTTCATTAAGTATCCAATTCATAAAAATAGCGTATATTTTTGGGTTGCAGGGCAAAGATATGCTTTATCAAAAAAAGAGGGGTTCACTTGTGTTAACACGTTGGATTAGAAATGTTCTGAAACCTGGAAAAAGGTACACACAGGATATCGAAAAATCCAAACAGCAAGCCTCTTCAGAACCTATAAATCCATCATTAGCACATACTCTATCTTTGCTCAAATTAAAACTTGGGCAAAGTTCTGACTTTATTATTCCAGATTTTCCCGAAAGTCCTACCCATGCCGGCCAATTTGCCGTTTGTTATATTGAAGGACTGATTGACCAAAACTTGCTTTCCGATTTAATGGAGGGCTTGATTACAGAGATGGTGTCCGCAGATTTTAAGCTTGAAGGAAATATTGCTGCTTCATTATTAAAAAGAACTATTCCGTCAGGAAATATTCAAATCATCAATTCGCAAAATCAGATATATCAAGCTATTTTGATGGGACGCCATTTGCTTTGATCGCACCTGTAACCTTCTTCAATTTTTTTCAGACGGCCGAAGATTACTACCAGAGATATGACATTTCTTCGTTTGTAAGGGCAATTCGTATGCTGTCTTTCCTAGTCTCTTTGTTGCTTCCTCCTCTATTTATAGCCCTGACGACTTTTCAGCAGGAAATGATCCCTACCACGCTGTTAATTACGCTGATGGCTCAACGGGAAGGAACTCCTTTCGGTATTCTGATAGGGCTTATCCCCCTTTTAGTTCATCTTGTATCACTCAAATCATTCGGAGTTCAGTATTTCATGCCCTACAGCGCCCCTTCTATAAATCTAATATGAAGGACCTAGTCATTAGAGTTCCATGGTGGGCTATGAAAACCAGACCTAGTGAAAAATCAGGTTCCAACAAGACCAGACAGGCAACCCATCAATACCCTGCCAGTTCAGATGAAATCAAAAATAATGACAAGTCTGATACCCAAAAATAGGAGAGATCAATGGTGCGGCAATTAAGAGTTGGTTATGTTCTGTTTATTGCAGGGTTATTACTTACAGGGTGCGTAGACTATACAGAATTGAACGAATTAGGCATCACAACAGCAACTGGCATTGATGGACATAAGGGCGACTGGATCAATACTTACCAAATCATCATTCCATCAGCCATGACCACTGGCTCAGGTGGTTCTTCCACGGGGGCATCTCAAAGCGCTGTACATACCTTCACTGCACATGGAAAAACATTGAGAGAGGCCGTTACAAAGAGTAGCCTGGAATACCCACGTAAACTGTATTTTGCTCAAAATAATATAATTGTCATTGGAAAAAAGCAGCAGAACAAGGCATTGAAGAAGTGATTGATAATTACCTTCGCAACCTTGATTCACGAGAAACTGTAAAAGTGTTCATTGCCAACGGAGAGGCTCGTGATTTTTTAAAAAAAGCTTGTACCACCGGAAAAACTTCCAGGTCAAGCTTTGGAAAGGATATCAGGAAAAAATAGACAATTTGGATCGATTTATCCTACAGTAACCATGCATGAATTGATTTCGAAAATTAGTTCCGATAGTGGTACAGCCGGAGTTCCAGAAATATCCCTTGAGGGTTCCGAGCCGGAGAAACTAGATTCTGTTGATGTTTTCAAGGAGACATCCGCCAAAGGTAAACTTAAGTTATCAGGCCTAAGCATTTTTCAGAAAGACAAGAGAGTCGGCTTCCTAAATGAAAAGGAAAGTATAGGGGTTTCATGGTTAAACAACCATATTAAAAATACTACTATAAGCTATGTCGATAGGAATGCTACGGCCGCGTTCCTCATCCGGAAAGCCAAGGTTAAGATTACGCCGATAAAGGATTTAAATCATTATTCCCTAAAAGTAGACGTTAAAGCTACCGGGGATCTTTTGTCAGCCTCTTCGCAAAGAGAAATGAAAAATATGCAAAGCATAGATCAATTGCAGGAGCAAGCAGCAGAAACGATCAAGTTGCAAATCAAGGAAGGATGGAGAGCATTACAGCAAAAGAATATCGACCTCATTGGTATTGGAAATAAAATTCATCGCAAGTACCCAAAAGACTGGAAAAAATAAAGGAGACCTGGCCTAGGGAGTTAGCAAACATGGATATACAAATAAATATAAAAATGAAGCTTGCACGCCCAGGATTATTTGAAAAATCTTCTAACGAACTGTTGAAATAATACAAATAGGGAGAGGTGAATTGAAGCAATGCGTCAAAATACAATACGAATATCCGAGCTGATCATTTGTATGTCTTTATTTAAAGTTGGAAGTACAACGTTGTTTTTAATGGGGGCTGAAGCAAAGCAAGATGCTTGGTTAGTCATGTTGGTCGGCGCTTTAGCAGGACTACTTCTGCTAAAGCTCCATCTTGCTATCCACCATCAGGACCCCGAATTAGATTTGTTCATGTTGTGTCGCCGTTACATAGGGAAATATATGGGTACAATCATCAACCTGCTTTTTGTGATGTATTTTATGTATGAAGCTTCTCGGAACTTACGCGATTTAGGCGAGGTGACAGTAATGATTTTGCTACGCCAAACCCCCTTGTGGATCATCATCTTGATCACAATCATAATTGTATCCAATACAGTTCGTTACGGCTACAAAACATTGTTTTTATTTTGCTTATTCCTTTTCCCTTTTTTTATACTTGGATACGCTATAATTAGTATATTAATTCCGGCAACCGGTCTCTTTCACTTGGAAAATTCCCTTCCTGTTCTAGAGGAAGGATGGAAACCCATTTTTAAAGCCGCTATTCCTGAGCTTATCTCCTTTCCATTCGGACAGACCGTATTATTTCTTGTATTTTATCCGCTTGCACATAAAGGCCGGAATCTCACAAAACCCGTTTTCTTTGCCTATATAGTTACCGCACTAGCTCTGACATTTATTAATCAATTGGATATTTTGGTTCTCGGTCCTAAGATCGCCGCAGAAAGCACACTTCCTCTGTTGGAATCCGTTCAGTTGATTGAATTGGCGGATGTGTTCGAACGAATGGATGCCCTTTTCACCTTGCTTCTCTTTCTTGGCTTGGTCATCAAAATGTCTTTATTTTTTAATGGCGCCGTGATAGGACTTGAAAAAATAACCGGAGTCGGATTTAAAAAATGGGTTCTTCCCCTTGCAACACTTATTTACGGGCTTTCATTTTTGCCTCCTACCTATACTCATCACATGGTTATCGGTCGGAAATTTGTACTTAATTCCTGGTTTCCAATTTTTCAGATTGTACTTAGTTTCTGTTTACAGTTATTGTTATTAAAAGAAGAAAAAAGACAAATAAACAGTCCTCTTCATGAGAAGATGGTAGTTCAATACCCCAAAGTTCTGCCTCTATCTCAGTAGCTACACCATACACGGTAAGAAGCGCAGAACTATAGTAGCCTATCATTCAAATTTTATGATGCTTTTTCTCTTTCATCGGCACGATGTGAAGTGTTCCATCCTCGCTAAACTCTGCATAGGCAATCTCATCGATACTATCATATCCCTGCTCTCGCACTTTTGCTTTAATCTCTTCAATATCGATTGACTTCCCACGCATAGATTCGTTCAGGAGCTTTCCTTTATCAATGACTGTTACAGAAAAAAGGTCAGGCTGTGCATCTATTCCCATATCCTGAGCGGCGGGTGGCTCGTATTCAGGTTTGCGCATAACCGACAATGAGCCGTTCGTCTCTAATGTGGCATACCAGACCTCACGAAGAGAAAAAATATTTTGCTGGCGTAGCATGGAAAGCAGCTGTGTAAATTCTATATCATATTTTTCAAGCATTTCTTGATTGACCTGGCCCTTATCTACGAGCAGCACTGTACGACCTTCTGCCATATAGCCAAATTTCACAAAACGGGTCGTCGCCTTTTCAAAACAGTAGGCCAGCACGCACCATAGTGCCAAAGCCAACAAAAGCTGCCCAATGGTCACCTTATCGTCATATAACGTATTTCCCACAATTTCGCTTAACACTAATGATGTTAGGAAATCGAGTGGAGTTAACTGACTGAGTGTTTTCCGACCTGTAATAAAAGTAATGATCCACAAGCCAAAAAAGCTGATGATCAATTTGACACCAATCGTAACAAATACCTCCATAAATAGGCCTCCCGGAAGAAGTTGTTTTCCTTATGTGTTATTTACACCTGTCTACCTCAGCATAAACAGAGGGATTATTCCTAAAATTGCCCGATTAAAAAGGCCCGCTACCAACTAGAGGCAGCGAACCTTTGAATTACGGCTAGTATATAATCTTAGTCTTTCAGATATTTACAAGATTATCTACTTTTCACAAGCAGCTGAATCGCTTCTTTAACCAGCTTATCCGTGTCTCCTCCAGCCTCTTGCTCTTCCAATATACATCGTTGCAGATTCTCTGCTACAATTTGGGCAATCGCTTTGTCTGATGCATTGCGTACGGCAGATAACTGGCTAACGACGTCTTTGCACGATTTTCCTTCATCCATCAAACGAAGTACCCCACGCACCTGCCCTTCAATCCTCCTCAGGCGCGTTTTCAGTTCATCACTGTAATTGTAATCCATAAGTAATGCACTCCTTTTTTGACTTACCACATACATGTATAGGTATATTATAAACCAAAAAAATAAATAGGATACCCTAAATAAATAGATTTACCTTCCCCTGCGAAGCATCCCCCAAGTAGGCGGCTACTCCAGCATATTCCAAACCGTCGATTAGCTCTTCTTGTTGCAGTCCTAACAAATCCATGGTCATGGTACAGGCGACGAGCTTGATCCCCTGCTCTCGTGCCAACTCTATAAGCTGCGGCAAGGAAAGCGCATTGTGCTTTTTCATGACATGCTTGATCATCTGTGGACCGAGTCCGGCAAAATTCATTTTGGATAGTGCAAGCTTTTTGGGTCCACGAGGCATGATCCAGCTAAAGGCTTTTTCGAGTATTCCTTTATTAGTGCGCACGATTTCATCCTTACGCAGCGTATTTAGCCCCCAAAATGTAAAGAAAATAGTTACTTCATGATCATATCCCGCCGCCCCATTTGCAATAATGAATGCAGCAATCGCCTTATCCAGCTCCCCGCTGAATAATACAATCGTTGTTTTGGGTGTACTCATATGGATTCGCTTCCCTTAGTCTCTCCAGCCCATTTGGATATGCCCGAAAGCACAGATTTTACTTTTTTAGCGCCTTTGGAAACTAATAACTGACAAGCCAGTTCACTGCGTGCTCCTGCTTGGCAAATCACTGCGATCTCTTCTTCCAAGTTCAGTTCAGAAAGTCTGTTCTCCAGTTCGCCAAGAGGGATGTGCTTAGATCCAAGAATATGTTTAAGCGCAAATTCAGCGGGTTCACGAACATCGAGCAAAATGAAGTTCTCTTTTACAGAACATTTTCCTTGTAGCTCTTCATGGCTTATCGTAGAAGAAAATATTTGCTCCTTCTTCACTTCAGCCGGATTTGCTTTGCGTAAATAATGTCGCATTACATCTCCTTCTTGGAGAGTGCCTAAATATTGATGTCCGGTGTTTTTGGCCCAGCTCTGAAAATCGGCTAATGAACCTTTGTCGGTCGCCTGAACCTCAATAATCTTTCCGGGAACGAGCTCATTCATAGCCTTTTTTGTTTTTACAATAGGCATAGGACAAGCTAGCCCTTTGCAATCAAGAATATGATCTGCTTGGATATTGTTAGTTGATGACATTGTATAACCTCCGCCTGTTTTTTGTGGGGGCTTAGCTTAGTTAAATCTCCTTATACATATACCCCTATAGGTATTAGGATAACGAGGCTCGCTTCTCTTGTCAACTTATTTGGGCACTTTGCCCAGAAGCAAACGAAATCATGTCTTGAGCAAAATAAAAGTAGAAACAAAAAAAGCCGCGCAAAAACGCGACTCTAGTGCATAAACAAAATTAATCGTCTTTTTTCATCAGTTCTGGCAAATCCAGCGACATCGAAATATTACACAGCATACCTCTGGCGAGAAAAAGCATCGTTCTTTCCATTGCTTGTTTAATACCTGCCCGTCGGAAAGCATCATAGACCGTCGTATGAATTTCACGGAACCCTTGCTGCATCACGCTTACAACCACATCCTCGCGGATCGTCTGCGCCTGCATTTGTAAAAGCGTTTCATTGCGATATTCCGTCATAATTTGCGAATAGGCTGCAATTAGCTCTTGCTCGAGCTGCTCAGATGAGGCCGAATGAATGATCCTGTGAAAAGAATCTATAATACGTGCAAACGAAACCTTCAGGGCTTCAACAAGCAACGCTTCCTTGGTAGCGAAAAAACGAAAGACATAGGGTTGAGAAATATTAGCCCGTTCCGCAACTTTGGCTGTCGTAGCTCGGTAGTAGCCCATCTCCGCAAACACTTCAATGGCAGCAGATATGATTTCCTTTTGGCGATTTATAGATGTAGACGTAGCTTTAGCCATGTTTTTCTCATCCTTTTGTTTATCACAGTTTTCTGATTAGTGATTAATCAATTACAAATTAGTATAAACGACATAACTTAATAATGCAATGGGGTTGAACAAAGTCGCCTCCGTGATCCTGACGGAAACGACTCTGTTATATACATCCAATTATGGTGTTTTAGTGTTAAAATATAATCGGATATAATTGACCTTTTGCGTTTTGGTTTGATAGGAAAATACTAAATAATAACTAAGTCCTGATGTGTTATTGATCGTATAATTAGCTTCTGCTGTGTCAGGTATGTCTCTAGAAGTGTCAACGGTTTCCGTAGGTTTGCCCAATTCGTCAACAACTTTTTTGATAAGCAACTTCTTATAGTCTGGATCGGAAGATGTAATTTCTGTAACTTTATCGCTTCCATCCAGCACGATGTCTGTATGATACTTAGCGTAGCTTCTCATAGGACCTGTAGAACCTGAATCGGATTTCCCCCACAGCTCAAATAACAAATCGCTACTAGTTCCCAAGCCAAGACCTTTAGGCAAATTCGGTAAGGTCCCCTGCTTGGCTGCGCTGAATATAGCAGCTGCGGAGCCGTGTTTACTATGAGATGAAGCTGTACTACTGGCAGGTTCTTGATGGGTAGAGGTTGAGCCTTGCCCATTAGTATTGAGATCCGTGTTTTGATCTGTAGAACTAGCAGGTGGTGTGACTGTTTCTGCTTTAGTAGGAGCAGTTGATTTTGCCTCCCCGCTATTGCTGCATCCTGTCATCACAGCAAAACCTATAGCCAATAAAGCACTAGTGGTGATTAGCTTGTAAGCCAACTTTTTACGATCATGAGATTGATGTGAATGCTTCATTATAAGATCACTCTTTCCTTGTTCTTGGGTACAAACCAAGTGTAACCGAACCTCGTTTCCGGAATACCTCTACTTGTTTCCAACTTGTAAACAAGGACATTGATGATTTCTAACATCCCCTATTTACGACCATAAGCTCCCAGCTGTTGTTTAGAAAAGGAGTAAGGAGAGTCGCTCTTCTTCAACCATATATTCCCTTTAATGATGAAGATGTATACAGCAAAAACAAAGTAGATCGTACCCGCAATCCAGTCTAACGCCGTTGGGATGTCTTGTTTTACTATTTCATGAATATACCAGATTCCAACTGGAACATGCAGGAGAAGTGCCGTAAACAAGCCAGGATTATATAAGGTTTTTGCTTTTATATTGACGACGATACCGTGCCATACGACCTGAAAAAAACCCATAAAAATTGGTGCAAGTCCAAGCCAGATTACTTGCGGAAACCATACGGGGAGCAGATAAAACACATAGGCAATTGCCACATTGATAATCATCGCTGATTGAGTGTTTAAGGGGTAATGATCTGGTGCTTCACTTTTAAACATAACGTTGTTAAATAAACCAGCAAAATATCCAGGCCAGCGGTACTCCTCAAATTGATGAAACAATATAGCTACAAAACTCAACCATAACATGCCTGTTATATCCGAAAGGATAGCTTGATTCATAAGTAAAACAATACATACAACCACACCGATAATAGCCCCTGCATCTTGCCAATATTTTCTCAAGAAATTCATATTAGTCACCCCTCTGGTTTATTTTTGATCAAAATATCTTTCAAACAGCAGATTTAATTGTTCCTCTATTGAAGGTATTTCCACAACTGCCCCTGATTCAAGAATCGGACTCATCAGTGCAGGCAGAAAAATAGCTCCGAATATTTGCAGCATCATCGCTAACAAGCGCTCCGGCTGTTGCTCGCCTGTCAACTCCTTGATCGTGTTCTGAACCTTTGGAAATCCCATTATGTTTAAAAACCTTCCGTATTCCTGTTGAGATGTAAAGGGCGTGCTGCCCATGGCAATAATTCGCGAAAGAAGCTCTGGATATTGACGAATGACCTGTAAATAGTCATGTAAAAATTGTTTCAGTCTATCTTGGGCCGGCATCGCTGTATTATCCAAAATAGAAAAGGTGTGATGAAAGCCATTTAATATCACTTCAATAGCTTCACTGAGCAGATTTTCCTTGGAGCCAAAATAATAATTAACTAATGAAATATTAGTAGCAGACAGGTCAGCAATTTTCCTGATTGTAACCGCCTCAAAACCTTCCTTTTGAATAAATTCCAACGTAGCGTCTAAGATTTTTTCTTTGGTTTGTTGTTTTTTGTCAGGGTGATTCATGTTTTTCCTCCTCCTATTTCGTCCAATCATAACGGATGAATGAAATGGACAACTTTATATAAGTAAATTTTCAAACAATAATTAAAACACTGTTTAAATTATTGTTTGAACTCAGTTTAGCACTTTATATTTCACAAAACAAGGAGCGATTTGAGATTTAGGGAATAGAAAAACCCGCATAACGAATGAGATCGTTTGCGGGTCGATTGAATGGAGATTGAAAAAGGGCCTAAATAGCCCAATTTCCTTTGCGGAACACGGCTTCTTTACTTCCGTCTTGCAGTTCGCCGTCAATATCCAGCTCAGCTGAGCCGATCATGAAGTCAACATGAGTCAGGCTGACATTGGCACCGTTCTGGAGCAGCTCCTCCCGGTTCATTTGTGTCCCATTTTCCATATTAAATGGATACGCACTGCCTAGGGCCAAGTGGCAGGAGGCATTTTCGTCGATACCAGTATTGTAAAAAATGCGATTGAGATTGGAAATCGGGGAATCGTGCGGTACCAGTGCAACTTCTCCCAAATAGCTGGCCCCTTCATCCGTAGCGAGTAAATGAGTCAGATGCTGCTCGCCGGATTCTGCTGTATATTCAGTGACTTTACCGTCCTTAAAGGTAAACGTTATGCGATCCACCAGTTGCCCATTCAAATTAAGTGGCATGGTACTTGTGACATGACCATTGACACCTGTACGCTTAGGCATCGTGAACACTTCTTCTGTCGGCATATTTGCCACGGTATAAATTCCTTGAGCGTTTTCACCACCCCCGCCGCGCCAAATGTGTCTTTCGGCCAATTCAATTTTCAAATCTGTTCCTGGTGCACGATAGTGGAGGCTTTTATAGTTTTTATGATTCAGCTTGTTTTGTAGCTGTTCGAGATTGTTTAAATGTCCCTGCCAATTTTGAACTGGATCGGAGCCGTCTACACGGTTCATTTCGAAGATCGTATCCCACATGACACGAATGCGGTCCTCTTCTGTCACATCGGCAAATACTTTATCGGCCCATGCCTTCGTAGGTGCTTTAATCAGGCACCAGCTAATCTTAGCATTTCGAGTATAGTGAGCATAGCCTTCTCTCGCCGTAGCAGCCGCCTTGGTCGCACGAGAAACCTTTTGTGGATCAATGCCTTGATATAAATCCGGGTTCGGCACTTTAATCGTTAGTGTGGCTCCACCTTCTTCGGCAAATTTCTCCATCATTTCCGCCTTCCAAGCAGGATAGTAATCGAAGGTGGCTTCGTCACCATGTTCAAAACGACTACGTGTAATGGAATCATCCTCAAACTCTACCTGTACATATTTAGCGCCTGCTTCATAGGCTTTGCTAACAATCAGACGTGTAAACTCAACAGTTTCCAGTGGTGCAGTTACCAACAACGCCTGTCCAGGCTGAATGTTAACCCCTACTCTTACGACCAGTTCTGCGTATTGCTCCAACAATGATTCAAATGTACTCATTTTTCCACGCTCCTGTTCCGTTTTGGTTATATTGAATGATTTCATCACTACAGTACAGATTGCTTCTCCAGTTCACGCAGCTCCACTCTTCGTATTTTACCCGAGCTGGTTTTAGGGAGTTCTTGAATAAACTCTATTTTTCGTGGATATTTATAAGGCGCCGTCCACGTTTTCACATGATGTTGCAGTTCCTTCACTAACGCCGGTGATCCTTCTACCCCTGCTTTGAGTACGACAAAAGCTTTAACAACATGTCCACGGATTTCGTCAGGGCTGGCTACCGCAGCACATTCCTGCACGGAGTCATGCTTCATAAGCGCTTCCTCTACTTCAAAAGGACCAATAGTATAGCCAGAACTAATAATGATATCATCACCACGTCCTTCGAACCAGAAATATCCATCCTCGTCTTTGCGAGCCCGGTCTCCCGTAACAAAATAATCTCCGTGGACACTAGCTAATTTGCGTTCTGGATCATGGTAATACGTATGGAATAATGCCGGCAGATCGGCACGTACCGCAATATCGCCCACTTGCCCCGGAGCCAGCGGAATGCCATCCTCGTCTACGACCTCAACGAGTCCCGGTGCAATGGATTTGCCCATCGAGCCTGTTCGCAGAGGTGCATCCTTTAAATTACCAATAATTAATGTGCTCTCTGTTTGACCGTAGCCGTCACGAATCGTAATGTTGAACTGCTCCTGAAACTTGTTAATGACCTCCTGATTGAGAGGCTCTCCCGCTGAAACTGCGCTGCGCAATTGGGATAGATCATATTGATCTAAACCATCCGTTTTCGCCATAATCCGATATTCTGTCGGCGTACAGCACAACACTTGGATTCCATACTGCTGCATAAACTGCAAATACCGACCTGGACGAAACGGACCATTATATACGAATCCGGTCGCTCCATTTCCCAGTACGGATAAAAACGGACTCCAAATCCACTTTTGCCATCCCGGCGCAGCAGTAGCCCATACTATATCTGAAGCTTGAATATCCAACCATGGTGATGTTATCCGCAGATGAGCATATCCCCAGCCATGGCTATGTACAACACCTTTAGGATTTCCCGTGGTGCCCGAAGTATAGGCCAGAATGGCCATGTCGTCACGATGCGTCTTCACAGCTTCAAAAGTATCCTTTTGTCCATCCATCAGCTCATTCAGTACGAGCCAGCCAGGTGCATTTGCCGTGTCGTCCCCGGAGACCACGATACGATGATCCAAAGCAGGCAAATCATCATTTATTTTGTCGACTTCACTTGTTACTCCGGTCCAGGCAATGACTGCGCGCGCTTCTGAATGGCGAAGGCGATATGCAATATCCTTGGCACGCAGCATTTCTGAAGATGGAATGACAGCAAGCCCCAGCTTCAAGCAGGCCAGATAAATTACATACGCAATAATACGCCTTGGTACTACGACCAGAACTCTGTCACCTTTGTTAAATCCCAGACTTGCGAGTCCTCCAGCCAGCCGGTTAGCCTTTTTCAACAGCTCTCCGTAGGTGATTTCTTCGTATTCTCCTGTCTCACTCAGCCACTTGAGTGCAGTTTTACCAGCATCATGGTGTTCCATTTCCGAAGTCATATTGTAATATTCAGGCGCAAGCCATTGTTGTTGATCTGTCAAATTATACCTTCCCCTTTATACATAAGATGAGATCCACTTTCTTACTGTAGTATAGCACGTCTTAGTACCAGGTTCTAATACCAGAATCATTTTTTTGGAAAAAAATAAATTTTGTAAAGCCAACAACAAAAGAAAGAGCCTAATTTCAGGCTCTTTTTCTTCACCGCTATCGTGATCTACAACTGGAGTTCTACCGCTGTAAAAGCCGCTTCCTGACCATTTACGAGCAGCGCAATCCGATGCGTTCCCGCATAATGGCGACGAGTTGTCAGGTCTGCAAAACGGTGTGTCCGTGTACCTGTAAGATGGGTTCCTCCGGGGACCGTTTTGTCAGATAGCAAAAACAGTTTACGTGAGACTTGTCCTCTCGCCTTCACAAAGTCGATGCCGTACTCGATGCGGACTCGTACCGGGTCACCTTCACGAAGCTGAAGCGCGTAGCTCAACTCACAGCTATCACCAAGCCTTAGCACGGCAGGGTCTGTGATGAAAGAGGCTCCCGTGACCAACGGCGCCCCGTCTGTTACATCCGCATAGCCGAACATTGCCATCACTTCAGGGATAGATTTGCGAATCAGGGTCCGGCAGCCATGACGCACAATCCAATCGGTGTCAGGATGTGTCCCTTTCCACCGTTGAGCCGTAGCAATGACCACATCAGGATGATCCTTGGCAATATCGTTCAAGTTGTTGGCTACACTTTTACGTACATATAGTGATGGATCGGCTTTCAGTAATTCCAATACAGCCAATACTGGAGCAGGATCGCGCTTAAACACAGGCAACGCCTGTCCCCAGGGTAGCCGTGGACGGCAGCCTTCGCTGGCAAGACGGCGAACGTGCTCACTTTGATGTCCTGCCCAGGTCGTCATCTGTCGCATCATCCGTTCTGGTTCACGCAGAAGGAAGGGTCTCACAGCGAACTCCGCAGAGGATTTTGATGTGAATCGCTCCAGTGCCTTCATGGACAGGTCCCAATGTTCTCCTCCCTGCCCATACACCTCCACAAAATCGGGGAAAAACAAGTATGGAAAACCACTGCAATGCTCATCTATAGCAAAAAGAATATCCAGAGCTTCTTCATATTTACTGGGCAAAAATGCCCCTAATGTTAACGAAATACGCCGTATTCGTTCTTTTAGCTCCAGCTCATCCCATTTTTCATCCATCACTTGATGGATGAATCCGATGGTATCGAACGGCCTGTAAGCAGACTTTACTTTTTCACCGAATTGTTGAAGAAATTTCTCCGTGTACATATTTTTTAAGGGCTCGGCCATTATATATCTCCTTTTGAATGAGGTTGAGAGAATTGTAGCAAGGCATACTAAAAATGCCAAGTTCTATGATTAGGACCTGACATTTTTACATCAATATAAGAAATCGATTTAACTTATAATTCGTGTTGAGCAAACCAATTGGTAATGCGTTGCAGTCGTTCCACGCGAAGCTGCGGGTGCCCTTTTCGTGAAAGTTCGTGACTTGAAGCTGGAAAACGGACAAATTGCGTAGGTTTCCCCAAGCGACGTAATGCTGTAAACAGCTGCTCTCCCTGCTCTATGGGACATCGCAGATCCTGCTCCCCGTGTAATATGAGCAGCGGTGTGTTGATTTGTTGCACATAAGCCAGGGGAGATTGCCTCCACAAGAGCTCGCAATCCTCCCACGGATTCCCGCCGACTTCATCTTCAGTAAACGAGTACCCTATGTCACTCACCCCATACATGGACAGCCAGTTGGATATGGAACGTTGGGTTACAGCTGCGCGGAAACGATCGGTATGGCCGACAATCCAGTTTGTCATAAAGCCACCATAGCTGCCCCCTGTTACACCCAGCCTTTCCGGATGAATGAATGGAAACTGACGTATAGCCTCGTCCACTGCGCTCAGCAGATCAGTGTAATCGCGTCCGCCGTAATCTCCAAGGACAACATTGGTAAAAGACTGTCCGTACCCTCGGCTTCCTCCCGGATTCGTGTAGATGACTGTATACCCCTGAGCGGCCAGCAACTGAAATTCATGAAAAAAAGAATTGGAATACATGGCATGAGGACCGCCGTGAATCTCCAAAATAGCAGGATAGGATACCCCCTCCTTAAACCCAGCAGGCTTCATCACCCATCCCTGCACCCGTCGTCCATCCTCAACTTCAGTCCAGAAGCTCTCAGGCACACTAATCTCAATCTCATCAAGCAGTGAGTCATTCACTCGTGTCAGCCGTTCCTCAGTTCCTGAATGGATCGCAATCCGGAACAAATCGCCTGGTAAAGAAACATCGGTGGAAGCGGCAATGATATGCCGCTCATCCGAAGTAAGCTCGAATTGGTAAATTTCCCGTTCTCCTTGCGTTAAAATTTTAAAAGTTCCATCAAGCGCAAACTGATATACGTGTACATTTCCTTCAAGGGTAACCAGCGTATACAGGGATTGACCGTCCGCACTGAAGCGTGGTGGTCCTACATGAAGATGTGAACGCATGTCGCTCATACCGGCATTGCCAAGGTGAGCGTCAAGCGTCTCACTAACACATACTACCGTCCCGCCACTGGAGGGAACCGCATACAGTCGAGTCTGAGTAGCGCCTTTGGCATGTCGATCATGACCGTAAAAGGCAATTGTTGAACCGTCAGGAGAATAAGCAGCACTCTCGATGTGCAGTTCAGAATGGGTCAGCTTAAGCGGTGCTACTCCATCACCATTTGAAGTCGCAGGAGCTATCGTAAATAAATCATTTTGCTCACGTAAATCCGTATCCTCTTTCGAATGCTCTGCTATTCTAGCGACGAATAAAATACGTTGACCATCTGGTGACCACACAGGCTCCGCCACATCATAAGCGCCGGACGTCAGCTGAACTGTGTGCCCCGAAGTCACATCCGTAACATACAAGTGATCACGAGTATCATCCCACAGTCCATATCCGTCGGATTTAGCTTTCGTTCGATTAACGACTCGTCCCTTAAGTTGTGCCTCCTGACTTCCTCCATCGGATGTAGGGCTTGACGGGTTCTCGGCCGTTTTAGCTACAAACGATATGCACGCCCCATCAGGAGACCAGGCTAATGAACGAACGTTGTTCTCTACGTGTGTAAGCTGTCGTGCCTCCCCCCCGCGTTCTGGAATAATCCATACCTGGCGCTTGCCGTCTGTTGTACGAAGAAAAGCTAGTTGTGATCCGTTTGGTGACCAGACAGGCGTTTCATCTTTTGGTCCGTATGTAAAGGGTAATGCACTAGCGCCTTCGGAAGATAATAGCCAAATTCCTGAGTTATAATCTGTCCGCTCTTTATTAATATGCTGCTCTACGTAAGCGATTTCACCGCTGAGAGGATGAATAGCTGGATCGCTAACCCAGTGAAGTCGATATAAATCCTCAGCTGTTATACAGCGCTTAGTCGTGCTAGATTGCGAGTTGCTCAAAAAAATTCCTCCTTATATCCATCAGATTCCTACATCTCACATTTTAATTAATCCGATTAATTTTATATGATTTCAATAAATATACAATTACGTTACTCTTTTTATTTATCTCTGTCAATTTGTCTAAAACTAAAAAAAACCTCTCTCAGTCGCTATCGACCCGAAAACACTGCTACTTCGGATACTTTCATGAGAGAGGGTAATGATTCGTTATCAGTTATAGTTGAAAATAGTAGAAATGGAGGAAGCCCCAACAGGAATAATATATCCATACTCGTAGGTTCGGCCCCTGCTGTCAAATCGTACTGGGAATCTCTCGCCGCAGCACAGGGATGATTTCCCTGGCAAACCGATGTAGCTCTGCTTCAGTGATTTCCTATATGCTTGGAAACGGCCTTTACGGATGGAGATGACTGACCCCGGAGAACATCGAGCTGCTGTGACATCAGACGCAACTGTTGCTCCAAAATTCGCTCTACAACCGCAGAAGCTGTAGCGTTCGGGACGCTTTGAGTCCGTATTTGCCCAGCCGTATCCATAGCATAGACGGAAGCGCCAGCCGGAACGGTTGATTCATGAGACGGTTGGGTTAATGGGAAAGCTGCATGATCAACCTGATTCAGGGATGTTTCTGGACGATTTTGCACAGATTGAACTGTGGCCTTCTGTTCCGTTCGAACCTGTTCAGGCACGTTAATCCAGCATCTTTTACGTTCGAATGGATACGTGGGCAGCGAAACCTTTTTATAGTGCTTACCTGCATAGAGGGCATTCCAATTGATCTGCGCTCCTTGCACATACTTGGCTGCCAACTGCTCCAATGATTGCAACGTGTCCAAGCTTCCACTGACTATCTCTGCACTACCTGTGCTATCAGCTTCCCCAGTGTATACGCCTTCGACGACTCTGGCTTGTTCGTGTAACTGAAACAACTTCGCTTTCAGCGAATCCCCTCCTGCGGCAGTCACAGCAATCCGGTGATTTAGATGCCCTCTGCCTGTGTTAGCCGTAAAGCATACATCCTGTATCACGAGTTCTCCTCCGCGTCTGAACCGTTCTGCATATCGCCCGACCAGCTCTCGCAAAGCGGATTCACTCCGCGCTGACAAGGTCAGCAGCAGCGGTGATGATCTATTGTTACTGTCCGTTGAAGTTTGGTCTGATTCCGTCTTCGCTATATATTCCTCCAGCACCACATGACAGTTTGTCCCACTGAATCCAAAGGAGCTCAGTCCACTTCTTCTCGGGAAACCATCCGTCTTCCATTCCCTCAGCTTCGTATTAGCGTATACCGGGGATTCTTCAAAATGGATTTTCTGGTTTGGTGCGCGAAAATGAACGAGCGGCGCAATCTGTTGATGTTTCAAGGACAGTACGGATTTGATCAAGCCCGCAATTCCGGCGGCTTCGTATAAATGACCGATATTCGTTTTGACTGTGCTGATTGCCACAAATTGCTTACGCTGTGTATGCTTTCGGAAAGCCTTGGTAATGCCGTCAATCTCGACCGGATCACCCAGTTCGGTTCCGGTACCATGTGCTTCGATATAACTTATCGTTTCAGGATCAATCCGTGCATCACGCCACGCCTGCGAAATCACTTCTGCCTGAGCCAGCGCATTCGGCGCGGAAATACCAATCGTGCTGCCGTCCTGATTGATGGCACTTCCCTTGATCACGGCTAAAATGTTGTCACCGTCTTGTTCCGCTTTGCGCAGCGGCTTCAATAAAACGGCTCCAACTCCTTCACCCCAGCCCGTTCCGTCCGACTGGTCGTCGAAGGCGCGTGCTCGATCATCGGAGGATTCCATGCCAATGCCCGCTTTCAGCGGCAGTAAAATCGTCTTCACTCCACCTGCCAAGGCCATGTCGCAGTCTCCGCTAAGGATGGACTTGCAGGCCAAATGCACTGCCACAAGTGATGAAGAGCATGCTGTATCAATTGTTAGCGCCGGACCTTTTAGATCGAGCAAATATGCAATCCTGCTGGAAATAATGGATGATAAATTACCAATGGCAAAGTTCGGCAGCGCGCCCGGTTCCACCTCAGACAACAAACGCTCATATTCGAAGCTGGTTTTGGAGAAGCCGACATACACGCCGACCTTTTGGCCTGCCAGTTGCTTACCCCCATACCCCGCATCCTCAATCGTGCTCCAGGCTGTTTGTAGAAATAACCGTTGATTCGGGTCCATGAGTGAGGCTTCCCGTGGAGTCAGCTTAAAGAAGGAGTAATCGAACTTGTCTACTTCATCCAGATAGCCGCCTTCTGCGAATTGCATATTCCGTCCTTCCGTATTCAGACGCGAAATGAAATCTTCGGCATCTTTTCTTCTTTCGTCGCTGTACGGGCCGATATTGTCAGCGCCTGATGCCACATTCGCCCAAAACTGCTCCAATGTTTCCGCTTGAGGAAACTTGCCTGACATGCCGATGATGGCGATATCCCTGACATTTGCTTCCTCCTTGGCCTCAGGCTGTGCTGTTGCAGTCGCGTCGCTGCTCATGCCCTGACTGGAAATATACGCAGCAAGCTTGGCGATGGTCGGATAGGAAAAGAAGTCCGTCACTTCAATATGAATCCCCAATTGATCCTCCAACTGGTCCACAATTTGAACGAGCTGCAAGGAAGTCACTCCGATATCAAAGTAGCTGTCGTCCGTCCCGATCGACCTTACATTTAAAATATCCCGGCAGATTCCAATCAGCTTTTGTTCTATCTCCCCTTGAGGCAAGACTTTACGCTCAGCTGCTTGCACGGTTTGAGTGGCCTCGGCCAGAGTTGTCAGTATCTCATTAAATTCGCCCTGCTCATAACTCTGGGCTAATTTGAAGCGCTGAACTTTCCCGCTAGTTGTTTTAGGGATACGCCGGATCGGAACCACATCCTGAATGTGCCAACCTCCCCGGTAATTCAGATGGCTTTTCAGCTTTTGGACAAGCGGTACAAAATGCTCTATCTTTTTCGTATGCATCACAAAGGCAACAATACGATCCTGCCTGGTCTGCGCATCATGTACACCGCACACAGCTACTTTCCCGAGATCCACGCCATCCAGTTCCTCGGCAATCCTCTCGATGTCATGCGGGTAGACATTCTGTCCGTTCACGAAAATGATATCCTTGGCTCTACCAGTAATAGTCAGGCGACCGTTCCGCATAAACCCTAAATCGCCGGTGATAAGCCAGCCATCCTCTGTTTTGACCTTCGCGGTTGCCTCTGGATTGTTATAGTATCCGGATGTCACATTTTTGCCGCGGATCTGTGTGTGTCCAATCACCCCATCTTCAAGCACCTGATTTTGATCATCGCAAATGCGGACAGAGGTACTGGCCATTGGATATCCCAAATCAACAAAAGTAAGGCACCGCTTGTCAGACTTGTCCACTTCTTCGATGGGTTCACCTACGTGTAACTGCTGCCGATTCAAATGGATAGGTAAAAAGGTATCCTTGTCCAGAGGTGGAGTGGAAACACCTACGCTGGCCTCTGCCAAACCGTAGACAGGGAACATCACATTTTTCTTTAAACCGTGAACACTCATTGCATCCATAAACACATGACAAAGCTCCACAGATACTGGCTCCGCTCCATTCAAGATCATACGAACACTTGATAAATCCCAGTTAGATGCTGTTTCAGGTTTATACTGGTCGAGAAAAAATTTATATCCGAAATTGGGAGAGCATATTTGAGTCACCTTATGCTCCGATACTTTTTTTAGCCATAAAGACGGACGTCTGATAAAAAGTGCCGTCGGCATAATCAGTTGCTGGGCGTTAGCGATCACACAGGTTAAATGAAATGCGATTAATCCCAGGTCATGCGTAAGGGGCATCCAGCCCAAATAAGCATCCTTGGAGCTCATGCCCGTTTGATTTGCGATATCCCGAATATTGTAAACCAAATTTTCATGCGTCAGCATCACTCCTTTGGGATCACCTGTAGAACCTGAGGAAAATTGGATAAAAGCTAAATCCTCCGGTTTGGATACATGAACTACACCCATACTCTGACGGGAATAATTGAATGTATGGCTTGAAAAAGCCGCTTTTTTAACAGGCTCAAAGGAATCCAGCAGTTCATGCTGGTACGAGTATTTTTCCAATTGCTCCAATACCTTGTCATCTGCAATCAAATAAGGATGGGAAAGTGTATTCCAGATTTTAAACAATTTCATTTTATGCTCATCATTATTCCCTATGCTTACAGGAACAGGAACGATTCCACCGAGTAGGCAACCCCAAAATACATTCACAAAGGTATGATTGTCGTCAATCTGCATGATCAGCTCATCACCAGGTTGTATTCCTTTTTCCTGTAATTCATGCAGTACCTGTAAGGATTGCTCCAGAAGTTTACTGTAGGAGACATATTCCTCTTGTTTATCACCGGAAATAAAGGTGATCCCGTGTTCATCCCGGTTTGCGCGGTCTTGAATGATTTCAATTAAAGTTTGAAACTGCTCCATCCTGATTCCTCCTTAATTGCTCTAGCATTACTTTCTGCTCTCCTTCGGAGACCTGTTTGGTTTGCAACACCAGGCAAATACACCCCAGTATTTCCTGTCTTTGCTCAGAAGCAGGAGGCGGACTGCTGCCTGATTCTGAGTTTCGCAGTAATTCTTCCAGTCTTCGAACAGGTAAAATAACACCCTTTCGATACTCATCTTCATTCCAATTGGCATTGGGGGTAGACACCGCCAGTGAAAGGGAACGAGCAACCCAATCACGGATTGAGAAACGGCGTTCCAGTTCAACGCGATCCAAGTCTCTGTCGAGGGACAGCAATTCAATGGAAGTGTTTATTTCCTTCGTCAAATTTTTTAGCACCGTTCGTGGACCTAACTCGATGCCTTGTTTCACGCCATGATTCGCCATATATTGCATGGTTTGAATCCATCGAACTGGGTGAGTCATTTGCAAAATCAATCCTTGACGGATGCTGTCAACATCGGGGTATGGCTGAGCGGTCACATTAGAGATCACGGGCCACTTCGCCTCATTTAGAGTGTATTTTTGCAGCTCTGCGGTCAGCCTATCCGCAGCATGCTGCATAAGCGGACTATGAAAAGGACCGCTGACCTGCAAGCGGGTAATTTGGGCTCCCCGCTGTTCTAACTCGCCAGCTACTACAACGACAGAGGTGCGATGACCTGAAACGACGTACTGGTTAGGTGAATTGTAACAGGCAATGGCAGCAGGCTGATCTACTGTGGAGTGCAAACGACAGGAGTCTTCCACGGCGCCTGGCTCAGCTCCGCGAACGGCAATCATGCTGCCCAGTCCGGCCACTACGGCTTCTTCCATGAAGCGTCCCCGCTCTTGAACCAGCCGTAAAGCGTCGCCAAAGGGTAGAACACCGCTACTTACCAGAGCTGAATATTCACCCAGGCTATGACCTGCTGAAACTTCAGGGATAATCCCGATTTCGTGCATATAACGCCGGAAAGCAATGACGCTGATCGTAAGAAGTGCAGGCTGAGTATAAAATGTTCTGGATAGCTGGGTAATTGGACCTGCCATGCATAAAGCTTTCAGATCATACCCCAAAATATCAGCAGCCTCTTCGAACAAGCGATCTGCTTCTGTAAAACCGCTATGCCATGCCGCTCCCATCCCTACATACTGAGACCCTTGTCCCGGAAAAACCAAAGCTGTGCGATTCATACCAAACCCCTTCCTCCCCACAAAGATATGACAACACAATTTGCATACATCTCAGGAGCAATTTTAATTCAGAAATAAAAAATCCCCTCTCTCGGTCGTCAAGAACCTGAAAGCATCGTTATTTTGGTTACTTTCACGAGAGAGGGGAAGGATAAGATTTTTATAAATCCGGCATTTGCAAAATTCTCAGATAAAAAGTATATCTTCAGTTCCTTACTGCGGTATGGTCAGATTCGACAGAACCTTTTCAGCTGCAGCTTGGAAGATTTGATAAATTCCCTCGCAGTCTTCCTCATACGGAAGGGACAGAGAAATTTTTAGAACACTTGCTGTATACGCAGACTCGAAGAAAATGGCTTTGCCTCCATTAGTCTCTTTTTTCGGCCTATTCAAAGTACCGAGCAACTTCGAGTCTTCCTTCATTTCACCCAAGTAGTTGAACACAATAGGTAATTGTTCAAAATTCTTTTTCAGAATGCTGCTTGATTGGGGGTAAGCTGATTTCATATCTTCGTTAAAGATCAAATTGAAGAAATTCAAATGATGATTCACAGCAACATCCAAGGGTTTCTGAATATTGTTTTCGTAGGATATCTCCTCTTCCTTCTGGAGCAAAACAGGAATATGGTCAATATATTCTCCCAGTGACCCAAAGTAGTTCCTAACCCCATACTGTCGTCCATACTGCGTTAACCATAACGGAACTTCAGACTGTTCAAAGTAACGGCTAAAGAACTGAAATCCAATTTGCAACGAAATATCCGACAGGCTTGCAGCCACGTCCTGTTTTGGAATATCATGCAGCTTCAGTTCCCAAATCAATGAGGTAGATTGTGCATAGTTACACTCACGCGTTCTTGCATGGATTCGGCTATTGTTATTGTCAAACGCTTGGAGCTTAAATTGCTCCACAATGTCTTGATCACTGATTCCTTGAGGACCTTGGCGGATAAAATCGACATAATCGTGATAATGGAATGTTTTAACGGTCTGACTCTGCTGGATATGATCGTATTCCTCAAGAAGCTGATTATGCAGAACTACACTGCTCGTAGCATCAAAAATAATGTGTGAACATGGCAGCAGCAGCAAGTGTTCCCGCAGATTCAAGCGAACCAGCGTAATCCGGTACTGTAAAGATTGGGTCTGCTCATATGGTTCAAAATACAGATTCGACATGATGGATGGAAGAAGCTGTTGTTGTTCCTGCACAGGATAGACTGAAAGATCCACACAAGGCAATGAAATATGCTCTGGAGTTGGCCGTACTTCCCATTCCCATATTCCATCCGAACATACAAGCACACTTCTCAGTAATTCATGACGTTGAATCAACTGTCGAACTGCTGTAGTCAGGCGCTCCACATCCACGTAATGATCCAGCCGGATCACGGTACCCGAGGAAGCCGGGTGCATCAAATGATAATGCTGAGCAGGGGCCAGCGGGAAACGATGGATAACCTTTGAGCTGAGTAGATACTTATTCCAGCGAGCACCCATTTTATCGATTTTTATAATCCATTCCTCAGACTCCAACGGACGCTGACGGCTGTTTGCCTGTTCCTCGTCTGTCTGCTCCAGCTCTGTATACTCTGTGCTGACCCATAGGCTGGCGTCTTCCTCACCCATAGGAACGATATAGTGAGGGTGCAGTTCAGAATGAATATGAGACGAAATTCCCACGGTCATTTCACTCATCTGATCTGGTCGGAACGGATGCACCTGTAAAAATAAATAGTCGTGCTCATCATTAGCTACGAATTGAAGCATAGCCTGTACTCCAAAGGTTTCGCTAATCCATTGTTCAGCTTCCGTTAAATCTGTAAGCAATGAAGTGTCTGGCTTGGTGGCAACTTTATTAAGGGATAACAGATCGGACAAGCTTCGAATGGTTTGATGTTGCAACACTTGGTGTATGCCCAATGGAATACCTGATTCCTGTGCTTTGGTGACGAGCTGAATCGCCTTTAAAGAATGACCTCCAAGTTCAAAGAAGTTCTCGTCGATACTTACCTTTTCTCTACCAAGCACCGTCTGCCAGAGATTCGCCAATTGCTGCTCCATTTCATTTCTTGGAGCTACGTAGCCTGCATCCGGGCTATTCGCTAATTCCGGCAATGGCAGTTCTTTGCGGTCTATTTTACCGTTCGGTGTTAACGGCATGGACTCCAGCTGCACAAAGTATGAAGGTACCATATAGTGAGGCAGCTTTTCGCCCAGTAGGCTGCGCAGTTCAGCTGCATTCATTTCTTGTTCTGCCACATAGTAGGCTACCAGTTGGTTTTGTCCCTGCCCGTCTTCTCGGGCTAGCAGGATAGCTTCTTGCACATGTTCTATTTTTAATAGGTTCGCCTCCACCTCACCCAGTTCAATCCGGTAGCCCCGGATTTTCACTTGATGATCGATCCGTCCCAGGTGCTCGATGTTCCCGTCCGGCATCCATCTCGCCAAGTCCCCTGTCCGGTACATCCGTTCATATCCGGCTTCTCCGTCCGTAAACGGATTCGGTATAAATGTCTCATCCGTCAGTTCGGGGCGATGCAGATATCCACGTGCCAGTCCTACGCCTGATACACACAGTTCTCCAGCTACACCCACTGGTGCCAGATGTCCTTGTGCATCCACGATATAGACGCGGTGATTCGGGACGGGACGTCCAATAGAAATCCGTCCCTCCGCATTCGCGTCCTCAGACACCGGCCAAATCGACGTGACAATTGAATTCTCTGTTGGACCATAAGCGTTGTAGTATGCCACTTGATGCTTCCACTTGTTTACCAGGTCTGTCGATGTCGCA
>NZ_JBZXYR010000021.1:0-29833 GCF_058895805.1 Paenibacillus sp. NMA1017 | reverse complement strand
TTGAAGACGACGAGGTAGATAGGTTGGGGGTGGAAGTGCAGTAATGCATGGAGCTGACCAATACTAATCGGTCGAGGGCTTATCCTAAAATAAAACGCAAATGAGTTTCGGATCCAGTTTTCAGGGTGTAACCTTGAAGGTATGTACAAGTGACATACAACAAGCGCATGGCTATTCATTCACACGATAAGTGATGAACCGAATAACCGTACGGTAGAATTTACGATGTAAATTCATGTTTGGTGGCGATAGCGGAGGGGTTCCACACGTACCCATCCCGAACACGACCGTTAAGCCCTCCAGCGCCGATGGTACTTGGACCGCAGGGTCCTGGGAGAGTAGGACGTCGCCAAGCAGAGCTTTATGATTATTATTCCCTGATAGCTCAGTTGGTAGAGCACTCGACTGTTAATCGAGTTGTCACAGGTTCGAGTCCTGTTCGGGGAGCCATTTGCTCTCATAGCTCAGCAGGTAGAGTGCATCCATGGTAAGGATGAGGTCACCGGTTCGAACCCGGTTGAGAGCTTGTTATAGGATGGCCCGTTGGTCAAGGGGTTAAGACACCTCCCTTTCACGGAGGTAACAGGGGTTCGAATCCCCTACGGGTCATAGGATATTATGGAGGCTTAGCTCAGCTGGGAGAGCATCTGCCTTACAAGCAGAGGGTCGGGGGTTCGAGCCCCTCAGCCTCCACCATTTTTCATCCTCTTACCTGGATGAATTCTTGGGGAATTGTGAATCATATGCATATTGGGGATTAGCCAAGCGGTAAGGCAACGGACTTTGACTCCGTCATGCATAGGTTCAAATCCTATATCCCCAGCCATTAAGAGCCATTAGCTCAGTTGGTAGAGCACCTGACTTTTAATCAGGGTGTCGAAGGTTCGAGTCCTTCATGGCTCACCATAGTATTACATGCGCGTGTGGCGGAATTGGCAGACGCACTAGACTTAGGATCTAGCGTCTTTGACGTGGGGGTTCAAGTCCCTCCACGCGCATCTTGTTTTTGCGGACGTGGCTCAGCGGTAGAGCATCGCCTTGCCAAGGCGAGGGTCGCGGGTTCGATTCCCGTCGTCCGCTTCATATTTGCGCCCTTAGCTCAGCTGGATAGAGCGTTTGACTACGAATCAAAAGGCCGGGAGTTCGAATCTCTCAGGGCGCGCCATATTTAAAAATATAATATCGGGATGTAGCTCAGCTTGGTAGAGCACCTGGTTTGGGACCAGGGGGTCGCATGTTCAAATCGTGTCATCCCGATACTAATTTGCGGGTGTAGTTCAATGGTAGAACTTCAGCCTTCCAAGCTGATAGCGTGGGTTCGATTCCCATCACCCGCTTACCGATTACCTAGAAGCCGAAAGGCTTCTTTTTATTTTGTTCACATTACATTTACTTCTGTGTATATAGGCCAGTGCAATTATGTCTCCGGTCATGCACAGTTGGGGATGACTTGTGCATATTGTACATAGGCTCTTGTTACTTTTGACACCTAGATCCCGAATTTTCCCCTCTAACGTACCCCTTTCTCCTGCAGTAAGGCTAATTTCGTGATCAAATCCTTTGAATATAGGAATCCTATAGCTATTATGGTACGAATTCATGGTGATAACTCAACATTTGCTCTTGGGTTGTGCACATTTCCCTTTATCTATGTGGGTAAAAAGCGAAGTGTTAAAGAGGAGATACCTTAGAAACACTGAGAAAATGGCTGGTTTGTGTATATCTTTGTGGATAGAAGGCTAATGGAGTTGCCTTTGTTAACAAATAATAAACATATACACATCATGTTGCATGAATTTGTACCTTTAAAACACATTCTTTATAAGAGACTGTGTATAAGTTTTCACGCATCACTGGTGTATATATCATTTCCATTTATTAATTTCATCTTTTTTCATAACAATCCAATATTTTCTCAAAAGAAGTATTTCAAAAACATGATTTTTTACTGTAAATTTTGCAGCTTTTCATGCGTTTTTATTGTATGATGTTAAGAAAGTGTCAAATTTCGTGTGTATACGTACCTTTGCTACAACTGTATATGGTGTGGAACAGATCAGATGGGGGGAAAAGCATGACTGAGCTTACGTTAACCGCTAACAAAAACCAATCCAACAATCTGCTGCGGCGGGACGTTCGTTTTCTAGGGAATATTCTTGGTGAAGTTTTGGTTCATCAGGGTGGCAACGAACTTTTGGATATCGTGGAGAAAATACGTGAGACAAGTAAATCGTTACGTGCCGGGTATCAGCCGGAGTTGTATGAGAATTTCAAACAAATGGTCAGCGGACTGGATACGGATATTCGTCACCAGGTTATTCGCGCGTTTGCGATTTATTTTCAGTTGGTGAACATCGCTGAGCAAAACCATCGTATTCGTCGTAAGCGGGATTATGAGCATTCGGCTGGTGAAGATGTTCAACCTGGTTCCATTGAAAGTTCCGTTCAGGAGCTTAAACAAGGGGGCTTCTCCGCTGAGGACGTTAGCAACTTGCTGAATGAGCTCTCTTTGGAGCTGGTCATGACCGCACATCCTACAGAAGCGACACGACGAGTAATACTTGATATTCACAAGCGCATCTCCGAGGACGTCATGCTGCTGGATAATCCGATGCTTACCTTACGTGAGCGGGAACAGGTACGGGAGAATCTGCTAAACGAAGTAATTACGCTGTGGCAGACAGATGAGCTACGTGATCGCAAGCCAACTGTATTAGATGAAGTAAGAAATGGAATGTATTATTTTCACGAGACCTTGTTTCATGTACTGCCAGATGTGTACCAAGAATTGGAACGATGTCTGGACAAATATTATCCCGAACAAAAATGGCACATACCCACTTATCTGAGATTTGGTTCCTGGATCGGTGGAGACCGGGACGGCAATCCATCTGTGACAGCTCATGTGACTTGGGAAACGTTACGTATGCAGCGCAAGTTGGCTTTAAGAGAATATCAGCACACGTTAAAGGAACTCATGGGTTACTTGAGTTTCAGCACCAGCATTGTGCGAGTTTCCGATGATCTGCTGGCTTCTATTGAAGAAGACCGTACTCACATTACACTTAAAAAGATGGAAGTATGGCATAACGAAAAAGAGCCTTATCGCATTAAACTGGCATATATGATTGCTAAAGTGAACAACATCCTGGATGAAAGCAAACAGGGCACCAATGAGCGTTATAATTCTGCGGAAGAGCTCATTGCAGACCTAAATGTTATTGACCACAGTCTGCGTCATCATTTTGCCGATTATGTGGCAAACACGTATATTCAAAAGATGATTCGCCAGGTGGAGTTGTTTGGATTCCATACAGCTACGCTGGATGTGCGTCAGCATAGTCAGGAACATGAAAATGCGATGACTGAAATTCTTTCTAAAATGAATATTGTGTCGGATTACAGTAAGCTGTCAGAAGAAGAAAAAATAAATCTGCTGGAAAAGCTGCTGAATGAACCTCGTCCGATTACTTCACCTTATTTAAAATATAGCGATAGCACACAGGAATGTCTTGACGTATATCGTACGATTTATTTGGCTCAGGAGGAATTCGGCAAGCAGTCCATTACAAGCTACTTGATCAGTATGACTCAGGGAGCCAGTGACTTACTGGAGGTTATGGTCTTATCCAAAGAGGTAGGCCTGTTCCGCATCGAGAAGGATGGCACTGTTATCTGTACGCTGCAATCCGTCCCTTTATTCGAAACGATAGATGATCTGCACGCTGCACCTGATATTATGAGAAGATTGATGAACTTGCCTGTATATCGACAATCTGTGGCTGCGATGGACCAGCTTCAGGAGATTATGCTGGGATACTCGGACAGTAATAAAGATGGCGGTGTGGTTACAGCGAACTGGGAACTTCGGGTCGCTATGAACAGCATTACGGAAGTAGTTAATGAGTTTGGCGTAAAAGTGAAGTTTTTCCACGGACGTGGAGGTGCGCTGGGTCGTGGAGGAATGCCACTTAATCGCAGTATTTTAGCTCAACCTCCTCATACGATTGGAGGCGGAATCAAGATTACGGAGCAAGGTGAAGTACTATCATCCCGATACTCGCTCAGAGGTATTGCGTACCGGAGCTTGGAGCAGGCAACATCGGCGCTGATTACGGCTGTGGCATATCATCGTTCCGGGAAGAAGGAAGTGTTTGAGGAGAGCTGGGAGGAGATTATCGCCCGCATTTCCCAAGTATCACTGGATAAGTATCAGGATTTGATTTTCCGTGATCCGGATTTCTTCAACTTCTTCAAAGAATCTACACCGTTGCCTGAGGTGGGCGAGCTGAATATTGGATCTCGTCCGTCCAAGCGTAAGAACAGCGAACGTTTTGAGGACTTGCGCGCCATTCCATGGGTTTTTGCATGGACACAAAGCCGTTATTTGTTACCTGCATGGTATGCGGCTGGAACAGGTTTGCAAAGCTTTTATCAAAACAATGAGGATAACCTTAAAGTGCTGCAAACGATGTTTAGGGACTCTGCCTTCTTCCGGTCACTTATTGATACACTGCAAATGGCAATCGCTAAAGCGGATTTACTGATTGCAGAAGAGTACGCTGGGATGTCGGATAACGAAGAAGCCCGGCAGCGTATTTTCGGGCAGATTTCAGCGGAGTTCAAGCTAACATCTGAGTTGATTTTGAAAATAACCGGACAATCCGAGATTTTGGACGACGTGCCGGTTATTCAGGAATCTATACGGTTGCGTAATCCTTATGTTGATCCGTTAAGTTACTTGCAGGTTCAATTGCTAAGTGAGCTACGGGAGCTGCGGGATCAGAACGGTGATGATACTGAAATGCTGCGTGAGGTATTGTTGACGATTAACGGAATTGCCGCAGGCTTAAGAAATACGGGCTGATATAGTGCGGTTGTACGAATACAGGCAATCGGGTACTCATGGGGTGCCCGATTGTGCTGTTTGTATATTGATGGTAGGTGTGCTTGCAGTTAGTAACAATACTACAGTTGATTTCCGGATAAAATTAAACTACGATGAATAATCATAAACATGTAGTAAGTAACCCATCAGCAAGTCTGGGGGAGTATAGAGTGGATAATATGGAAAGCCGCTTGGTAAGGCTGGTACAGAAAGGCGATCAGCGAGCTTTTGCGGAGTTAGTCGAGTTATATAAAGATCGGATTTTTCATCTTTCCTACCGGATGCTAGGTAATCGCCATGAGGCGGAGGATCTGGTGCAGGAAACTTTTTTGCGTGTGTATCGTAATTTGGAAAAATATGATCATGGACAGAAATTCTCAACTTGGATTTATCGAATTGCTACAAATCTGTGCATTGATCGTCTGCGAAGGAGAAAACCTACATACTCACTTGATGCTGAAATGAATGATCAGGAAGGTGTCGATGGGTACGCCATGCTCGCCAGTGAAGAGCTTACCCCTGAGGGGAGTACGCTTCTGTCCGAAACACAGGCTTTGATTCATGACGCCATCGACAGCCTTCCGGATAAATACAGAACGATTATGGTTTTACGGTACTTGCAGGAGCTTTCCTTACAGGAAATCAGCGATGTGCTCAATCTCCCAGTCACCACTATTAAGACAAGAGTACACAGGGGACGGGATTTTCTGCGCAAAAAACTGGAGCACAAGCTATAGATCATCCGCATAGATTCTAGGAAAAGAGTCTGCGTAGATGTTTTTATGAAACATAATGCTCGTTGTAACGTATGTAAGATGAGCAAAGTTTCTAAGCCGGAGCATGTTATGTTGAGAAACACGGAAGAATATTAGAAAGGATTGGCTCATATGGATTGCAAACAAGCCGTCTCTTTTATGCATGACTATCTAGATGGCGACCTGTCTGAGCAGGACAAACATGAGTTGGAACAGCACTTGTTAGACTGCCCGGAATGCCGCATGCGTTTTAAAGAGCTGGAGCGGACGGATGCGATGCTTTACGGTACACGCTATCATCAAGTGCCGTGTGTATCGGATGAGCTGACATTTCGCATTATGAATGCTTTGCCGCCGCATAAAAGACAGACTGCGGTGCCTATGCTGACTTGGGTGAAAAGGCATCCCGCTGTAACAGCCGCCGCCTTCTTCCTTATTGTTATATGCTCAAGCATGGCCAGCTTTTCTAGCACGGACCATCAGTTGGTAGTCAAAGGAAGTCATCTGGATCAAGTTGTTATTCAGGGCGATACTGTGATTGTGCCTGAAGGGAAATCCATTGCCGGAGATTTAACAGTGCAAAATGGTGAAGCCCGTGTATACGGCGAAGTGGAAGGAAATGTCACTGTAATTGATGGTTCTTATTATCAAGCGTCCACCGCCCATATTGCAGGACAGGTTAAAAGTATTGATCAAACCTTGGATTGGATTTGGTACAAGGTTACTGATTTATTCGGGGGACCTTCTTCTCCATAAAAGAAGCTTGAAATGGCAAGGACGATATCGAGCGCCTCTTTCCGCTGGAAAAGGCGTTTTTTTGTATATGAAGCTGGCGAATTGTACTGTATTTTACTGATTTTAGCGGTTCTTTTGTCACACAGCTTGCAACGTGAGCCTGATCGTTATAACCTAGATAGAGAGAGCATACTGTGTACATATTACACCCACTCACTACAGAAAATTGCGGGGGCATGCGCATGTTGGATTATTTTGCGGACCTGACTTGGAAAGAGTCCATTAAAGATATTATCGACATTTTGATCGTAACCTATATTATGTATCAGCTTATTTTACTTGTTCGCGGAACGCGTGCAGTTCAATTGTTGAAAGGGATTCTGTTTCTGGTTGTCATTTGGGCGGTTAGCACCTGGTTTGATTTGTATACGCTCAAGTGGTTGATGAACCAGATGTTCACCTTTGGTGTGGTGGCTATCTTTATTATTTTTCAGCCTGAGTTACGTCGTGCACTAGAACAGTTGGGGCGTGGCAAACTATTTGGGCGTTCGTCTGCGGATGATGAAGAGATTAACAAGTTAATCGGAGAAATGATTAAGGCGCTGAATTATTTATCACGTAGGAAAATAGGAGCTTTGGTCGTATTTGAGCGCGAGACAGGGCTGAACGAATATACGGAGTCTGGTATCAAGACACAGGCCGTAGTCAGTTCTGAACTGCTAATTAACATCTTCATTCCTAATACACCTCTGCATGATGGTGCGGTGATTATTCAAAATAAACAGATTGCTTCTGCGGCCTGTTATTTGCCATTGTCGGAAAATCCGTTCATCAGCAAGGAGTTGGGAACCCGTCACCGGGCTGCGATTGGAGTGAGTGAGGTAACGGATGCCGTAACTGTTGTGGTATCAGAGGAAACAGGGCAAATTTCTTTGGCCATTAATGGACAGGTCGTGCGCGACATTAAGGAAGAATCCCTAATCTCCAAGCTGTATGAGGAGTTGCGGCCAACACCGTCTTTGAAGGAAAAACGCGGCTCATTCTGGAATCGGAGGGGAGGCCGTGGAAATTCATGATGGACAAATGGATTAACAATAATACGATTTCCAAGATATTGGCGCTTGCGGTTGCTATCCTGCTGTGGGGAATGGTCCATCTAGATACAGGTACACCTTCATCTACGCTGACCGTTTCTTATAATAATAAAGTGATTGATAATGTGGCCATTCAGGCCAGTGGTCTGGATGATTCAAAATATGTGTTGTCTACCATGGATACTGACCATGTAAAGATGGAAGTCAGAGGACAGCGCTCTGTGCTGACTTCCTTTTTCGCGGATAATTATCAGGCAAAGCTAAACTTAAACGGCTTAGGAGCAGGCACTAAAACATTGTCACTCGAACCGGATTTGCCGGACGGGGTGGAATTGGTATCTATGACTCCTAACCGTGTTACAGTGACGATTGAGGAAAAACAAACGAAATCATTTAATGTATCTATCGTTCCTAAAGGAAACCCAGATGCGGGACTGCAGCTTGGTAAGCCTGTGATTGCTCCTCAAACCGTGAGGGTTACCTTGCCCAAAAGCCAGTTGAGTACCGTCACTGCTGTTCAGGGGGCTGTTAATACGGATGGTATCTCAGAAAAGTTTGAACAGAAGCGTGTAAAACTGAAGGCTTATAATAAAAAGGGACAGGAACTTACAGGAGCGGTCATTGAGCCATCCACTGTGTCCGTTGAAATTCCGGTAACTCAGCAGGCGAAATCTGTGCCTGTTAAGATTGTCTATTCCGGAGAGTTGCCAGACGGATTGGCGCTTTCTAAAGTGAATGCAAACGTGAAGGAAGCGGCGGTATATGCATCGCAGGATGTATTGGGCAACCTCAGCTCTTACGTCACGGCTACATTGGATTTAAGTCAATTTACGGAAGCGGGGACCCGTACAGTTCAGGCTAATTTGGCAGCCCCCTCAGGTTCTGATAAAATCGAGCCAGGGTCAATACAAATCCAGGTGACCATCGTTCCTTCCAATGAAGTCACAGATACGGAACGGACACTGTCAGGCATCCCAATCGTCTTACAAGGTACAGGAGATGGAGCGACTGCGACTGTTACAGCACCCGTAGGCAAGACGATGGATGTTACTGTGAGGGGCCCGCAGGATATGGTGAACAATTTAACCAATGATGATATTAGTTTGGTGGCAGATATAAGTGGCCTCGCGGCTGGTCAACACGAGGTTACTCTGAAAGTAGGCTTGCCTAAATATATTATCCAAGCCGGGAATGCCGGCCAGCTAAAGGCAACGGTTAACATTGAGAGCCCTTCTACGCCTGCTGTAACGAATCCAAATAGTGAGAACGAATCAAACCCCTCTGGTAGTGGCGATAAGGGGCAGGAGAGGCCACAGGAGGGGCAAGGCAATCAAGGTGGAAACTCTGACGCTAATACCGGGGACAACGCAGCTGCGGAGGATAAAACAAATCCTCATAACGGCGCAGATTCTTCTGCGAATGGAACCTTGGAGAACAGTCAGCCATAACATGTTTTATCTGTAGTAAATAATCAAGATTTATTAGACAAAAAAGGGAGTCATTTTACATGGGGAAATATTTTGGTACAGATGGTGTACGAGGCGTTGCTAATCAGGAACTTACAGCCGAACTGGCATATAGCATTGGCCGCTGCGGCGGATATGTTTTAGCAGGTAATGTAGAGAAACCGACAGTTGTTATTGGTATGGATACACGGATATCCGGACTGATGCTGGAATCGGCTCTTGTAGCCGGTTTGCTGTCTATTGGGGCTAATGTGGTTCGTCTAGGTATTGTTTCGACACCTGGGGTGGCATATCTCACACGTCAATTGAAAGCTGACGCTGGTGTAATGATCTCAGCATCCCACAATCCAGTTGAAGACAACGGCATTAAGTTTTTTGGCGGTGACGGTTTTAAATTGACAGACGAAACGGAATTGAAAATTGAAGAGCTGATGGATGCAAAAGAAGACCAACTGCCTCGTCCGATTGGCGGCGGATTGGGAACGGTTGTTGTAGACGAGCATTCCCGCTACGATTATCTGGAGTTCTTGAAAACAACAATTAGCCATTCTTTTGAAGGGTTAAAAATTGTACTGGATTGTGCAAACGGAGCAGCTTATGAGCTGGCGCCGAAGCTTTTTGCAGAACTGGGAGCTGAGGTACATACCATCGGTGCTGAGCCCAACGGTTTGAATATCAATGATCATTGCGGCTCGACTCATCCTGAAAAGTTGAAAGAGGAAGTGCGCCGCTTGAAAGCGGATATTGGTCTTGCCTTTGACGGCGATGCCGACCGTCTGATCGCAATTGATGAGAACGGGGAAGAGGTAGACGGCGACTATATTCTCTGTATTTGCGGAGATGCAATGAACCGTGCTGGAAAACTCAAGGACAGCACTATTGTATCGACAGTGATGAGTAATATCGGTTTTTATAAAGCTACTGAAAAGCTGGCACTCAAGACTGCAAAAACTGCGGTCGGGGACCGTTATGTGATGGAAGAAATGCGTCGGGGTGGATTTAATCTGGGCGGTGAGCAGTCTGGTCACGTTATTTTCCTGGATCACAATACGACAGGCGATGGCATGCTGACCGGGATTCAGCTGGTAGATACCCTGAAAGCTTCCGGCAAGAAAATGAGTGAGCTAAAATCGCTCATGAAACAGTATCCGCAAGTGCTCGTAAATGTGCGTGTGCAGGATAAACGCAATTACGAGGGGAATCCTGCTATTGCAGAAGCAATTGAGCAGGTGGAACAACAATTGGGCGATAATGGGCGTGTACTGGTCCGTGCTTCAGGCACAGAATCGCTCATTCGTGTGATGGCCGAAGGCCCGGATAAAGATGAGCTGGAGCAATTTGTCGGTCAGATCGTAGATGTCGTGAAGAAAGAATTAGTTTAAAATTTTGTAAACGTTGGTTGCCTGTGAAAAAGAAGCAGGCAACGGCGTTTGCGGTTATTTACTAACGATTTATTGCCTTCATAGTGTAATTATGAATAAAGTGTCATTGCCAAATGATACTTAGCTGAATATAATATAGGGATGCTGTGACTCAGATAGAGAAAGCGAGGGTCGTAAGGTAACGTAATACAAGCGCCAGAGCTTGATTTTGTGCGGGGGAACTTGGTGGAAAAACAACGGATTCAGTTGAGATAAAGTTGCTCGTAAATCGGTTCACGACAAAACAAGCTGACGAGGTGAAGGTGTTCGAAACATTCGGCGGGGACCTTCCGGTGAAGCATCAAGCCGTAAACCGGCAGCGGAAAATGAACAGGCAACTGTTTACACAACGCACCGGTAAATGCCTTTATTATTTTATAACCTAAATTATAAGATTCATTTCATGAATGTGCGGCCATCATCATTGGCGTGCGCGGTTTGGGAATTTCGTTACATTCGTGAAGAGATGCCTGTAAATTCTATAGTTATCATTGACAACTTCATAGATGAATGAACTTTATTCCACAATCTACCGCACACGTTAGTCCTGTGATGAGTCGTCTTGTGAAATGATGATCGGGAGGATAACGAATATGTGTGGCATTGTAGGATATATTGGTAATCAGAATACGCAAGAGGTATTAATTGACGGATTGAAGAAGCTGGAGTATCGCGGTTATGACTCTGCGGGTATTGCCGTGTTTACAGATTCAGGATTGCAAGTAGCCAAGGCTAAAGGTCGTCTGGCGAATCTGGAAGCTAAACTGGATGGTACGCCGTTGGTAGGCCATGCAGGCATCGGACATACACGTTGGGCAACGCACGGTAAACCTTCTGATGAAAACTCCCATCCACATTTGGATGAGAGCCAAAAGTTCTCTGTAGTTCACAACGGAATTATTGAGAACTATCTGGAACTGAAGGAGCAGCTGATCAGCGAAGGTCATACCTTTATTTCTGAGACGGACACGGAAATTATTTCCCATCTGGTTGCGCGTGAATATAAAGGGGATATCGTTAAAGCAGTACAAAAAGCAATTACCTTTATGCGCGGTGCTTTTGCACTGGGTGTGCTGACAGAGCATGAGCCTAATAAGCTGGTTGCTGTTCGTCAAGCTAGCCCGCTGGTTATAGGTGTGGGAGAAGGCGAGAACTTTATCGGTTCCGACATTCCGGCTATTCTGAAATATACACGCAATGTATTTATTTTGAACGATGGCGAAATGGCTGTTTTGACCAGTGATGCTGTCGAATTAATGACAATCGAAGGCCAATTTATTTCTCGGGAAATGATTCATGTCGAATGGGATGCTGTAACAGCGGAAAAAGGCGGCTATGAGCATTTCATGCTGAAAGAAATTCACGAGCAGCCTAAGGCTTATCGTGACACAATGTTGGGCCGTATTGATAAAGATACTAAAAAGGTTGTTCTTCCTGAGCTGAAGCTGACAGAAGAACAAATTAAAAATATCCGCAATATTCAAATTGTTGCGTGTGGTACAGCTTACAATGCTGGTTTGATTGGTCGTACAGTTATTGAAAGTCTGGCTCGTATACCGGTAGAAAATGATGTGGCTTCCGAATATCGTTATCGTTCACCTATCGTAACACCAGAGACATTGGTGATCGTGGTGAGCCAATCCGGTGAAACTGCTGACACGTTGGCAGCACTGCGTGAAGCACAAGCAAACGGCGCTCATGTACTGGCGATTACAAACGTAGTCGGTAGCTCCATCGCCCGTGATGCAGATGATGTGTTGGTTACACTGGCAGGACCGGAAATTGCCGTAGCCTCCACTAAAGCATATTCTTCGCAGTTGATTGCGTTCTATCTGTTTGGTCTGTATCTCGCTCAAGTACGTGGCACACAAACGGATGAGCAGGTAGCTCATGTGCTGGCTGCCATGGAATCCCTGCCAGAGCAAGTGGAAGAGATGCTGGGTAAAGCAGATTCGATCAAAGCCTATGCTGAGCAAATTGCAAGCCACAAGCACCTGTTCTTTATTGGTCGCGGTCAGGACTATGCTGTAGTACAGGAAGGCTCCCTGAAGCTCAAGGAAATCTCCTACATTCATTCCGAGGCTTATGCTGCGGGTGAATTGAAGCATGGTACACTGGCATTGATCGAAGACGGCATTCCGGTTATCGCTTTGGTAACACAGGAATCCGTGTTGGAGAAAACTGTGAGCAACATTAAGGAAGTCAAGGCTCGTGGCGCAGATGTTCTTGCGATTACGTACGAAGAGCACGCAGTTGAGTTGCTGAAGTCCGTGGATCAGGTTTTCGCCATTCCGAAGACACTTCCAATTCTGTCTGCTGCAATTTCGGTTGTATCTCTCCAACTGTTGGCTTACTACGCTTCTCTTGCACTGGGTCATGATGTTGACAAACCACGTAACCTGGCGAAAAGCGTTACCGTAGAATAACCATTTAGTAAAATGCTGAACTAATGTCTGGTGATAAAAAAGTGTGGAACCAGTAAAAGATGTATGGAACCAATAAAAAAACTGTGGAACCAGTAAAAAAAGTCTGGAACTAGTCATTTTACAAACATCAAGAAAGATCCCGATGATATATCGGGATCTTTTTAGCTTAGGGAGGCAATTATGTCTACAATAGGCCAACGAATTCGAACTATTAGAAAAACAAACAACTTAAATCAAATAAAGTTTGCAAATATAATTGGAATTTCTCAAGGAACGTTGAGTGAGCTGGAGCAAGATAAATACAGACCCTCTCTTGATATACTTATAGCAATTAAAGAAAACTTCAATTCCCATATAGAGTGGTTAATCTTTGGAGATACGCCTATATCAAAGAATACTATTTTTAATTTTTCCATTGAAGCTCAGGAATTAGAACTTATTTCTTTGTTTCGAGAACTTACTAAAGAAGATAGAGATGAAATTATTGATTTTATAAAACTGAAAATTGTTCGGTACTAATCTTTCATGGTAGCTTCTTGATAATATGTCATAAATGTAAAAAGAAAACAAAGTATTAGGCTGAAAAATAAAGTGTTTTCTTAGTGTTTGATTAAGATAGAGTTCCTTATTAAGCATTACATGCTACCCGCATACGTTCTTTAATTAAATATTGGAAATGGAATGTAGGAGAAGGACGTAGCCTAAGCGAAGGCATGGGAGCGCGTCCTTTTATTGAACTAACGGGCAGGATATTTCTACCTATTTAACGAATGTGTAAAATACTGAAGTGTTTGCGAAGCTCGATATGAAAGGTGAAATTTTATTGATAAAAAAGATCAAGTAGTCTTAGAAGTATGGAATGATAAAATATCCATAAGCATTAGTGGGACAGATAAACTAGCATTTGTAGACTATACTCCTGGAATGTACGACTTAATCAGAAATGCTAGATTTAGAATTCCTGAAAATGAGGAAGTTAAAAAGAAATACAAATATCCGTATTCAAATGAATATAAGAAAACATTACATCAAATCTCATTTGATTATCATTTCGGGGAAGAATTTCGGAAAGAAGCATACAATAAGGATTATATCATTGGGCACCTTGATAATGATGGTTTTAATTGCTCAATATCAAACCTTTTCTTATTAAAGAAAATTAAGAATACTTATAAAGGCTGGAATTTTGATAAGGTAGTTCATGATAGCAAGCATGTTGCAGCACTGACGATTTATCACGTTTTAGAGAACAGAACATTTTAAATCGCTATTGCATTCAATGCGGCATACCGAAATGCTCACAGCGGAAAGTTACTTGGAAAAGTTCGTTTGCTCTATTCGTATAATTATGAAATTGTATTACAGGACGCTGAACAGATAATTGAAGCTATATCAAATAGAGAAAATATCAACTTTGAAAGATGGAAAGAAATCTACAGATTTAAAGATATTCGTGTTGAATATGAACCTGATTTAGAATTAACGGAAGAAGAAAAGAAGCAACCTCCAGGCACTTTAGTTATGAGAGACGGTCAGTACTACCTACTTGTTGGGAAAACAGAAACTTCAATTGGACTCATCACCTCAATACCATACGATAAAAAGCATTGGTTCTTATCAGAACAATAGTTTTCTTGCTA
Source organism: Paenibacillus sp. NMA1017 (assembly GCF_058895805.1). Lineage (NCBI taxonomy): Bacteria > Bacillati > Bacillota > Bacilli > Caryophanales > Paenibacillaceae > Paenibacillus > Paenibacillus sp. NMA1017. The sequence continues at coordinate 15,408 of NZ_JBZXYR010000021.1, read as the reverse complement.
TTTATGCCGAAGATGACGTTACAAAGAAAAACACAGCTTTGAATGTAATCCTGTCATTTGAAGCTACGGATACGCCAAAGCGTTCTGTAAAGGAAGCTATACGCGAGGCTTCTTCAGTAATTCCAAGTGACGCTGTTAAGGTCAAGGAGTATAAGGTCGACGAGGGACGGGATGTTATCCATTACGAGAGCAAGCTCCTTTCAGAACGGTTGAAGGGTTGGTATGAACTTGATGCAGCAAATAATCCAGAATCTGTGCCAGGCACCTTTATCGTCATATTGAATCACGATGAAGAGGGGATTTTTTCAGTCGTGGTTGGTGTTGGTAATAATCCGTAAATAAGCTGAACAGGTAACGTAACTAGAGTTGTAAGAGTACAAATGAGGTTAATTACTCGCCTGAATTTCAATAATTTCATTTGAAGAGATTAAACTGACATAGGCTAAATCCAACCAAACAAATTCAATAGGTGCTTAGACAATGAAGAAAAAGGCAAGGGAAATTATTGTAGGTGAAAAGGAATACTTATGTGATTAATCAAAAGTATAATCAACATTTAAGTAATATTTCTCCAAAGATATCTTTAAAGGCTTGAAAAATTTAACGTGTACATTCCTTTTTTGTACTTGGGATGATCCTATTACAGGGGGCCCGCTATTAGTTGGTGTCTCCTTAAAGAATAAAGATACAAACAATTTAGAAAATTATAATTTACATTATCCAAGAAGTTCATCTTCCATGGCTTAGGAAATGGATGGACTGGAGAAAACATTATAGAGTTCCAAGATGGACTCGAGATTGTTAGTAAGATGGGATATGACGTTTCATGGCTTAAGTCATCATAGAACATACAGGGTTAATTCTATAAAGTAACGTTACGTTAACGAGACACGTTAGTTTAGAACGTCATGGAGTAGTTTGCCGGTTGACAACTGCTCCATTTTCGTTAAGCTACCGGGCAGAATACTTTAATACATTTCGTAGGGAGCTGCTGATGTGTCGGGGGACAAGAACATTGTGTCATTTCCGATTAGATAGTGATATAAGTGGAAATGATGGGGCTTTTTTGAATGACCGAAACGCCAAAGGCGGAAGCATGGTCAAGCACGGAGCTTCATTGTTCGAAAGTATTTCGACGTTACTGTGACCCATTTTGAGGTTGGGATGAGAAGCTCATCATCACAGAGCGCCTGGGCAAGGAAATGGAGAGGGTACTGCGCGATGTTGAACAAAGGATTGATAGCATGAACCGATATGGATCGTGAAAGATGTAGAGTGGCGTTTCGCTTTGACATGGGACGTGTATTGAAGAAGACGAGAGGGGGCTGTTTCCCTTTTCTGATGCCATTTTTTACATTCTTACGCCAGCAGCATTTTTGTTTTGAAGAAATTGGGTCGCTTTTATTCGAGATCAAGCAGATCTAATACTGAATCGGTCCTAGTAGGATAAGAAGGAGCAGAATTAATGTGAAGGTAAATTCTCTCCTCCTGAAAATTAATTACACATTCCAAACTCGTCTAATGCTAGGTCTTTCATCAACAAATTGTAATTCATACACATCAGGGTTAGTTATTGAGACTCCCTTATCAAAATCCCAATTTTGATCGTAATGATTAAACAAGATCATCATTGTCAAACGATGGGTAAACAAGAAAGTGGGATGTTGATTATCATGTCTTATTTCATCTATTAGGCTGGTTGCACGAACACGTACTTCTCCGTTAGATTCACCGTTTGGAAATCTATGATTCGTATCGGAAAAGTGTTTCTTTAAATCTTCAAATAAGTTACTCCCCTGGTAATCGCCTATATTACGTTCTTGTAGTCTTTTATCTTTGGAGAACGTTTGGTTTATTCGTGCCGCAACAATTTCAGCCGTTTTGCTTGCTCTCAAATAAGGACTGCTAATTAATCGACTATTCTCAATATTGGTGATCCGAGATAAAAATTCAGCAAGTTGTTGAGCCTGCATCTGGCCATCTTCGGTCAGCGGTGCATCTGGTTCGTTAGAACTTGCCTCACCGTGTCGAATAACGTAAATAGTTGAGTTTTGCTCCATATAAAAACACTCCTAATTTATTTTCTGGCGAGTTCTAACACTGCATTGGCTAACACATTTGTTATGCTCGACCCATAAGAAGCATCGATAAACAAATCGCTTGCATGGTGATAATTTGGATTTGGGTCATCAACGGGTTCGAATGGCAAATTGATAAAAAAATCTTCAGAAACAACAACAGCCGGATACCCTTGCTGATGGAAAGATGCATGGTCACTTCTACCGATCGCACCATCGAATAAAGTTCGGTCAGGGTTAGTAACAGTGCTTGTCCCTTGATAGATTTGAGGTGGGGACAGAGATGGTACTCGAACAGCATGATTTGCTATGGTTTGAGCTATAGGTAAAGAAGCATTCCGAATATCTGCATCATTATGACCCGCATGGATTTCAAACAGATGGTTTCGATCACTGTTGAAGCCAATCATATCTATACATATTGCAGCTTTGACGGGTGCGCCTGTCGCTTTAAGCATAGATGCATATACCTTGCTGCCAACAAGTCCTGACTCTTCAGCATTAAAAAAACAAAATCGGACGGTATGAGTTAGCCGCTCCCTATACTCCAATAGACACTTAGCAATTGACAAAACAGCCGCTATTCCAGAAGCATCATCATCTGCGCCAGGCGCGGGATCAGAATCAGGATGGTAGATGCTATCATTAGCAGCCGTAGAATCCAAATGACATCCTACAATAATTAATTTAGCCTCTGGTTCTGGAAGGGCACAAGATTGCAACCACCATGGATACCAAGGACTTAACCCAAACGAATCCTCTATTGATCTTCTTAGAGCAATGGGATGTGCATCATTTGTGATTTTTAATGTAAACCATTCATTTCCAACAATATTTTTAACGGAAGGTAACCAATTTTCAATGGGGATAGGGTTAGGATATTGTTGAAATAGTCCTCTTAGTTTTTCTTTAACATTTAGTTCAAAAGTGGAAGGTACGGTACCGGGTAAATCAGCAATTACGTTATTTAAAGAAATCCCATTGAAGTTAAAACGATGTACGGTTGGACATAATCCAAGTTCAGATAAATCCTGTTGAAGTGCATGAATTACTCTGACATTATCAGGATGTAAAACATGACGAGATCTAATGGGTCCGTCATGGTCTATGTCTAGTTTTCCACTGTAACGGTTTACTGTAGCTTCAAAGGATTCTGGAGTAGAAGCAGTAATTTTCAATTCACTAAAATCGGTATTGGTAACACCTTTATTATCTTTCCTAAAATCGTGAACTGGATACAACATTTCTGGACTGGGTAAAAGCAGTTGTGGATGTGCATGACCGTTCGGCCCATGTACATGCAGGGATTCATTGAGCTCAGCGGGGCCTAACGCAATAATGATCTTTCTACCCTCGATGGATAGTACTTTATGCTTCTTCAGAAGTTCCTCCGTTTCCTTATTCCATTCTTCAATCTCTACGAAGATCGGATCTTCAGTTGACAAATCTATAGATAATTTTTCTACTCTAATCCCATTTTTTTGTAATGCTAGAAAGGACTCCTCCACCATAACTGAAAGCATACACCAACGACTATCTTCAATTTCGTAATAGAAATAGGGTAACCCGTCACTTATACTTCTACATTGTTCTTTTGATCCAAAAATCTGAACCATTTCAGATATCTTATTATTCAATATGTTTAAGGCTACTTGGAGATGGGGAGTGGATATAAAACCCAATTCAGCAGCTAAACCTCTTAAGACGCGATCGGAAGAAACTAAAATCGTTGAATCAGCATGTACAAGATATGGGGTTAACTCGTGCTGAAGCACGCTTTTATTTTGATAAATGACAATTCGATTAAATTGAGGGAAATAATCCTTCAAATTTTCCACAGATTCAGATGCTTCAGGCAAGAACACAAACATTTCTACATCAAAACGTTGTAAGCTTTCCATCAATGTGGCGATTCCCGGAAGGAAATCAACTCCAACTACTTCACTTTCCTCACTAAAACGAAGCATGCCGAACGATTGGTCAAACAAAAAAATAATTGATCTTATATTGGTTGACATTAAGTTATCCCCTTTCAATATGTATTCGCAATTAATATCTCAAACCTTATTCATATTTATGATAATTAAAAAGTGGACTAATTGGGTTTTATTTCATCGGTTATTTTGTAAGTACTTGTAAAAAATATGGTCCGATTGTTAAACACAAAATTTCAATATAGCGCTTAAGGAGATAACAGAATTATGATTAAACAAATTGATAAAAGAATTTACCATTTTACTAACGAGATGCATCTTAATCGATCGGATGAATCCTTCAGTGATCCCGAGTTGAAGAAAGAAAACTCAAAATCCACAATAAATCCGTTAACAGGGAATGTTGCATTTGTAATGTTGGATCTTGAGGCGTCAAATACTGATGAGTCCTTCATAACAAGGGCAATTAAAGCGGTTAATCATAATTCTTCTGTCTTGGGGTTTTCTAGGGATTCAGTAACGGAAGGAATGGAATTTGTTCCGGATCCTCGGGTAATCAAAACAAGTGCAAATACATCTGTTGTTCATTTGCATCAAGTTTATCGCGGGATACCGGTTTATCAAATGTCTAGAACCTGTCGATTTAAGGAAAATGGCACTCTTGAAGACATTGTTGGGGATAATGTGAGTATAAATGAAGAAATCAACCTCATACCTGAAATTGCTGTGGATTCAGCAATAGTAGCAGCAAATGAGTATATTATTGCTAACCAGACTTCAACTGAAGGTCAAGTGAATGGGTGGGGGCAACCACTTCCAAATGTAAAAATCAATACAGCAGGATATTTCCCTAAAGTATTAACTACGTTTCCATCCCCTGCGCAGTACACAGTATTAGACAAAGGAGTGTTTGAAGAAAACATCACAGCACATTTAACGATATTCCCACAATATCCAAAATCACGTTTAGCTTGGCACTTTGCAATTACCCTTCAAGATACTAAGGAGCAGTATGAATTTATTGTAGCAGCTGATCAGAAACAATCGAGCGAGGTTTTACTCTGTCAAAGGAAAAGTTTTCATATGAAGGCTGAAGGAAGTGTATTCGAGTTTAACGGTGGGGAACAACGAAGACTCTTTACATTCCCGAGACCCATAACTGAATATCCAGTCAAACCATCATCGGCACTTCCTACTACGTTTCCTGTTGATTGGGTAGAGGAAACCAATACCAAAGGAAACAGTACTCAGTCATTGATGTGTGACTCAAACGTTTCAATCGTTGAATGTATGCAGGCTGTCCCAATGGAAGGAAAAGTAGACAATGGAAAGGTTACATTTATACCTTCAGATGATTCTGGCGATGAACAGAAAATACTTAATGCCTTCTATTTTTGCAACTATATGCATGATTTCTTTTATATGCTTGGTTTCGATGAAAAATCCGGGAATTTTCAGGATTATAACTCTACTGGATTAGGTTTAGAGAAAGATTATCTAAAAGTAAATGTGTTTTCTGCACCTGTCTTTGGGACAGCAAACATGAGGACACCTGCTGATGGAAGAAATCCGATAATGAACCTAGGTGTCGTGTCTTCTACTAATCGCCATACGGCGCTAGACGCTGATGTGGTATTCCATGAGTACACTCATGGTGTAACGAATAGACTTGTTGGGGGACCGTTGGATCAAAACTCTTTAGACATGTCACAAAGTCGTGGAATGAGTGAAGGTTGGAGTGATTACTTTGCTCTTACAATTCAGAATTTCAGTCGTACACAAGAAAAAGTGGTTACAGGAGCTTGGGTAGTTAATAATAATAGAGGAATTCGTGAATTTAAGTATGATGATGATTTTCCCGATCACTTTGGCGATCTCGGAACGGGACGGTACACTGAAGATGACGAACATAATATTGGTGAAATCTGGTGCGCTACGTTAATGTATTTAAATCGAAGATTAGTAGAAAAATTAGGGAAGGATAAAGGTTATAACTTGGCTTGGAGAACTGTAATTGACAGTTTAAAAATTTCTCGTGCAAATCCAAGTTTAATCGATGCACGAGATAATATGTTAAATGCAATTCGAGACCTAAGATTAATTAATCAACTCAGTGAAGATGATTTTAAAACAGCAAATCAATGTGCCTGGAAAGCTTTTAGTAAATTTGGTATGGGTCCTAATGCAAGAAGTAATGGAGCGACCTTAAATGGAATAGTTGCAGATTTTGAACTGCCACAGAATATCTAAACAGCCCCTTGGCTTTACGTGAAAAATAAGGCTTACTAAGTTGAGTGAGCCTTATAATTTTTGACAATCACATCCGACAGCACAATAAAGTGAAGATAAGTTTATTATCTTCCAAGAGAAGGGATGCCATTAAAATGATAAATGAACAGCTTGCAGGAGTATGGACATACCGTAGCTTTCTTAATGTTCCTGAAGAAGTTGGAGATTTTAACAAAATAAAATTTGGCGAAGGTGAACTAGTCTTCGAAATGAAATTTGAACCAGGCACGATTCGTGGCCAGTTAGCCTTTCGATCTGAGAAACCGGACCCGAAAGATGCAAGGTTATTTATTCATGGTTCGATTGAGAAAAGTAATTTAAGATTCCAAGGTACAGGGGTTAACAAAACTGATGCTGAAGGTTGGGTCTATGATTATAATGGAGAAATTACACCAAACTGGATAGACGGGACAGAGAAGAAAACAATAATGACTGGTACAGTTATTCGAAGTGTACCTCACGATGGAAAGCCTGCTGGGGTAGTTGGTTCATTTATTGCTGTGAAGCATGAGTTTTTAGAACCTAGCTATGTAATTCCGTTGCCAGAAAATGTGCTGTCTATGCTTTCAACAAGAATGCACAGATTGCATCATAGTGTTTGGCACAGCGTAAGAGACAGATGGACTAGACTGGATGAAACAAAGAAAAATGAAATTAGAAAAAGGGGATGGCAACCTGGTGAGATAGATGACGAACGGCCATCCATAACACCATATGAAGATCCTATTGTATTAAATGGTTCAGGTGAGGATTTTCTGTTCATGCATCGCAAAATGATTATGCATGTTAACTCGATGATGACGGAACCAATAAAAGGATGGAGCGTTATTCCTGCCCCTGGTCCTTATCTGATCGAACCGAAATTTGATAATGGTAATATTTCTGTTTTTCCACCGGGTAATCCGGATGGATTCACAGTTCCACCATTATGGATTACAGGTAACGAAGAGTTCGATAGACGCAATGCACAGTTGAAAAGTGATGGACATTATTGGTCAAGAATGAAATGGTGGGATCGGAATTTTAAAAATCCGCAATATCTTGCAACTTTGACACTTTATGAACTGGGCTCATTAATTGAGTGGTCAGTGCATAACGATATGCACATAAGATGGGCTTCAGTTCCTAGGGACAAAGATTTCGTTCCGATTCCAACTGGCCGTGATGAGCGCGATATAGACGCATTAAAATGGGATCGAACCAGTTATGATTTTTTAGGGGACACTTATTCAGCTCACGTAAACCCTGTTTTCTGGAGACTACACGGCTGGGTGGACGATAGAATCAATGACTGGTTTGAAGCTCATGAAACTGTTCATAGAGGGCAGATTGAAAAGATACAGATTGATGGTGTCCCGTGGTTCAAAAGTGATAAATGGGTTTTAAATGATCGCCCATGGGATGGGCCGATACATTCACATAGTGATGATCATTCAATTGCTAAGATGGAAGAAGTAAATGAGATCATTTATGGTGTGAAGCCACAAAGTTTCGAACTTGACCAACATAGATCAGTACCGCCTCTAACCTGGTTTTAATGGGATAGGCCAGCAAACGCAAATGTCGGGTGACAAGAACATTGTCCGATTGGCGATAGTTGTAATCTGGTGTCAACAATATGTACCGATCATCGAAAAGATCCAAGAATATGATCCATTGTCGTTCTTTTCTTAGTTGTAACCATTAAGCTCCCTCGAAATGATTCAATTTCCTCACTCAAACTCATGAATTCGCAGGATTTTACTCTGTAGTTAACGTGGAGGAAGAAGGCAAGGGCGGAGGTAGTAGCTGGGATTTGTAGAAAGGGCATGACGAAACAAGGGTGAAATAGGACCACCCATATTATACCATATATGCACGTCTCCACTTCACCCTCCCATGTCTCAACGGGGCATAGCCCTTTCATTCCTTCGTCACATCTTAACTAAGGGGTGGGGGTCGGTCTTTCTAACGGAACGGGTCCAAGCCCTTTTGCTTAATGTCTCCCGATACTCCGTGCTTCTTGTTATCCTGCGAATACATCAATCGGTGAGAATCATGCGATTATATGCTGCTTCTGGAAAGACCTTAGCTGAATCGTAGGCACTGCCGGTTTTGGCCAGAGCGACAAGCATGCGGGCAATTTTGCCGCATAATTTCATGATGGATTTAATTTTTTTTGAGCTTCTTGGTTTCAACATTGAAATGGTGCAAAGCTCTGACATCCGGATTGGTCATGACCATACACATGGTCATGAGATAGAGGAAACGACGGAGGCGTGGGAGCCCTCGTTTGCTAAGCGTCATTTTACCGCCCCATTTTCCGGAACTGGCCTCCGCTAAATTGAGACCGGCATGTCGTAACAAAGCATTTCCGTGTGCATAGCCACTCAGATCTCCAGCCTCTCCCAGAACATCAGCCAAACTTGTTGCATTCAATCCCTGAATTTTAAGCAGCTTGTGTGCATAGGGAATACATTTGAGGATGGCCTGCAGCTCCGACTCAATTTGTTTCAGCTGGCGCTGAGCCAAGTCATATTCCTCAAGCAGTTGCCCTAGATGCAGTTTGTATGCTTGGAGCACTGAAGTAGCGCCAACACTACATTTGGCAAGGTGAATGAGCTGCTCCGCCTGCTTAATACCAGCATGATGTTTCACATTTACTTCCAGCCCGCAAGGATATGCTCTTTGGTTAACTGACAAATGTCTTTTGGCAAGGGAAAGAGTCTGAGCGTATCGATAGCACTGGTACAGATAAGGATTTTGAAGACTTGACGGAGTTCAGGGAAAACAATGTCTACTCAGCGATGAATCTGATTCACGGGACTGTTCAACCGTTTGGGTGACTGTATCCCTGTTGGCCATAAGAATTCGAAGCTCCTCGTAGGGCTCAGAGTTGAAACGTACTGGGGAACCGTTTTTAATCATATCCGCGATGACAAAAACATCCTTGCGGTCGCTTTTGGAAGGGGTATTATCGCGGTTCTCTTTATTCCTTTTAACCAAATGTGGGTTTACAAGGACAACCACTATCCCTTGCGAAGAGAGCCAGCATGCCAAGCTCAGCCAGTAATGACCAGTAGGTTTAAGACCGACGATGACTTTGTTGAGTTGGTAAGTTTTAAGGAGGTCCTTCGTCCAACGGGCAAACTATTGAAAACCTTCGTGGTGGCTGCCAAACTCTAGTGGTGTCCCCAGTGCAATTCCTCGAAAACTGACTGCACGGGCGACATGCGTTTCCTGAGCAATATCTACACCAGCAACAAGATGGAATGGAGAAATGTTTTGAATGAGTTGATTTTGCCTGTCCTGAGCTGTAAACTTCATAGCAGAGCGACCTCCTGGATGGGCTTTTTGAGGCAATGACCTCGTGCGTAACCCCATCGTACCGAGGCGCTCGTTTTTAATCAAACGACAAATTATTCGTTTTATAGGAATTCTAACGGGAAACGATAGCTCAATAAATTGGCTTTTACCGCTTTTAAACAACATGCTAAAATCATGTGTACCGGTTAACCCCTGAGTCTAACGTGGAGCATATAAGACTTCTATAAAGTGTTTGTGGTAACTGGTACATACTTAGAGGATTTTATATATATATTGTGCAGTGACCTCTCAGGGAAACAACCGCTCCTAATAGGTTTGGGGCCAGTAGGCAACCCCTCCTGGACTTCTTTAACAGAAATGAGGCGCTCCATGTTTCTTGGAATTTATTGATTTTACTACTTCGTGCGATAAAGACAAAAAGGAAAGCAGGAACCCCTTAGCAATCACCCTGTAAAAATTTAGGCAATCTTCTTCCTACTTTTAAAAAAATTAGGATGTGTTTTGTGTAAATCGTTTCATCACTCATGCCCGGACATCTAGCTTATTGTTCCGACGCTTCGGCCTCAGGCCTGTATTTCTCTAAAGCCTTCTCTAGCTCTCTTTGCTCATTTTCCTTGAGGACAATAGAACCAAGTGACAAAAGAATCTACAGTTCTATACTGCCTCGATAGTAGTCCCCTTTTTCAATAAAGGAATTATTAGGTGTAATTGTTGTATTACATAATCTAAATCTTCCTTTGTAGTGCTCAACCCAAAACTGAATCGTATTGAGCCGTAATTTTTTGTATCAGCCCCTATTGCCTTTAATACGTGGGAGGTTTCATTTTTTCTTGAACTACATGAAGAACTTGGGGAAACATTAATACCAAGTTTATTCAAGTTCTTTAGAAGCGATCCACTATCAACTTTAGGGAATCCAATATTTAGATTATTAGATATACATTTACTTATTGAACCATTAATAATTACTTTAGGTTCTATCTGAATCAGCATATTTAAAAAGTACTCCCTTAGCTCTTTCAATCTATTATTCTCATAAGCCATTTCATTATGTGCTAATTTTGAGGCTTTTGCTAGAGCAAGTATTGAAGAGATGTTTTCTGTTCCCGAACGGAGACCAAATTCTTGTCCACCACCATGAATTTGAGGCGTTAATTGCAATCCTTCCTTTATATAAAGCCCACCGATCCCTTTAGGGGCATATATTTTATGTCCAGAGAAAGAGAGTAAAGATATACCTGATTTTTCAGGATCTATTATCATCTTTCCAAACGCCTGAATAGCATCAACCATAAAACAAATATTATGTTCAAGACATATAGTACCTATTTCTTTAATCGGGTTAATTGAACCTATCTCGTTATTTACAGCCATAATTGAAACTAAAAATGTGTTCTTCTTAATATTTTTTTTAACCGATTGAGGACACACAAGTCCTTCCTTATCAACATCCAAGTATGTTATCTCAAAACCAATATCGGACAAAAAATTCATTGTTTCCAAAATAGAAGCATGTTCTACTTTACTAGTAATTATATGTCCCTTTTCCTGTAATCTTCTAAACGCCATCCCTTTTATTGCTAAATTATTTGCCTCAGAACCCGAACCTGTAAAAATAATATTTTCAGGCTTCACAAATAAGTCTGAAGAAATCTGCTGCTTCGCCTCAAAAATAAGTTCCCTAAGATACTGTCCTTGAGCAGTGTTACTACTTGGATTTTCAAAACCATACTTATTTTTAATAAAATTTTGTAATACCTTTTTTACTTCAGGTCTAAGGTCAGTTGTAGCACTATAGTCAAGATATACTTTTCTAAAATCCAAGGGATCAATATCTAAACATTTATTGCACTTTGAGGTAGATTTAGTCCTTTCATATTTAAAAAAATCCCCAAATTGTTTCTTGTACTTTTTCTTTTTTAGCTCGTGGTGTTTATTTTTTTCTAATTCTTCAATTAGTTTATGTGCTTTTTTGAGAAAAACTGTTTTGTTATTAGGGTTTTCATTGTTGTAATCTTTAAATTTTACAGGGGGGGTATTCAGTAAAATATTAAAATAGTATTCTATATTTTTACCAATAATTAAGTGGTGTAAGTATGAAGGATCTAAAACACAAGAAACAAAGACATCTGTGCTTATAATTGTATTAATTCGCAATATTTTTTTAAATCTAGAGATATACTCTTTTAGTTCTATCCAGTTATCTGTTATCATTTATACAACCTCCTAAATCAATATACTTCAAACTTAAAATCAAATTTAATGAGTAGTGTAATACAACTATGAGCATGCGCCATAATGAGGCGCCTGCTCAATTGGTTATACTAGCCTGCACAGCTGGGTTTTGGTTTTAAATCAATAGCAGCATTGTATGTTTCAATTCTGCAGTTTCCTGGAGGATGGCCACATGCATTCATAAAATGTGTGTCTTCTGGCAGAAAAGCTTTTTCGTGAGAGATTCCGAAAGGCACATTAAAAAATTCGTCCAATTGCTTAATAGCCTTTTTCATAACATCAATGTAAAATTCTCCAAACCAAACAACTCTCATCACATTTCTCGCTCCATAAAAATCAGCCTGCCCTTCACAGGATAGTATCCCATCATATGTTGGTTCACCTCCGTAGTGGTGACCTATTTCATGTGCTAAAACTAGTGAAAGCCCTTCAAGCTCTAAAGTAGTTGACCTTACTAAACCGCCCTTTATTTGGACATATTTTTTCCCATCTGTTTCCCAAGCATAAGCATTGACTATTTCACTATCCCAATCTAAAGAAAAGTTAATTTCGGAATAATGCAATTCATACTGAGTAAAAAGATACTCTATCCATGATCTTGAAACAGTGTCTGTGAAAGCTCTAAAAGTCCCAGACTCTAAATGTTTTTTTGCGTCCTCATTTGATATGAAGGTATATGCATCATCTGGGGGGGTTACAACAGATAATTCAGATGAGGAGATAAAAAATTCATTATTCAACAAATTTCTTTCCAACTCCCCATATTTTTCGGTGTACTCCTTTGTTCCTACAGTGAGCATTGTATCGAACTCTTTTTTAAATTCATCGCTATGATATTTAATCTGTAACGTGTAATCCCCGCATACAACTCCATTTGCTATTATTAAATGTCCGTCAAGATTTGTTGTTGGTTCTTGGATATCCGTGGCAATGTGATGGAATCCACCTCTAAAATCACCTATCCCTATACCATTGATAGTTATTTTTTCACCATTCTCATTAATTAAATAATCGTCATATATGTTCAGTTTATCTGCTCTTTTCATCTTTTTTCCAGGCACTAAAAACAATGTATCTGGTAAAACAACCAGGTGTTGGTTTTCACCAAAGCTAATAAATATAGTTTGGGGTTGTTTAGTTGTCTTACTACCTTTTGATCCATTACTATATGCTACTTTTTTTTGCTCCCATACTAAATCCAAACCAGCAGCATAAATAAATTCACCTTTTTTAATATCTTGAACTGCTTTTGATTTTCCTTTCGAAATAAATATTGGAGTATTTAATGCAAAACAAGAACATTGACAAACACATGGACCCTGGCTGTCTCTTGTTAAGACTGGATGACCAATTGGCCAGTCTTCTTGTTTACATATTTCATTAATTTCTGCATCTGCACCACTGCAATGTGCAGCTTCACATTCCCTTATTGCCATTATTCGATCATCCCTTCTTTTGTTATCATTTATAATATGTTCATATTTTATTTGGCTTAAACATAATCTTTGAATTGGATTATCTTATCACTCCTTGGCAGGCCGCTTACGGTTAGTTATTACTTCATCAGTTTCAATAATCTTTTTAAGTTAATTTTAAAAAGAGTCATCGCTCTTGTAACTCCATGCCAAGAAGACTTGAAGATGACGTTATGTCATACCCATGTCTGTGTTTCAACTCACTCTTCTTTGCCTCAATATTGTAACGTTACTTTGTTTTTTCTATGAAGTTCGCTTACATGGAACACCATTTGTTCCATGTATGTATGTGTGCAAGGCTGGACATATGGCAGTCCGAAAAGCGCGGCAAGGAAAGAAAGGTGTGGGTAAGAATCAAGGTGATACGTACTACGTTTATGTAGAGAGGTGTAGGGGATGCCGATAAAATATGGATGCTACACCGAAGGAGAAAAAAGAAAAAACTAGTCGGTGAGCATTAGATCTGGGGAGCAAAACTCTTATTAATTTGAATTGTTTTCATTCTTTCGACCGCTTCACGTAATAAGTGGATTCAGCTTGGCGATGAAATCAAGTGTATTACCCTTGGTATAAACAAGGTTGTTTTTTTCCAAATAAGCCATATTAACAATAAGCGTCTCCACGTCCATACTCGCCGCTCTGCTTTTACGATCAGCGTCTAACTGCTTACCATCGTTCTTTTCACCCGTTGTGACCACAGCTGCTATAATTACCGGATTGGCTGTTATAGCCATATACATTTTTTAACCGAAAAATGACGAATTTGCAATTCTCGGCCCGCATTTGCATCCTGAGCTTCTGAGATCTGTAGTTGCTCAAGGTTATCTATGATTGTCTTTGAGCAGATTGAGGTTTCCTTTATCTTGGGGACTTTGCTAGCGCCACCGCTTGAAGCATAGCGATCAGGTTTTGGCAGTATGCAAGTTCGTCCTCAAGCACATCACTGATAATTTTTTTGCTGGAGGCTTGGTTTTCAGAGATTCATCGATTTATAGACGCTTTTCTCAACTTTCAGGAGAAGTCTTACACTGAAAGCAAGGGTTTGATTTTAATACGCAGCCTCTCTCTAATTAATTGCCTTCTGAATTTTTTTAAAGCCCGATGATACATGCTCATCGAGCTTTTGTCAATTATTAACTAAGAAGAAATGCTCTTGTTATATTTCATTAGTTTTTAGTACACAACTTTATTGAATTTGAATATGAGAACAAGGGTGTCAACCGTAAGGTGGAATCTGAAGAAAAACGTAGGTAGAAGTCGCGGCTTGAGGTACACGATGACTATTGGAGGTGACTGCAGCCTAGGAAATGAAAATTCTGATCCGGAAATCGCTCAAAAATCTCGCTGAAAATGGCAGCACAGGCCTTCTCACTCAATCCGACGCTGCCCCCGAGCGCAATAACCGGGTCATCCTCCTGGTATCAGAAGAAAATAAAGGATTAGGCTGAAAAATAAAAGATTAGACCCAGCATAGCGATCGGCAGCCGGTCATTACGCCAGCAGCTCCTCGATGCTCCTGAGTCTAATACATTATTATCTGGCTCGATTCTTATTGAGGACTCATTTGATGCCTCAGTCTAAACTTATTTCTCAAAACCTGACGGTTTTCAAAACCGAAAACGGCGTCAAATCAACAACTCTTGTCTAATACTTTATTTTCTCCATATATAAGAAATACTCATTTTAATTTTGGTACATAAAAGTCGCGAATTATCCGTATACCGATTATTCCTTGGGATTTATGTATGAAAAAATTAACAATGACTATAATATGAATAGAGAAAGGTGTGTAATAATTCATGTCACTAAATTCACTTAGCATATTTGATATTGCTTTTGTAACACCCCACGGTATCTGTTTTCAGCAAGTTTTTTATACTTGCTCAAGAGCCATACGTGAGAAATGGTTTGAAAGAGCTTTGAAAGAAGGCGGTTGGAACCTCAGCATTAGATATACCCCAACTGATCTAAAATCAATTTACATAAGAAATGAATTTGAAGATTATGAAGAATGTAGATTGGTGGTAAAAGAATCATTACAAGGTCTTAACATAGAGACCTATTTACAGAGTGTGCAACTAATGAAACTTG
>NZ_JBZXYR010000020.1:0-51026 GCF_058895805.1 Paenibacillus sp. NMA1017 | reverse complement strand
TTCCCCAACCGTCTGGGTCTGCTCCTTAATCGTATCTAGCTGCTCCAGTGTCAGGCCTTTAAACAGCACATCACTTGGAGTCAATTCGGTCCGCTCCCGTGTGGCACAATGCTCGATAATCTCAAGCAGATTGGATTTCAGCAGATTGGCTAGCATTTGGACGGTGTCCTTACGGAAGGCTTTGCCGTTATACCGAATGTCCAGTTCCAGGATGCCGTTCGTTACGATCCCGCTCACATCCAGAGCATATTTCATCTTCGTCCGGTCACTAACGACCGATCCAATTGAGTAAGGAGACATCCGGATATCGCTGTTTTGCAAGTCCTGATCCAGCTGGCCGAGATAGTTAAAGCTCACTTGTGGCTCGGCAAAAGCTTGATATTGACCAAGGTGCTGTACATCTGCTTGCTGACTGGCGACTTGGCCGGATTCACTCAAATATCTCCATATTCCGTAGCCCATTCCTTTATTCGGAATATGGCGCAAACTCTCTTTGACCTGTTTGATGCGTTCCGACAAAGCGTGATCACGACCGATGTCCAGCCATACCGGATATGGACTCGTAAACCAGCCTACCGTACGAGAAATGTCCATATCCGGCAAAATGTCCTCACGTCCGTGTCCCTCCAGATTGATGAGGCTGCGTTCATGACCCGTCCACGTGTACAGCATCATGCCCAAAGCCGTCAGGAGCAGATCGTTCACTTCCGTGTTATATGCGCGGTGTGCTTGCTTCAATAATCTTTCTGTCTCTTCTTCCGTAAGCTGGAAGGCCACTGTATCCGTGTCAGCCAAGGTAAAGGGCTCAGCCTGCGCTTGATCCTCAGGCAAACGTACTTGGTCAGCCCAAGCGGCTGCGTTCCATTGCTCCCAGTAGGCGTGTTCACTGTCCATAGCTGTGCTATTCGCATAGGTGGAAAGTTGCCCAGACCAGGAACGGAAGGAATCCGTTTTGTCCGGCAGCTGAAGCACTTCCTGATGAACGGCCTGTTCATAGGCAGTAGTCAAATCCTCAAACAAAATACGCCAGGATACCCCGTCCACGACCAAATGGTGAATCGCCATCAGCAGATGATCCCCATCTGCACAGTGGAACAAACCAGCCTTTAACAGCGGTCCTTCATGCAGTTGGATACTGCTTTGAATTTCACTGGCTTTCGCCTCAATTGCCGCGCTGAGCATAGCTTCATCCGTCAAATTTCTAAAGTCCAGCACGTCCAGGTGATACAGCTCGCCTTCCTGTATTCCGCGGTTCCATGCTTTATAGCCTTGCTCGGTCTTGCTGAACACCATCCGCAGAGCATCATGATGCTCTGTCAGTTTGATAAGCGCCTGACGCAGAGCAGCTTCGTCAAAGCCCTGCTCCCGGTGCAGCATAACGGCCTGATTGAAGTGATGCGCATCCACTTGGGTCTGCGCAAAGAACCCATGCTGGATCGGAAGCAACGCCGTTTCTCCGCTCACTTCTCCCTGATCTGCCCTACGACTGACCTCGTGCATATGCGGTGCCAGCGTTGCGACGATGGGATAGCGGAACAAATCCTTCATGTCCAGCTTGTAGCCTGCCTGGAACGCACGAGACACGATTTGAATCGCCTTGATCGAATCGCCGCCCAGATCAAAGAAATTGTCCAACATACCGACGGTTGGCACGCCCAGGACGGACTGCCAGATCGCTACGAGTGTTCGTTCTGTTACAGTGCGTGGCGCTGCATAATCCGCACCGCTGTGCAAACCGCCTTCCGGTGCTGGCAGGGACTTGCGGTCGATTTTACCGTTCGGTGTCAGCGGCATCTGCTCCAACCAGATGAAATACGACGGCACCATATAGCTTGGCAGCTCTTGTCCCAGCTCATGTCTCAGCTCACCCGCTCCAAGCTCTTGACTCGCCACGTAGTACGCCACGAGCTGTGTTTGGCCCGTTTCGTCCGTGCGTGCCATGATGACCGCTTCTTGTACGGACTCCACCTGCAGCAGCTGCGATTCGATCTCGCCCAGTTCGATCCGGTAGCCCCGGATTTTCACCTGATGGTCCATCCGGCCCAAATATTCAATGTTGCCGTCCGGCATCCATCTTGCCAAATCGCCTGTACGGTACATCCGCTCATGGTCTGACTTGTCATCAGCAAACGGATGAATTACAAATTTCTCGGCCGTCAGTTCTTCACGTTTCCAATATCCGCGGGCCAATCCTTCCCCTGCAATATATATCTCACCCGGTACGCCGACGGGCTGCAATTCCTCATTCGCATTCATGATATAGATTTGGGTATTTGCGATAGGACGTCCGATATTAATGTGCTCCGCATGGGTCAGTTCCTGCACGGTTGACCACACCGTCGTTTCTGTAGGTCCGTACATGTTATAGATGCGAGGACCGTTTATTTCTTGCAGTGCTGCCAGCAGCTTGGGCGGAAGAGCTTCACCCCCGACCATCATTGCCTTCACGCCTTGCAGCGCGCGGGAACCTGCTTCATGACCCAGCAGCATTTGCAGCCGGGATGGTGTCATTTGCAACATCTCAATATGATGATGAGTAATCAATTCACCCAGCGCCTGAGGATTGACCTGATGCTGGCTGTCGCCAAGCACCACCGTCATTCCACCCAACAGGGGCAGGATGGTCTCCAAGACGAAAATATCGAATGAAATGGTCGTCAGTGACAAAATGGTTTGGTTCGCTTCAAAGTCAATGACTTCGCGCATCCCGGTAATAAAGTTGAGGACCGAGCGATGCTGGAGCATAACTCCTTTTGGATTTCCAGTCGAACCCGAGGTATAGATGACATAAGCCAAATGCTCTGGGCGGGCAATCGTCTCCAGATTGCCGCTCTCTCCCTGATACAAGGCTGCATCCTCAAGAAACAGGGTATTGGCGTTGTATTGGTGCTCTTCTGCCAAATCACGACGGGTCAGAAGCACTGTGGCCTCGCTATCTTCCAGCATGTATACAATACGAGAGGACGGAAATTCGGGATCAATCGGTACATAAGCACCACCTGCTTTTAGCACGGCCAGCAGACCTACGATCATTTCCACGGAACGCTGTACCATCAGGCCGACCAGTTTGTCAGGTCCTACTCCCTGTGCTTGAAGCATTCGTGCCAATGAATTGGCACGTTCATTCAGCTCCCGATACGTCAGACTCTGATTTGCAAACACCAATGCCACCTGATCCGGTGTACACTCCACCTGATCCTCGAACAGCTGATGGATCGTCTGATGAGACGGAAATGCACAAGCGGTGTCATTAAAGGCCGCTGTAATCTGTTGTTTTTCTGCTGCTGTGAGTAGTTCCAGCTCTTCCACCCGAACATGCGGGTTGATCGAAATTTGCTCCAGCAGGCGCGCAAAATGTCCATACAGACGTTCAATACCTGCTTGATCAAAGCTGAGCGTGTTATACATAAAACGAATCTTGATGCCTTCACCCGGCATCACGACGACGTTCAGGTCGTAGTTGGTTTCCTCTGTAGACACCACGTTCGAAATCGTAAATTTATCCTGTCCGTCACTGCCCAACTGCTCTACCTGCTGCTCCACCGGATAATTCTCAAATATCATAATATGATTGATTAAATCCTGCTTCTGCCCGGTCAGTGCTTGAATTTCATACAATGGGAACGCATCATAGGCATTGGAAGCCAGTGCTTGCCGCTGTGTTCGTTTCATCAAGTCCACAAAAGCTTCGTCCTTTTCAGACTGTACACGCACTGGAATCGTATTAATGAACAAGCCAATCATATACTCCACACCCGGAATATCGCCTGGACGACCGGACACAACACTGCCGAACACGACATCCGAACTGTTATTGTATTTTTGCAACAAAACGCCCCATACCGTCTGAATCAGCGTATTGATCGTCACCTGATTTTGCTTCGCCACTTGTTCGATCTGAGCCACCAGCTCCGGCTGGAAGTCGCAATCCAGTTCTCCAGCGATATATTCCCCGGTGTGCATCGATTTCGGCTGTGCTTTTTGCTGCGGAAGCGTAATTTGCTGCTCATAGTCCGCCAGATACCCACGCCAGTATTGCAGGGCTGCCTCACGGTCCTGACGTTCCAGCCATTCAATAAATCGACTGAACGGCGTGACAGGCTCCAGCGCTGGCTCATGACCCGCGCGCAGTGCCAGATAGCTACCAAATACCTCCTGTGTCATAAAGGACAAGCACCAGCCATCCATCAAAATGTGATGGAAGCTCCAGATAAAGTGGTACGTTTCATCCCCGGTTTGCAGAATAGAGATACGAATGAGTGCATCTTCTGCAAGATTGAATCCTTTCGCTTTATCCTCGATGACAAAAGCTTCAACACGAGCTTTACGTTCCTCTTTTTCTAGTCCGCGCAAGTCTTCATAATATAATTGCCCGCTACGGTTGCGGAAGACGACCTGCACAGGCTCATCCTTCCAGGAGTTGATAAAGTTCGTCCGTAACGCCTCATGACGTTGTACGAGCAGATCCAAGCTTTTACCGAAAGTAACCACATCAAACCGTCCATTCAATTCAAAGGTGGCCTGCTCAAAATAAGCTGCCGAATTCTCATCCATTAGACTGAAGAAGAGCATACCTTTTTGCATCGGCGTCAAAGCATACACATTTTCTAGTTCGCCCATATCTTGTGTATCTTTCACCAATTGCTCCAGCTCGTCTAGCGTTACATGGTTTAACAGGACATCACTTGGGGTCAATACCGTTCTTTCCTGAGCGACACAATGATGAATCACCTCACGCAAGCCGGACGCCAGTAGTTCTCCAAGCCGTGCAATCGTTTCATGCCGGAATTGTGTGGTGCCATAACGAAGGGTGAACATCAGCTCGCCATCCTCGATTAATCCATTGATATCCAGTGCAAAATCCATAATAGCGTTCGTGCTAACAGGCACACCGATGGAATAGGATGAAGGCTGTAGATCGTTGCCTTTATAATCCTGATCGAATTGGCCCAAATAGTTAAAACTGATCTCAGGCTGAGTTTTTAACTGCACGCCCGCTTTCTCTAGCACATTTAGATCAGACAGGTAGCGTAAAATACCATAGCCGATGCCTTTTTGCGGAACATGACGCAGCCCTTCCTTGATCCGTTTGATCAAACGGGCGGTATTTCCCCCTTGTCCCAGACTTCCATCCAGTACAACCGGGAATTGGCTCGTAAACCAGCCGACCGTGCGCGTAATATCCACGTCGGGTACAACGGCTTCCCGTCCATGCCCCTCCAGGTTAACCAGCACCCGTTCGGAACCGGACCATTCATACACGGCTTTGCCGAGTGCGGCCAGCAGCAGGTCATTCATTTCCGTGTTGTACGCGCGATGAGCCTGCTTGAGCAGCTGCTTGGTTTCCTGCTTCGTCCAGCGGACCGTGACCACCTCACTGTCTCCCAGCAGAGCATTGTCATTTGCAAAATCCTTTGGCAAAGGCTTCGCAAGACTGGCTTCTGCTTGTTCGATATGCTGCCAGTATGCGAGCTCCCGCTCCATCGTCGCACTATTCGCATAGACTGACAGCTGTTTGGCCCATACCTGGAACGAATCTGTTTTATGTGGCAGTCGAATAGCTTTGCCTGTTTTACCTGCAACAGCCTGCTCATAACCGGATGCCAAATCCTCCAGTAAAATACGCCACGATACGCCGTCCACGACCAAATGATGAATGACCATTAGCAAATGATCGCCCTCAGCGCAATGGAACAGACCGAGCTTCACAAGTGGACCCTCGCTCAAATGAATGCTGGCTTGAATTTCACTCGCCTTGGCTTCGACAGCGGTGGATTCGTCTTCAACTCCGCTAAAATCTACGATGTCCAGCGTGTATAGCTCGCCTTCCTTTACACTGCGGTTCCAAGCGGTATAGCCTTGCTCCGTCTCACGGAATACAGTGCGCAATGCGTCATGATGCTGGACAATACGTTCCATCGTACGGCGCAACGCGTCGACGTCAAAGCGCCCAGCTCGATACAGCATCATCGCCTGGTTGCTGTGGTGCAGGTCAACCGGTTGCTGCTCGAAGAACCATCGCTGAATAGGTGTCAGCTCTACCTGGCCTACTGCCTCTTCCTGGCTGGCAATCTTGCCATCTGTACGAAGCAAAGGACTGAGTGACGCTACCGTCGGATTGCTGAACAAATCCTTCATGTCCAGTCGATAACCTGCTTGCAGCAATCGGGAGGATACTTGCAGCGCTTTGATCGAATCGCCGCCCAGTTCAAAGAAGTTATCCTGCGTGCCTACCGTTTCCACGCCGAGCACCCCGGCCCATACCGCAGCCAGTACTTGCTCCACCGTGGTACGCGGTGCCACATAAGCTGCACCCGTATGGATGCTTCCTTCCGGTTCCGGCAACGCTTTGCGGTCGATTTTTCCATTGTGGGTCAGTGGGATCGTCTCCAGACGCATCAACCGTGCAGGCACCATGTGCGCTGGCAGCCCTGCTTCCAGTTCGGCCTGTACCTCCTCGATCCGCAGCTCGGCTTCTCCCGTGATGTATCCGCACAAATACTTGTGTCCACGTTCGTCCGTCCGGTCGATGACTATAGCTTGACGCACACCCGACACCCGCTGAATTGCCGTTTCAATCTCGCCTAGCTCGATCCGATATCCCCGGATTTTGACCTGATAATCCATCCGCCCGATAAAGTCTACATTGCCGTCTGGCATCCACCGCGCCAGGTCACCTGTGCGATACAGTCGTTCACCCGCTACATACGGGTTCGCTACGAATTTTTCGGCTGTCAGGTCTGCACGGTTCAGGTAGCCTCGTGCTACCCCGGCTCCGCCAATGCACAGCTCGCCCAGTACGCCGATCGGCACCGGATTCAGCTGGCTGTCCAAGATGTAAAACCGTGCGTTCAGCCACGCCTGACCAATCGGCACACTGCCGCTATTTGGCAGCTTCGACAGTTCTTCGTCGTAGAAGCTGGAGTCGATCGCCGCTTCCGTGACGCCGTAGCTGTTTATAATGCGGATATCCGCACCAAACCGTTCTTGCAGCACCCGGTAATCCGTCACGCTGCAGCTATCCGAGCTGGTGATCAGCAATTCCAGACTGCTCATGTCCAGTCCCTGCTCATATACATGCTGCATAAACGGTACAATCAAGGCCGGGGTCGATTCGAACACTGTAATCTGATACTCGCGAATCCAGCCGTACAGGCGGCTTGGATCAATCCGGTCATTTTTCGGACAAATGACCATCGTGCCGCCGTTATAAAGCGTCCGCGCGATATCCCCGACGAATACGTCGAAGGAGAAGCTTGCCAGTTGCAGCAATCGTACCGGGAACTGGTTCAGACGGTAATCCCGGCGGTAGGCTGCGGCTGTGTTTACCAGACTGTGATGCTCGATCATGACCCCTTTCGGGCGTCCCGTTGTACCGGACGTGTAGATCACATACGCCAGATCCTGCGGCTCGTTGATATGCTCGATATCCGTGGCATCCCCGATGTACAGCGACTCATCGTCCAGCGCCAGTACGGTGTGCAGACGCAAGTTCGTTGCGGATTCGGATGCTGCTTCGCTATCAGATGACGAATCTGATTTCAAGCTTAATCCCTCATTAAGGCTGTTTCTTTCCATCGTTTCAATGCTAACCGCCGTTTCTAGCTCACCCTCAGACTGCCCTCCGGCCAAGGCCTGTCGACTTTCCTCCAGCCATGCTTGGGCACGCTCCTGCAAACTGGTTTGCGTCAGTAGCACTGTCGCACCGCTGTCCTCCAGCATAAAGCGGATTCGTTCGGATGGATAATCCGCATCTAACGGTACATATGCCCCGCCGGCTTTCCATACTGCCAATACGCCAACCAGCATGTCCACCGAGCGCTCGCTCAAAATACCAACAATGGATTCGCGCCCAATGCCTTCATTCCGCAATCTACGAGCAAGTTGGTTCCCACGCTCGTTCAGCTCGCGATACGTAAGCTGCCGCTCCTCGTATACAACTGCCACGTGATCCGGCACAAGCTGCGCTTGTTCTTCCACATAGGCGTGGAACAACCCTTCTGATTGCTTTTCATCAATCCATGCAGATACACCAACGGAACCAAAGCCGTCGATGATCTTCACTTTTTCCTCAGCAGTCACTAGCTCCAGCTCATCTACTAGCGCATTCGGTTTGTGAATTGCTTCTTCTATCACACGCAGCCAGTGCTCACGGAATTGCTCGACAGCTGCACGTTCAAACACTAGCGCGTTGAATTCAAAATGAAAATCCATTTCATCGCCTGGCACCACAGTAATGTTGAAATCATAGTTCGTTTGCTCCGACACGGAAGCATTGGCAATCGTAAAACCATTCGTACCACGGCTACCCATTTGCTCCATGCGCCGTTCCACTGGGTAGTTTTCAAACACCATAATATGGTTCACCAGGTCCTGTTTTTGCTCTGTCAGGGCCTGAATTTCATATAACGGATAGGTTTCATAGGCACGGGAAGCCAGTGCCTGCTCCTGTATCTGCTTCATTAACGCAGCAAACGTCATATCTTTCTCACTGTGAATCCGTACAGGAACCGTATTAATGAACAAACCAACCATTGTATCGATGCCCGGAATATCCGCTGATCTACCAGATACGACACTGCCAAATACAACATCCCGACTGTTGTTATATCGTTGCAGCACAACGCCCCACGCTGCTTGAAGAAGCGTATTGACCGTCACTTGCTGCTGCTTAACCAGCTTGTTCATCCGCTCCGTCACTTCACGGCCCAATGTAAACGAAAGCTTGTCCGCTTCATATGCTTTAGCCTGACCCTCCAGCTGTTTTGCTTGCGGCAATACCGTCTGTTGCTCAAAACCAGCAAAATAGTCACTCCAGAACCGCTCAGCCTCCATGTTATCCTGCCGATCCAGCCATTCAATATATTCGCTGTAAGGCGTTACCGGGGCTAGCTCCGGTTTGCGGCCTTCAAGCAGGGCAAAGTACGAATTAAATGCTTCCCCCACAACTAGGAACAAGCACCAGCCGTCCATCAAAATATGGTGGAAGCTCCACACAAAACGGTACGATTCCTCGCCTGTACGCAAAACAGACACCCGCATCAGCTCGCCTGAACTGAAATTAAAGCCTTCGACTTTGTCACGCTCAGCAAAATCAGCAATGTATGCGTCCTGCTCTTCTTGCCCCAGTGATCGTACATCTTCAAAACGGAATCCAGCCGCTTTATGGCGGTACACCACCTGTAAAGGCTGTTCATTCCAGCCGCTATAAAAATTCGTTCTGAATATTTGATGCCGATCCACCAGTTGATTTAAGCTTTCGGCAAAAGCCTCCACTTGAAAGCTGCCTTGCAGATCAAATGTCGCCTGCTCAAAGTACGCCCCGGATTTCGGCTCCATTAAGCCGTGGAACAGGATGCCTTTTTGCATGGGTGTTAACGAATAAATGTTTTCTAATTCTCCCACAGCAGCCGTCTGCTCTACAATATGATCCAGCTCTCCAGCCGTCAGTCCTTGGAAGGACAAGTCGCTTGGCGTCAGCTCCGGCAGCTCTTTTTGCACACAGTGAGCCAATACCTCACGCAAGCTCTCCTGCAGCAGATCAGCCAGCTTTTTGATTGACTTTTTCATGAACGTTTTGTTACTGTAGCTGATCGTCAGTTCCAGTGCACCGTCCGTGATCATGCCGTTGATATCCAGGGCATACCGCTTGGTCAACGTATCTCTAATGGAAGCTCCGGTGGAATAAGGAGACATGCCAAATGCATTATGTTTCAAATCCTGATCGAATTGTCCGAGATAGTTAAAGCTAATTTCCGGCTCGGCGACAAAAGCGGCTTCCCCTTCCCTAGGCGCAGAAAGATATCTCAAAATCCCGTATCCAATTCCTTTATGCGGCAAACGGCGCAGTCCTTCCTTGACGTTCTTGACACGCCGTCCCACACCCTGTTCCTCGCCCATATCGAGTACAACCGGGAATTGGCTGGTAAACCAACCGACCGTACGCGTCATATCCACATCCGGCAAAATGGCTTCCCGACCATGACCCTCCAGATTTACAAGCACCTGACGAATACCTGCCCACTCCTGAATAGCGGTTCCCAGCGCTGTCAACAACAGGTCGTTCGCTTCCGTATTGTAGGCTCGGTGTGCCTGCTTTAGGAATTGCTCTGTTTCTTCGACCGTCCATGCCACGGTCAGTGTGCGGTCATCTCGTAGCTGAGGCTTGGCCTCGGATTTGCGAGTGTAATCCTTGGGCAAAGCTGCTTGAGTAGCTGCCGCTTGTTCCAGTTGTTGCCAGTACGCACACTCCTTCTCCAAAACCGAACTGTTCGCATATGCCGACAGCTGATCAGCCCACAGACGGAAGGAATCTGTTTTGTTGGGCAAACGGACAGACTCGCCCCGTAAAGACTGCTCATATCCGGTTGCCAAATCCTCCAGCAAAATACGCCAAGACACACCATCGACCACCAAATGGTGGATCGCCACCAGCAAATGATCTCCATCCGGGCAATGGAATAGACCCACCTTTACCAGCGGTCCTTTGGATAGGTTCATGTTGTTCTGAATTTCAGTTGCTTTCACCTCAATCGTCGCGCTCAGCATGGCTTTATCTGTCAAAGCCCTAAAGTCCAGCACGTCCAGATGATACAGCTCGCCTTCCTGTATTCCGCGGTTCCACGCTTCATTGCCTTGTTCGGTCTTCCTGAACACCATCCGCAGTGCATCGTGGTGCTCCGTCAACTTGATAAGCGCCTGACGCAGAGCAGACTCGTCAAACCCCTGCTCCCGGTGCAGCATAACTGCCTGATTAAAGTGATGCGCGTCTACTTGCTCCTGTTCAAAGAACCAATGCTGGATCGGAAGCAACACCGTTTCCCCGCTCACTTCTCCCTGATCTGCCATACGACTTGTCTCATGCATGTACGGTGCCAATGCTGCGATGGTTGGATACCGAAGCAGCTCCTTCATATCCAGCTTGTAACCTGCCTGGAACGCACGGGATACAATTTGAATCGCCTTGATGGAATCGCCGCCCAGGTCAAAGAAATTGTCCAAAATACCGACGGTTGGCACGCCCATGACAGACTGCCAGATCGCCACGAGTACCCGTTCCGGCGCGGTATGCGGCGCTTCATAATCCACTCCGCTGTGCAGACTGCCTTCCGGTGCTGGCAGGGACTTGCGGTCGATTTTACCGTTCGGTGTCAGCGGCATCTGCTCCAACTGAATGAAATACGACGGCACCATATAGCTTGGTAGCTCCCGCCCCAGCTCACTTCTCAGTTCACTGGCTTCCATTGCTTGACTGGCCACATAGTACGCCGCCATTTGTTTTTGGCCCGTTGTTTCGTCCGTACGGGCCACGACGACCGCTTCTCGTACCGACTCCACCTGCAATAGCTGCGATTCGATCTCGCCCAATTCGATTCGGTAGCCCCTAATTTTCACCTGATGGTCCATCCGTCCCAAATATTCAATGTTGCCATCCAGTGTCCATCTCGCCAGATCGCCTGTACGGTACATCCGCTCATAGCCTGCCTTGCCTCCGGCAAACGGATTTTTCACAAATTTCTCGGCCGTCAGATCTTCGAGATTCCAATACCCACGAGCCAATCCTTCCCCTGCAATACATAACTCGCCCGGCACACCGACTGGCTGCAATTCCCCGCTCGCATTCATGATATAGATTTGGGTATTCGCGATGGGACGTCCTATATTAATTTCTTGAGCATGAGTCAGTTCCTGTACGGTTGACCAAACCGTCGTTTCTGTAGGTCCGTACATGTTATAAATAAGGGGACCATTTATTTCTTGCAGCGCTGCGAGCAGCTTGGACGGAAGGGCTTCACCTCCCACCATGATTTCCTTCACACCTCGCAGTACGTGGGAACCTGCTTCATGATCCAGCAGCATTTGCAGCCGGGATGGTGTCATTTGCAACATGTCTATAGAATGATGAGTAATCAACTCACCCAGCGCCTGAGGGTCCACCTGATGCTGGTGGTCGCCAAGCACAACTGTCATTCCACCCAACAGCGGCAAGATGGTTTCCAAGACAAAAATATCGAATGAAATGGTCGTCAGTGACAAAATGGTTTTGCCAGCTTCAAACTCAATGATTTCACGCATCCCGGTAATAAAGTTGAGGACCGAGCGATGCTGGAGCATAACTCCTTTCGGATTTCCAGTCGAACCAGAGGTATAGATAACGTAAGCCAGATGCTCTGGGCGGGCAATCGCTTCCAGGTTGCCTCTTTCTCCTTCATACAATGCTGCATCCTCAAGAAACATGGTATTGGCGATGTAATGATGTTCTTCCGCCAGATCACGACTGGTCAGAAGCACTTCGGCCTTGCTGTCTTCCAGCATGTATGCAATACGAGATGACGGAAATTCAGGATCGATCGGCACATAAGCACCGCCTGCTTTGAGAACGGCCAGCAGTCCTACAATCATTTCCACGGAGCGCTGCACCATCAGGCCGACCAGCTTGTCAGGTCCTACTCCCTGTGCTTGAAGCATTTGTGCCAATGAATTCGACCGTTCATTCAGCTCCCGATAAGTCAGACTCTGATTTCCAAACATAACCGCTGTCTGATCCGGTGTACGTTCTGCCTGTTCCTCGAATAGCTCGTGAATTCCCACATCGTGTGGAAAGGGGACTGCTGTCGCATTAAATACATCCATAATTTGTGCCCGCTCTTCGTCACTCATCAGTGACAACTCCTGAATCCGCTTCTGTGGCCCTTTCACCATATGCTCTACCACACTCAAGAATTGACGAATAATTCGGGCGATTTCCTGCTCGTTGAACAGCTCGGTCCGATAATCCAGTTGCAGTACAAGTTTATCGTCATCCAACATGTCTATCATGGCAATATCGAAGTCGCTCACCGTATCTCCGCAGAAATCGGTATGCACCTGCTGAACAGCTTCATCAAAACGGGAGAAGCTCAGCGTACGGTACTGAATGGTAACGCCAAACAGGCGGCGAATATTCGTGCCGCTTTGCTGTTCACGCAAATCCTGTATGATTTTGTTGTACGGATAACGCTGATGCCGCAAAATGGACGCCTGCTCCTTGCCAACACCCTGCAGGAAGGTAAGTAGCTCGGACTCCGGCTCAACTTGCAAACGTGTAGCCACAGTGCTAACGAACATGCCCATTGTATTTTTTTCCTTTTTCAACGTACGGTTAGCATACAATGTACCCACGGTTAAATCCTGTTCCCCTGTCGTTTTATGTAAATAAATATACAGAGCAGCCAGGAAAAATGTAAAAATACTGATGTTATTCGCCTCGCAAAAAGCCGTGACACCACGATATAATTCGTGCTCCAGTGTATAGTTCTCCCGGCGTGCAGCCGTACTCACCGTGAGCGGATTGTATGGTTTTAAACCTGTAACCTCCGGCAGATCGGCAAATTTCTCCGTCCAGTACGTCTTATCCTTTTGATAGCGGTCCGATTGCTCATAGCTTTGCTCCACCTGAATAAAATCGAGATATGAATTCGCTGGAACTGGCGCATCTGAACCTGTACCATGCACAATATTCATATAATTCCCCGTAATTTCATTAATGGCCTGCTCCATAGTAACGCCATCAGAAATAATATGATGCATCTTGAAACTAAACCAGGTGTCTTCTGCCCCCAGCTGCAAAATAACAAACCGATACAGCTGCGAATCCAGCAAGGGGAACGGCTGTGCGTTATGATGGCTGACCCATAGCTCAGCTTCCTCCGGGGTAACCTGAAGCGTTTCTATGCTTTGAGCAGCAAACGGCTCCACATATTGATAGGGAATGCCGTCCCTAGCCGTGATTTTGATACGAAAAGAATCGTTTTGTGCAATCACCTGGTTCATTGCCTGCTGCAATGCATCTATTCGAACCGTTCCCTTGATTTTAACAGTGGTAATAATCGTGGACGTGTTGCGATTGGGATACACAAGCTCCGTATACCAAATACGTTGCTGGGGTTGGCTTAATGCAAACAATTGAACATTGTGCTGAGTCATACGTATCTCTCCTCGCGAAATAGATATGGGTAGAAAGTAACTCCTCATAAATGACCGCCCTTGTCAAGGAACTGGTCATGCGTGTCTTTTCTCCGGCATTAAATTGCCAATGGCAGTTCGGCAAAGCGACCACTCCTGATATACCATTGAGACATGGGTGCCTTCAAAGAGCTGAATTTGATCGAAACAAGCATATCTCTCTTTTTCATCGATCACACTTTCGCAGTGCAAGCTTTTTTTAGTTGGGCGGACCTAGTGAAATAACTCTGACTCTGGATGTATGAATATGTGCATGGAATGAGAACATTTTTGAATTATGCTGAGAGTACATCTTGGTGGTGGGTTGTAGAATGGCTACCGCAGTGTTAACAACGTAGTGTATCGTGATGTGTGCTGTCTGAATCTTGGCTGGAGGGTATCGATGCTGTGAGATGCATAAGCTGCTGCAGCGTGGTTAGGAGTGTAATTCTAGGCTGAAAGGAGCGAAAAAATACTCACAACTGCGCTTAAAACTTCCTGTTTTTG
Organism: Paenibacillus sp. NMA1017; assembly: GCF_058895805.1. Classification (NCBI taxonomy): domain Bacteria; kingdom Bacillati; phylum Bacillota; class Bacilli; order Caryophanales; family Paenibacillaceae; genus Paenibacillus; species Paenibacillus sp. NMA1017. Next base: position 36,536 of record NZ_JBZXYR010000020.1, on the reverse strand, counting down.
TACATGGATGAAAAAATAATGGGCATCGGACGAGCCAACGGGATTCCCAGGCTGTTAAGGATACGTTTCGCATACCTTAAAAATAATAGAGTTGTTTTTTGGAATACGGAAAATGTGAGACGGATTTACCAGATATGATGTTATGGACAGCTGTTTCGATTACAATTAGTGCTCCCATTCAGTTTCTAAAAAAGAAAACAGCTTATGTACTTATGAAGCCATTTCGGGAAGCAGTGAGAGCATGTTGTCCTGCTTGATGTCCATGGAGCTTCTGTTGAACAACTTTCATGTTCTGTAAGCCATTCAGGCAAAGCCCTCGTGTCGGGCGAAACAAAATAACTGGATCTTCTCAGTCAGATGGATCACGATTTTAAAAAACCAAGGCATGACCGAGTCGCCATATAAAATTTCTCACATCCTCTTTCTGTCCAAAATTTCTCAATAAATCCTTATATCCCTTTTTTCCTCCCAATACTTTCTAGCTATTTTAAATATACAAACTTTAAAACCGATTAGCATGGGACATAAGTTCCAAATTGATAGATTTCATAAAATCAATAAATAATCCATATTATTCTATTATTTTTATATCTTCAAATGCAATAATTTCACTTTTTTATTAAATTGAATACTGATCATGACCCGTTAATGTGGTTCAAAACGAAATTTTTGATTTTATAAATTGATAAAATCAAAATGATGTAGGCTTGCAAAAAAGGTCCAAAACCCTTGTACCAAAGCAAATTTTACGTTACATATCATTAACATAAATGTAACAAATCAATTCTGACATCATCCGACAAATTTCAACTTTTTCAGCAATATTCTTTAATTACCTATATTATGGAATTTATTTACATAAAGCTGAAATGATTCAAAATTAATAACTCTTCACTTTTTAAATAGATAGTGACTTTTCATAGATCTTTTGAACTAATTCACATGCGGAATTTTCTTTAATTTTCCTCCTGAAATTTCAATTCAGATTAAGTTTTCTCTAATTTAAGCTATAAACTTTATTTTTTAATTAATAGAAACGTTTTGATTTCCCTTTAAAAGTATAAATTTTTAGAAAATTCATAACTTTGGAACTATTATTTTTCACAAAATTTAATGAACAGAAAACACAAAATAGCAAGTCTCTAAGTTGCAAGAGGCTTGCTATTTTTAAGTTTTGGCGACTTGACCCTTAAGTATGAAGTGAATACTGCCACAGCGAACGTACCGGAAACATTTGTTGTGTGATGTATACTGTGTACGAATCGAATCGTTTTTGTTGCCGAGCGCATCACAACCGAGTGAGCTTCTGCCGTGTGACCAGACAGGAAACGAACCCTTAGAAACCACTCACCAGATATATGATATTCAATAACTAAATTTTATTAGCTTTACTACGTCCAATGCAGTTACGTGGTTAACAAAAATGCTGACATCTATGTAACTCGATGTCAGCAGGCAGAAATCAGTACTATCCATTTGCTGTAAAGATTCACTACGAAGTCAATAACCTTCAGCAGAATAAGAATAGTAAATAGTTCATCATCCATCCACCACATCTGCTTGCAAATCTGTTGCAATTTCAATCATCTTAGGCACGACAGCCTCATCGGAAATAGCCACATACACATCCCCCATGTAATGACGAAAAGGTATCTCTACGTCAGCATACTTCCACATGAAAAAATCTCCATCGATCGACATGGTGCTCTCAGCACCTTGTATGATAAGCACTCGTGAATACGAAAAGTCTGGCTGGGATGCAAAGTAATCTTTGCACTCCTCCAGGGAAATGGATTGCTCCACAGGATTCTCCTGCATGGAACGGGTGATTCGAAAACGCTGGTTCATTGATCTGCCTCCACAATTGTGATTAAGAAATTCTGGCTTTCATAACTTATAATGTCCACATGCTGATGTCAATGCTGTTGGAACTATATGGATATTCATTGTAATTTCAAGCAGTTACTTTTAGGATGCATGTTCAAACTGACTGTTGTATAGATCGGCATAGAAGTCGCCTTTAGCTAGCAATTCCTCATGGTTACCCATTTCGATAATGTCACCGTCCTTCATGACCAGAATCAGATCCGCATTCTTGATCGTCGAAAGTCGGTGAGCAATCACAAAGGAGGTTTTCCCCACAGTCAGCTGGTCCATCGCTTGTTGAATCAGCAATTCCGTGCGCGTATCAACCGAGCTTGTGGCCTCATCCAGAATAAGCATAGGTGAATCTTCAATCATCGCTCTTGCAATAGTAATCAATTGCTTTTGACCGGCAGAAAGATTGGCTTTGTCGTCCAGCACTGTATCATATCCCTGCGGCAGTGTTTTAATGAAGCTGTGCAGCCCCACCGCTCTACATGCAGCTTCCACCTGCTCATCGGTAACATGATCCTTGGAAAAGACGATATTGTCACGAATCGTTCCTTCGAACAGCCAGGTATCCTGAAGCACCATACAGAATAATTCATGAATATTCTCACGCGTTAATTGGCTGATCGGGGTTCCGTCAATGTAGATTTCTCCATCGTTCAGCTCATAAAACCTCATGAGCAAATTCACGAGCGTGGTCTTACCCGCGCCTGTAGGACCGACAATGGCTATTTTCTGACCAGCTTCAGCTTTCATGGAGAAGTCCTTGATGATCATACGGTCTGCATTATAGCCGAAACGGACATGTTTGAATTCGACATCCCCTTTGGCGGTGTCGAGCTTTGTAGTCTTGTGACGCTCATCTGCCAATTCTTCTTCACCCAGAAATTCGAATACACGTTCACTGGCAGCGGCTGCCGATTGCAGATTGGTTGCGGCCTGTGCCAGCTGCGACAAGGGCTGCGTAAACAGTCGAATATACACCATAAAGGCGACAATAGTTCCAATGCTTATAGTCTGTTGGTTGACCAGCAAAGCTCCCACAACACAGACTGCGACATAACCAAAATTTCCAATGAACATCATGACTGGCATCATCAGACCAGACATGAACTGAGACTTCCATGCATTTGTATATAAGCGGCTGTTAATGCCATGAAACACTTCCTTGGCTGCTTGTTCCCCGTTATATACCTTGACTACGTTATGACCAGCATAGGTTTCTTCGATATGACCGTTGATCTGGCCAAGTTCCGCTTGCTGTGCTACAAAATATTTCTGTGAATGCTTCATAATCACGCTCATCAGGCAAAAGCCGATCAGCGTAGCTACAATTCCGGTAACGGTCATGATCCAGTTCGTATAAAGCATCATAATCAAGGCGCCCACGAAGGTAGCCAGCGCACTGACAAGCGTGCCGAGACTGTTGTTTAACGTTTGTCCGATGGTATCGACATCGTTGGTTACGCGGCTAAGCACATTACCGTAACTCGTAGAGTCAAAATACTTCAAAGGCATATGATCTATTTTTCGAGACAGCTCTGTCCGCATCTTCTTGGTAAGACGCTGTGAGACGGTTGCTGTAATGAAGCCCTGAAAATAGTTAAAGATAAGACCAAATCCATATAAAAGCGCCAATACAAGAACAATCTTCTGTACAGCACTTACATCAATCCCGGTTACGATTCCTTCCTGAATCAGGTTTGCAATATCACTGAGCTTTTCCGGGCCAATCACGTTGAGGGTAGAGCCGACCAAGGCCAGGACCATAGCGAGTATAATCATAGGCACATAGGCCTTGCAGTAGGATACAAGCTGGCTGATGGTCTTTTTAAAATTATTTGCTTTTTCACCAGCACCCATGCCTCCCGCGGGTCCTTTACCCATGGGACCTCGCTGATTCATTTTCATTTGCTGGCTGTCGACGGTGTGTTCATTCTTATCCATGTATGAGTTCCTCCTTCGAAAGCTGCGAATACGCGATCTCCTGATAGGTGCTGCAGTTTGTCATCAGCTCTTCATGTGTGCCGCTCCCTACAATCTCCCCCTGGTCCAGCACGATAATCCGGTCAGCGTCTTTGATAGTGCCTATGCGCTGACCAACGATAAGTGTCGTAGCGTGGCCGGTTTCTTTTTTGAGAGCGGAGCGCAGAATCCGGTCTGTTCTGTAGTCTAGTGCCGAGAAGGAATCATCGAAAATATAAATTTCCGGCTGTCGGTAGATGGCACGCGCAATGGACAGCCGCTGCTTTTGACCACCGGACACGTTCGCTCCACCTTGCGAAATTCTACCCTGATATTGACCATCCATTTTTTCAACAAACTCCGTTCCTTGAGCAATACTAACGGCATCTTTGACGAGTTTCTCCGATGCTCCTACTCTTCCGTTATCACCATACGAAACGTTGGATACCACCGTACCGTTGAACAGTACAGCTCTCTGGGGAACATACCCGATTTTGTTATGGAGTGACTGCTGATTATAGTCCCTGACATTCACACCGTCCACAAGCACCTCTCCCTCGGTCACATCATAGAAACGGGGAATCAGATTGATCACGCTGGTTTTGCCGCTGCCTGTAGCGCCAATAAAGGCAACCGTCTCGCCTCGTTTGGCGGTAAAGCTAATGCTGCGAAGCACGGCCTCCTCCGCGTCCGGATATTTGAAGCTGACATTACGGAATTCCACTTGCCCCATAACGCTCTCTTCTCCAGTCGTCTCATGCCCGTTAACGATGCTGGATTCGGTATTCAATACCTCCATGATCCGTTTGGCAGAGATCGAAGCGCGAGGCATCAGGATGAATATCATACTTACCATCATAAAAGCCATAACCACCTGCATTGCATAAGAGGAGAATACGACCATATTGGAGAACAACGTAATGCGGTCTGGTACGGCCGCCCCGTTAATCAAGTAAGCGCCGATCCAATAGATAGAGACACTCAGACCTGACATAATAAAGGTCATACCTGGGCCAATCATCGTCATTAATCGGTTCGCAAACAGGTTTGTATTCGTCAACTCGACGTTAGCCTGCTCGAACTTCTCCTGCTGGTACTGATCTGCATTATAAGCGCGTACTACCCGAAGTCCGATCAGATGCTCACGTGTTACCCTGTTCAGATTATCGGTGAGACGCTGGATTCTCTGGAAACTTGGAAGAGCGAAAACAACAATGACACTTAGCATCAGGATCAGAACAGCCACAGCCGCTCCTGTAGAGGCGGTCCACTGCCAGTTTTTGTCCGCAATCTTCACAATGGCCCATACAGCCAGAATCGGTGCCTTGATGATCACCTGCAACCCCAACGCAACCACCGTTTGAATCTGCGTAACATCGTTCGTGGAGCGGGTAATGAGGCTTGCCGTCGAAAAGCTGTTCATCTCTTCCATCGAAAAGGATAAGGTTTTGTCAAAGACCATCGCACGCAGACGCATGGCCAGCCCTGCAGCCACCTTTGCCGCGAAATAGCCCACAATAATAGATGCAATCATACTGCCGACGGCACAAAACAACATGTAACTACCGGGAATCAGCAGTTCGGACACAGGCGTTCCTTCCGTTTGCAGCTTGGTCGTAATTTCTGCCATATAATCAGGTAGCTTTAGATCAAGCCATACCTGCACAACGATGAAAGCCAAGCTGCAAAGCACGAGCATCCATTCATTTTTCTTGAGATATTTGAATATCTTCAGCATTCTGTTACTCTCCTTTTATCTGATAGTCTTTGATGTCTGGTGAAGTATGGTGCATCCTGCATTTGCATAGAAATTCAACTTCTAGAGACAATAAGCTTAATGAGTCGGATCAGTTCTTTGGCATCCTGTTCGTCTAATTTTCGAAGGATATTCTCCGTCCATGCGATTCCTTCATTATGCCTGTCAATCATAAATTGCTTACCTGAATCCGTAATGAATACAATCACCTTACGTTTGTCATTGACATCAGTACGCCGTACAACTAGTCCTTTCTTCTCTAGGCTCTTCAGTGCCGTTGCTACCCGTCCTGTACTAACTGACAAGTATTCGCTCAAGTGACCAGAGGTGACCCCGTCCTTATTGAAATTCAGACAAATGAGAATCCCCATTTCACCACGTGAGAAGTGCCCTCGTTCCTCTAATGCCGGTTTCCGCGATTTGACGATATACTCGAATAGTTCTGTCGCTAATGCTTTATAATCCAATGGTCACAACACCTTCTCGCTAATACCTTATAGTATTAGATAATTAATCTTATAGTATAAGATAATAATAATGTCGGGTTACAAAGTCAATTAGAGAAAATATGGAATACAAAAAAGCATGCGTAACCAGCTAGTATTTTCGCCAAATTTCCCACGCAAAAAGTTCAATGGGAATGAAAAAAAACATGAGGAGTAGTTTGCAGCAGATATGAAGAATCCTCATGAATCTTGAAAAAGACCGGATCAGTACGGGGAAATATAAAAGACTGCTTCTAAAAGTAAAGCAGCAGCTCACTAGGACTTAAAAAGTAAAGTCTTAGACTGCTGCTGCTTTTACCAACATTCACTTCTACCATTAAAATCAAAGATACTACTACTATTTTCAAAAGCATTTCTGATAGAATCACCCCAAGAGATTCTTTCGTCGGCAAGCACTTCCTTTTGCTTCATAAAGTAACTTCAAAGATTGTATCCTTCCGCTCAAAAGTTAAATTTCTCTACAACCTAATAAAACCAGGATGTAAACAGATTGTTAACCGGTTTATAGATCATCATGATGAGAAGCAATGGACTCGGCACATTGATCTTGTACAAGGAGCAGACCACCCCACTAATGCCCGTAATCCAAAACAAGCCCCAGACTAGAAGGTCACGGCGCCTGCTTCCTCGTGTCAGCAAAGGCACATCGATGACCGCACAGACCGCTGCTGTTGCCAGAAAAAGCAGTAACACCATTGCCCTCACTCCTTGATATCTTCAATAAAAGATTTGTCTGTAATGCCAATCCGGTTAATCGACACGCTGGCTTTGTAATGGACGGGTAGCGATTTTAGGTAATTGTCCCCTTTTTCCTGTTGTAGCCTAGCCCAAGCTTGGGGGTTGGCACGGTAGATCAACTGTCCAAAACCCATAGTATCCGCATTGTAGCGCTCAATAATATGCTCAACTGAAGTTTTCATCCGCAAGATAATTCGTTCTTCCGATTTCCTTTCCAGCTCTGTAATCACGCGCTCTGCCTCCAGATTATCTTTGCTCATTACCTCTTCAACATTACACAAGGCCTTTACATGGATGTAAATATGTGGTTTACCGTCAATCATCTTGACTTTACGTTCGGTGTCTGTATGTAGTGCTTCAATGACGATGGGCCGTCCGTCGTCTCCTATTACAGGACCTGAACTTTTGACAACGTTATTGGTGACATAATTGTAGCCGATCGTCTCGTTATCGCTTAACCACCCGATCATCTTATCCTTCCGAAATACGGCTATATTACTGTAACGTAATCTGGCTGTGGGCGAGCTATCTTCCACATTGCTCTTCTTTTCGCCCTCACTGACACTGCCGGACATCTTCACTCCGGTCAACACCGGATTCTTCCCCTCGTACAGCAAATCCTCAATAAATTGGTTCAAAGAAACAGCGACTGTTTTTGCCGACGCCTTATATGATTTGTCCAGGGAATTATACAATTTACTTGCCGGCAATTTCTCTAGCGGGGTAAGGACCTTCAGGACATCTTCGGCAGTGGTGTCTTTGGCGACCATGGCGTAGAAATCATTACGCGGCTCTCGGCTCCGCTTCAACATATCAAGTGCCTCGCCAATTCCGGCCCGGGCAAGCTCCTCTCCGATCACCAGTATACGGATATGCCCAAAGTAGCTGGCTCTCGCACTGTCGAGACTGTACTTGCGCTGGGCTTCATAGATCGTGGGTACCGTTAAGGTAGATACAATCACCGGCACCCCGGCACCTCCTGAGCCTCCTGCCGTCTGCGAGGCAATTGCTGAAGGAATAACCACCTGCAGCGTAACCTTATAGCCAGATTCAGCCTTATCTAGCCCCATCCCCAACACAAAGGCCATTTCATTTAACTCCTGTCTTTCCCAGCACCCGCTGAGCAGCATAGGGACTAAAAGGAAAAGCAGGAGTCGGTAAACAATTTTACGGTTTTTTGGGCTCATCTGCCGACTCCTTTCGCTTGTCTGTGCTTTGACGGTCAAGGTTCTGAACCATACTTTCTGCCGGCCTTGTCTTTAAAAACGGCCAAGGAAAGCGGAAAATGGAATCCTTCAGATCATTTGAACGGTATGGACCGATCGGACTCATATAGGGCATGCCAAAGGAACGCAGACTCGCCAAATGCAGCACGATCAAAAAGACGCCGAATAGTATTCCGTATAGTCCAATAAAGCCGGCCAGTCCGATAAGAACAAAACGAATGATTCTTGCAGCGATCGACATGCCCGTCTCTGGTATGACAAAACTGGATATGGCCGTAATGGATACAATGATAACCATTGCTGATGAAATAAAGCCCGCCGCAACCGCCGCCTGGCCTATGACAAGTGTTCCAACAATGGATATCGCCTGCCCTATATTTTTCGGAATCCTCACTCCCGCTTCCCGCAGAATCTCATACGTTAATTCCATAAGCATCGCTTCCACAAATGCGGGAAAGGGAACGCTTTCCCTCTGTGCTGCAAGGCTGATAACCAGATTGGTAGGAATCATCTCCTGATGATAAGTCGTAACCGCCACATAAAAGGAAGGGGCAAGCAACGTAATAAAAAAGGAAAGAAAACGGATAAACCGCAGCAAGGTGCCGATATCGGCCCGCTGATAATAATCTTCGGCGGATTGAAAAAAGGTGACAAAAAAGGTAGGCACCAACAGGACAAATGGTGTTCCATCTACAAGAATCGCAACTTTGCCTTCGAGGACCCCCGCTGCGATAGTATCCGGTCGGTCGCTGTTATAGATCGTAGGGAACGGCGTAGCAGCCGTATCTTGAATAAATTCCTCGATATATCCGCTCTCCAGAATACTGTCCGTATCGATTTTGGCCAATCTACGCTTCACCTCCTGCACAAGGTCAGGGTTTGCGATGTTGGTGAGATACATAATGGCTACACTGGTTTGAGTCACCTTGCCGATTTGGAAGGTTTCCAGCCATAACTGGCTGTCTTTAATTTTCCTCCGGATCAGCGCCGTGTTTGTCCGCATATTTTCCGTGAACCCTTCCATCGGCCCACGCACAACTGATTGTGAGCTGGGTTCGCCTACATTGCGGTCCTCCCATCCAGGCAGTCCGATCCGCAGGGCGCTGGATGTTCCGTCCACCAGCACCATGATATTACCGGATAGCAGTTCATGAACAAATTGCCCAAGGTCATGCGTGACGGACAGATCCCCCGCAATCAGCATGCGTTTTCGCAAAAGCTCAATCTTCTGATTAGCATCAAGATCTCTCATCTGCTCAGGGGTACAGCGTTCCTGAAGCGAAAATAATATGGAGTTATGCAGAACCTGTGTATCCACAAGACCATCAATATAAAGCAAAGCGATATGCGTAGATTCATCCAGTTCCAGCTTTTTAGTGATCAAATCGGTGCTTGTCCCGAGCAGTTGAACCAACTGCACCAAATTGTCCTCCAAGCGGTGTGATAATGTGCCAGTAATTGTATCCTTCATGTCACAACCTCCGCATTCCGTGAGCAAACTAAAACTAGTATGACAGAAGAAGTTGATAATTATCCCCTTATCATTCCTTTTCGACTATCAATTAATAATTATGTTATAAAATCACATACTAATGGAAATGACAAAAGAAAAACTTGAGGGGCAGTTTGCAGCAGATTTGGAGGAATCTCATGAATCTTGAAAAAGACCGGATCAGTACGGCTCAAATGATAATGCTTGGTTTTTACTCGCTCATCGGGGAAATGGCACTTGTGTATCCTGCGGCAATGACAACAGGAGCCCACGAGGACGCGTGGATTGCCGCCTTGATTAGTATTCCGCTAGGACTTGCATGCGTAAAGCTGATGGTATCTACATCAAATATTGATCCAACTAAAACGATTATCGAGCTTTCATTACAAGTGTTAGGAAAATGGGTGGGTGGAGCTGTAGCGTTGAGCTATTTATTCTTTTACCTGATTGCTGCCTCCACCTATGTCAGAGAAATTGAAGATTTCATGTGCACACAGATTTACGAGGGGACACCAGGCGGGGTCATTCGCTTCATGGCGATTTTTTTGCTGGTGTATGGCTTGCGGCTGGGTCTTGAATCGCTGGGCAGAGCAGCCCAAATTTTTTTTCCTTTCTTTGCGTTTTTTCTGATTTGCCTAATCGTTCTCTTGTTCCCCGATGTCAAGTTAGAGCGTATCTATCCTATTTTGAATACACCATTTCCTGACATGCTGCACACCATTATGTTCGGCGTATTTTATCCCTTTGGAGAAATGTGCGTGTTCTTCATGGTGTTTCCCTATGTCCAAAAACAAAGCAATACGAGCCGCAATTTATTCATCTCCCTGTTGGTCGGGGCCGTTGGACTCAACCTCATTTTGTTTCTCTCCCTGACAGTACTCGGGGCATATTTCTCAGAACACGAATTTTACGCTGCCTATATTCTTGCCCAGAGAATCAACATTGCTAATTTTCTGCAGCGGATTGAGGCTTTAATGGCCACCACGTGGATCATTAGCACCTATTTCAAAACAGCGCTTTTCTTTTACGCATTTGTTTTGGGGACAGCTCAGCTACTAAAGCTTAAATCCTACCGGCCATTGATCTTTCCAGTAGCATTTCTGATTTTCGGACTGTCACATCTGATTGCAAAAAATATTATTTTCTACGTCAAGGAGATCCCAGCCTATTGGGTAGATTGGGATCTCACCCATGCCTTTGCTTTCCCGTTAATCCTGCTCATTGTTTATCATATCAGGAAACGTATCAGTCACAATAACCAACTAACGTAAACTAGTAAAAGCTAAAACTGAATCTCTTCTTATGTATCTTCCTCTGAACATATTCATTATTGTTTGCAAGATCAGGCTCAACATGCCGTACTTTGATGAACTGTCTGGTCATGGATTCCACCCACAGATTCATAAGTATATTCAGCAATTTTACACACTTCTCCCGCCACAATCGCAAACCTTCTTCCACGCTCTCCATGATTGCAGAGTTCATTCAATTAGACCTTTTGTAGAGTACCTTGATAGAGTACTTTACAGAAGGTCTAAAGGATGTACTTTTTTTGCTTAATCGACCATTTCAAAGTCCTTTATCGTTGCATTCGGTCTTAAAATCTTTTCCTGGTCAAATATAGCTAGCGATTCATCATTTTTAACTTTGACAGGCCGATTATGATTAGCAAGAGCTCCTTTGCCCAAAGTAATAATATCGGCTGTACAATTTTTGACCATCTGACTTGCTTTAGATGAGTCTTCCACGTGTCCATTAGCCATCACTGTAATGTTCCCATACTTCTTGGCAAGCGCAGCAAGAGATTGTCTACTACTGTCTGGAAAGAAGGCTGGTTACCAAGCCTCATATTTCTGTTACATGAATATAATCAAGCCCCGACTTTCTCCGTTCGAATTTTGCTGACCCAAGCAGGGTCAAACAGTAATGCAACCAGTCAGTCTTAGAATCCTGTAGTATACTGTGTAGGGATTGCAGTTTCTTTTTTCAATTTTGATGCGGCTTCCAGTGACCAATAAGGATTTCTCAACATCCCTCTACCCACAGCAACCAGATCGGCCTCTTCATTTCCGATAACTGCATTCGCCAAAATTGGATCTTCTAGTCTTCCAACGGCCATCACCGGAATATCCAGTGCTTCTTTGATCTCTTTTGCCAAGGGAACTTGATACGCTGCGTGAGTTCCTGGTCTACCCCATGCAGCTATAGGTCCCTCACCGCCAGATGAAATATCAAACATATCTACTCCAGCCTTTTGATATTCCTTGGCAAAAGCAATGCTTTCCTTAATACCATATCCACCTTCTACGTATTCTTTGGCAGAAATACGCATCAAGAGCGGCATATCTTCCGGCATTTCGCCCTTCGCTGCCTGAATGATCTCCCGACCAAATAGGGTAAGGTCCTTACCATATTTATCTTCCCGTTTATTCGTAAGCGGCGAATGAAATTGATGAATCAAGTATCCATGTGCACCATGAATTTCAATGGTGTCGAATCCAGCCTTGACAGCGCGAGCTACAGCAGCACGAAATTTCTCAACTAGTCCTTTAACCTCTTCTGTTGTAAGCGCGCGAGGTTGTTTTGAATTTTCATCAAATGCGATAGCAGATGGTGCTACAGGAACTTCAGCATCTTCCGCCTTGCGTCCGGCATGCGCGATCTGGATTCCCACTTTGGCACCGTAGCTGTGACAAGCATCTACAATCCGTTTGAGAGCAGGAATCTGCTCATCTGACCATAAACCAAGATCAAAATCAGAGATACGACCATCCGGCTCTACATCTGTCATTTCAATCATGATAAAACCAGCTCCGCCTATCGCTCGGCTAACGTAGTGTATATAATGCCAATCTGTGGCGACCCCATCCTTTTTGTCAACCGAATATTGGCACATTGGAGGCATAACTACGCGATTCTTCAATTCCAAACCCTTAATTGTGTAGGGACTAAATAAATCTTTCATGTGAGAAAGACCCCTCTCTGAGTTATATGATGAAACAGATCAACAAAATGCATGCACACGCATATATACTAACATGTTTGTTTCATTTGTCAACTCTAAGCATGATTTCAAAATTTCAAAGTAAGATTCGCCATTTACTACTGTGAGCGCTTCTGGTTTCCACAAGGAAGCGCTCACACTGTATATTAATTTTGATGTGGACGAAAATCTACATTCTCAGACTCTCCATAAAAAAGCTCAATGCGTTGGACACCCACTTCTTGGGATGAAGAACAAGCTGAATTTCCAGCTTAAGCTCGGCGTGCTCAAAGGGTAACACCTTCAGCTCTTCTCGTTCAATCTCCTCCAGCGCAGCCATTAGAGGTAGAATGGATATACCCTCTCCAGTCTTGATGCTCCGTTTGATCGCTTCCGGATTACCCAGCTCCAGGCTCACGCGATAGGTGATTCCATTTGCTCGAAGCACTCTTTCCAACAGTTGCCTGTAGTTGCACGTATGCTCGGGCATGATCCACTCCGCATCTACCAGATCATCCAGGCCGATTCGCTCTTTAGCGATAAGCGGATGGTTCGGATGGACAATCAGCACAAGGGGTTCTTCTCGAATCGTAATCCACTGTAGGTCCGGATTGCTTGAATCGTCCGCAAGGATCAGCCCAACATCAGCCTCCCCTTCCCTAACCTGGTGCAAAATCATCTCTTCGCGATCCGTATGCAATCGTATGTTCAGATCAGGGTATTCTTTGCGAGTCGCCTGCATATACGGCGGCAGAAAATACGAAGCGATGGAATCCATAGTACCGATCGTCATGGAGCCCCCGCCCTGCTTAGCCAATTTTTCTTTCGATTGCTCAAAAAGTTCCAGCATTTGTCCGGCAAGCTTGAACAGCTCTTCCCCGGCAGAGGTAAGACGAATCTTATTGTTGCTGTAGCGCTCGAACAATTTGACTTGATACGTTTTCTCCAGCTTCTGAATCTGGGTCGTGACGCTGGATTGTGCGTAACCGAGCACTTCTGCTGCTCTTGTAAAGCTTTCACGAATGGCAACTTCCCGAAATGTGTGAAGATAAATGAAATCCAATCTGGCCACCCCATCGAAAATTTTGATTAGAATCATCGTTTATTATAGATAACTCTGATGCTGTCTCCTATGTTACATTAGATTTAATTCAACGGGAAGGGATAACTGATGATGATGAACGAACAACATATTCATGGGATTTTCATACCGCTGATTACACCTTTTACGCGTGACTATAAGTTGGACGTCGATTCGTACCGTAAGTATGTTACCTATCTTGCAGGCCATGACATCCAGGGTCTGGTCATTAATGGTACGACAGGAGAGTCGCCAACCGTATCCTGGGATGAAGTGAAGCAGATGGTGCAAGTGACGCAGGATGTTCTGAAGAGTATGAACAAATCCATTCCGATCGTCATTGGCACAGGAACGAACGATACCTATTCAACCATGCATCGGACGGAAATGGCGGCTGAATTAGGAGCGGATGCAGCCATGGTGGTCACTCCGTATTACAATCGGCCGACGCAGGAAGGAATCTTGGAGCATTTCCGTGTCGTATCTCGTGTAGGCTTGCCTGTGCTAGTATATGAGATTCCGGTTCGCACGGGCAGTCGCATGACAATAGACACAATACGCAAAGTTCTGGACCTGGATGGCGTAATTGGGCTCAAGGATAGCACGGGCGGCCTTGATCTGCTCTTGAAATTGACCCAGTACGAGACCAAGCCTGTCCTCTGCGGAGAGGACGCCTATTTCCATGCCATGCTATGCCAAGGCGCTGCCGGCGGTATGCTTGCATCCGCTCATCTCAATATCCAGAAGTATGTGGATGTATACCAACGTTTTGTGACTGGCGACATGAACGGGTCGCGAGACAGTTTTATGCTACTGGAGCCGATGATCCAGCATGTATTTGCAGAGCCAGCCCCGGCTGCGATCAAGTGGTGGCTTGCCCAGCAAGAGATTATTACCGCCGAGCAGTTACGTCTGCCACTTATGCCACTGTCGGATCAGGTGAAGCAGGGTCTCCTGAATTCAATCGTATCCTGATAAATCAGCTTATCTCAGCCTAGCCATTTATAACGTAGAAGAAGCATCTCTTGGACAGGAGATGCTTCAATTTTTAGCCGGAACTGACAACCTTCAGATAATATCTCGGGGGAAATGGATTTAATTTATTCCATGATTTCGGGTTTAAGGTCTGAGACTCTCAGAAAAACGAATTTAAGAAGATACCCTCTATAGTAGAACGCTGTAAATAACTGGACCCATATGCGACACATAGCTGGATGGGTGTTAGTAAATCCAGTTGCAGCATTAAGGAAATTCTTTCTGTAAGCGAAATTATCGCAAAAAGAAGGCTGCCGATGAATTTCACCGACAGCTCTTTTCTTTCAAGCAGTATACTCCTCACTCCTATTCGCTGGACAGCTCCTTGAGCGATTTGACTTTACCATGGGGATGCTGTTCTTGCTTTCGTGACTTCCAGGCTGCTTCTTTCCTTTTCTTCTGGTGAGCCATAACAGATATCCTCCTTTGGAAATTGTGATGTATACTACTTTTCTTAATTTGTCATTTTTTAGCTCTGTTCATTCATAAAACTAAATTCTTCTAGATTTTCAATGCTCATGGTATCAATGGCCACAGCTTTGCAGTTCGGTAAATTTTTACGGATGAATTCCGCTGCTTTGGGAGAGACGACTGGGAAATATTAAGCGTATTTCTCAAAATTCGTATCTCGGTGTGATACATACTTAACATACTTCCATTCCAGTCATCCCCTTTGTCCAAACGCTCTCTAGGCTCTAACTTCACTCTGGCAATCCTGGATAAACAGGCATTCCTTCATATATTGGGTAACCGATTTCAACGTATTTTGACATGCTAAGACGCTCCGTAATTAGTTTTAGGAATCCATTATAGGGGATATTTGCCTAATCATAAAAATACACTCTCGCAAACATAAAGTGCGTGAGTGTATTTTTATGATTAAGCAGATCAGTGTTCTATTATAATCTGTGTATGAACTTACTTATTTAAAATAGGTATCTCTCCGAGCAGATTCTTTAAGTTAATAGAATCCCACGGCATATGCTCCGTTATACCTAATCCAACTACATCTGTTTCTTCAGATAGTTCTTTAATCAGATTAAGTAACTGAGGCATTTGCATTGTTCCCGCAGGAGAAAAATTATAAGGTGCTTCAGGGTTGGCGAATAATAAAGAACGAAATGCTTTTGGGTCAAGCACATCTAAATCAAGGTGAATAGCTAGGTGCTTAATGCCACTTTCTTTAATCCACTTTCTAATAGGTTCAGTACTGTTCGTTAATTCTTTGGTACTTGCAGTCCTAATACCTAGTCTTTGAATTACTTCTGTGTCTGATTCTGCAGGAGCTATACCTAGTTTTTGAAACGCTTCAGAAATCACTTCCGTTTCTTGTTCTGTAGGAGTTGCCAATCCCGCGATAAAGACATTTTCAGGTTTTAGTGGGATTTTCACATGTTTTCCAAACTCCTCATCTCCTTCTCCCAAAAGATTCCCGAGCGGTAATGTATGACCGTTATCATAGCCTACATATCTAACTAAATCACTGTGAGCATCGATCCAAATTAAACCTAGTTCGCCACCATATCGTTCGTTTAAATAGGCAAATGGAGCTTGTTCGACTAAACAGTCACCACCAAACATTACAATGCGATCTGGCTTATGAGCGTTAATGATATGCTGGGCAGCCTCTAATTGATCAAGTAGCTGTTTTCTCCCATTCATACCGTTCTCGTTTTCAAGAGGAGTTCCATCATAAGCTTGAACTGGAACATGAATAAGAGGTTGATCATTATCCGGAGCTAGCCAAGCAAGCAGTTCGGCTCCAAAAGAGTAATTAGGATCATTTCCCCCTTGCCATTGTGGCATTAACAGGCGTATTGTTTTTTTAGTCATGTTTTTCTCTCCTTTACTTCAAAAGTAAGGTTAGTATAAACTGAACACAAATAAAAACGTAGTACGCACTATTTTGATAGGTACTACCCGAAAGGATAGTGTAGACATGAGTATGGCTGAATTTAAAGGTAAAGTTAAAAATATTCAAGATACACCTTTTGGTTATACAGTTTCATTGATTGGTGGTAAATGGAAAATGGTTATTATTTATCTCCTAGCCGAAAACCGAACAGTTCGCTTTAATGATCTGAAAAGACAGATAGGAGCTATTACTTATAAAACATTGAGTTCACAACTAAAAGAATTGGAAGCGGATGGTTTGGTGATTCGAAAAGAGTATCCTCAAATTCCCCCTAAAGTCGAGTACAGTCTCACAGATAAAGCAGAAACACTATTGCCTGTTTTAGAAGGGTTATGTGAGTGGGGAACAAAGAACCAAAATAATTAAATCCAGGTTTCTAAATGAAAAGCCTGTATGCGAAAAAATGAAACTTTGTTTATTTAGCTCTAAATGCTGAAAATGCCGTATTCATATACTTCCCCTTATTCTTCAACCGAAGAGGAAAGGCGGCCTTCCATAATGGCTCTGATTTGTTTAGTCGGCATCTTCGGTTGTCTATCATGCGTCAGTAGAACGTTGATTCCCTGTTCCACGTCCGTCAGCTGTGTGTAACAAAACCTTGTACGACAGGTGAATCCAGCAATGACTGGACAACAGCATGTAGCAATTCTGCAAATTCTATGATCTTAATTATCGCTTCAAGCCAGATTTATCTCCCGAATCACTTCAAGCGGAACCTTCGGTTTTCGGTCTTCCGTCAACAACCCGTTGACTTCCTGCTGTACATCGGTTACCTGTGTATAGCAATAGCCCGAAAGATAGGGGGTTGCTTTAATTGCCCCGGTGATTGCACGGAAACGTTCGATAAAAGCTTCGACTGAATCCACCTGATTTCCGTATCCCCAGCCCTTGTGCGTCTGGAAAGCAATGCCGCCGAATTCGCTTATGATAATCGGTTGTCCCCGGTAGGCATATCCTTCTGCAAAGGCATATTTCCAATTGTTAAAAGAAATGCTGTTGTTTACGATGCTTTCCTTGTCCTGATATCGCTCCAAAAACTCTTCGCCCGTCTCCACATAATCATGAAGAGTTAAAATATCCGAGACCGTATGCTCCCATCCGTCATTGGTAACCACCGGACGATACGGATCAATCGTCTTCGTCAGATGATAAATGGTTTGCGTGAACTGCTGCTGCCTTACATCATGTCCAATGGTCGATATGCCCCACGATTCATTGAACGGGACCCAAGTTATGATGCTTGGATGATTGTACTGCTGCGGCACGATTTCCAGCCATTCCTTCGTAAAGCGGCTAACCGCCTGATCATTGAACTCAAAAGTCGACGCCATTTCCGACCAGACGAGCATGCCTTTCACATCACACCAATATAAAAAGCGAGGGTCTTCCAGCTTAATATGTTTGCGAACCCCGTTATATCCCATCGCGGCTATTTTATCGATATCTTCGATAAGAGCTTCTTCAGACGGCGGAGTCAGATGAGTTTCCGGCCAGTAGCCCTGATCCAGAATCAGCCGCTGGTAAAGAGGGCCATTATTCAATAGAATCTGCCCGTTTTCAATCGATATTTTCCGCATGCCAAAATAAGAATACACCCTGTCGCTCTCTTTCTCATCCTCATAAAGAATAAACTCTACATCGAACAAATTTGGCGATTCTGGTGACCACAAGCACTGCCTCCATGGTCCAGCTGCTTCATGAAATATATGGACCTCTACCGTTATCCAGGGCCTGTCGGAAGATAAGCTGACCTTTTTCACATGCTGTCCTTTCAGCGCAATTCGTGTCTCCAGGCGTAAATTATCTTTACCCTCGATACCCATGAGCTGAAAGTCAAAGCGGATCATATGACGGTCGATATCCGGTGTTATCTTGACCTCATTGATTCTTACCTCATTCACATATTCAATCCACACACTTTTCCAGATTCCGGTGCTCTGTACATAAAAGCATTCAAAGTTTTGATCCACCCAGCGCTGCTTTCCACGGGGCTGAGTGCAGCTCTGACTATCCTCCACTTTAAGCACAATGCTATTCTCCGAGTCGTAAGTGATATAGGGTGTGATGTCGAAAAGAAAACGCAGCATAACCTCCTTCATGCTCACCAGCCATAATTCCGTTCACCCAGCATTTCGCTTTATAATCTACACCCTGAAAATGTAGAATTCTCCTTTTCGCTATTGCCTCCTGCGGGATCTTCACGCTCCTGCAGTACCAGACCACCGGATGGAAGGTCTCGACTCCGATCCCACTCCCCATTCAAATCCAGCCACTCCTTGCGGACAAATTGCGGCCTTGGATAATTTTTGATATAAGCGTTTGTAGTCATACAGTTTCCACCTATCCTTTGATATATAATTAGCTACCTTAGCTTGATGACTTTACAGTGTATTGCTATCAGCTGTAAGTCTGATCGTCATCCTTTCCTTCCGTTTCGAAATACAAACAATAAAATCAATTCGTTACACTATTATTGTATTTTTAGGGGATTATATAGCGATGTATTTTTAATGTCAACGCTTTCAAGTTAATTTTATGTAACTAATAAACTGAATAAGGCTTTAGCTACAGAGTACCTGTAACTAAAGCCTATCCATCTCACTAATATCTCAATCCATGACATAATTCACAGTCATTTTGATATTCTGATCATAATCTCCAAATTGCTTTCCGAACAGGTTGAGCCCACCTTGATGCACCGCATCTGGCTTAATTCCGATCCGCAGACGCAACTTGTGGCTGTTTTGCAGGTTGAGCTGATCCAGTGTAACCGAGGAAACCTTCTCCATATCCAGCGCAGTATTCTCTTTATCTACTCGCCAGGTCTTGAGCAAACCATACTGGGTAGACCACTCATACCACCAGGCAGGATTAAGCTTGCCGCGCCTGTCTCCAAAATCACCGGGACATGTCCACATGCCAATCTCCACGCCATTAATCCACAAGGAAATATCAGAAGGCCAATTGTTGTCATAGTTTGGTGCTTCAGAACACATTTCCATCGATAGCTCAAGCGATTTTATTCGCGCTCCTGTCGGTATTTCGAGCGGCATTAAATATTCAACATAGCCCTTGCGGAACCATATCATCTGGGCTCCAATATGCTTCGGGTGGAAAAAACTCGCCGGTTCGTCCTCGCGTATGATCATCCCGTCGGCATTGGCCATACCACACGTCGGTGAAACCTCACAATCGCTATAATGACCGATCGGCATGTCCACTTCGTAGGTCTGTACATCCCCTTTGGGTACTGCTTCTTCAAGATTCAGCGCAATATGAATGTCATCATAATTGCGGGTGCACATCTTCATCGCGCCGCGAGAGGCAGGCAGCAGCTCTGTATTAATCAGTCTAGCAGCCTCCAGAACCTTGATATTGTTGGCTACCGTAGACACCGGAAGTTGAAGAGCTTCCGCTATTTCTACAATATTAAGGTTTTTGGAAATCAAGAGGCGGAGAATATCAACTCGGGAACGGGTGGATAAAGCATGCGTAACAGTTACCAGCTTGTCCGGATCATCAAAACTAAGCTCAAGCATTGCATCACCCATCTCATTTTACTGTGATTATATTACAATTATTTTACTTGTATGCTTTGAAGCAGTCAATAATATTGTATCAAATTATTAATTTTGTATTAAATGCTGATCATGTTCGATTTTTCTGGTTCAAGGACCCATAAGAAAGACAGCGATTATTGAGCCGAACCCTGTACACAAAAGCAACACCGTTATTCCCTTGCTTTATGCAATAAAAAGCCACTGATCTTCGGACTAAGATCAGCGGCTGATACTCTCTTCATTTTAAACTATCTTCAATACCCATACTCCATACGGTTCCAAAGTTACGGTACCAGTAAGCCTGCTACCGGAAAGGAGTTCCTCCGTCTCAACACTCAGTTTAATCTGAGCCGTTTCTCCGCTGTAATTCAGTAGAAATACCAGCTCTTCTTGTACATCCGCACGAATAGCGACTTCTACCGTCGAAGGAGCTTGGCACCACCCCGCAAGCGGAGATGTCACCGGCAGCTGTCTTAGGAGCTCAGCCGCTAACGCTAAGTCAAAAGCTGCACCCCAATAGTAGACCAGTCCCTCGCCGACACGGTTGACGGTCAAGGCCGGTTTCCCTTCATAGTAGCTTGATGCGTACTTTGCGAGTACTTCTACCGTATCAGCATGAACCTTCAATATATCGTTGAAGCCCGGAGCCCAAAAATCAAGAGCTTGATCCTTAAATCGCACCGATACAGGTGATGCCGTCCCATTTATCATCGTAAATTCCTCTACGTGAACGCCGCTCATTGCGGCTGCAGGGCCTGGGAGTGGCTGCATACGGCAGTGACCGAACTCGTTCTTATAACCGGTGCGGCATCCGAAGATCAGGATGCCCCCATCCTCTACATATTTTTGTAACATAGCTGCCGTACTGTCTCGTAGGATCGCCGGATGCATGTATACCAGCACCTTGTAATTGGCCAGTTCCCGCAGCTGTTCTGATTCCATACCCGGACGGATTGTAACCATATCCGAAGGTATATGTCCATACTGCAGTGCCTTGTACCAGCCGAGCTCACTTTGTTTTGTCAAGGGGCCATACCATTTATCCAACTCGCCATCCCACTCGTTATCATAATCGCGAAGTAGAGCAACCTCTGCCACGTAGCGTTTGCCAAGAATCCGCCCTCCAACCTTTTGCAGCTCCTTTCCGACGCGGCCTGCTTCTGCGACCCGACGATTCGGCTGATTGTGATAATCATTAATTCCATGCCAGTACATTTCCGTACCAAACGTTGCCGTTCTCCAGCGGAAATACAAAATCATGTCTGCCCCGTGAGCAATGCTTTGGTAGGTCCACAATCGCATCTGCCCCGGGCGCGGAGATGGCATCCCCATCCTGTTCACCCATCCTCCCGGACCGGATTGCTGCTCCATCACGCAGAAATTTGGTGACATCCCTCTAACGTTACTTAAAGAAAGTCCCCACTTACGATCCAGCAGTGGCTTCTCTCCTTGGTCCGGATAAATGGTACTAAATTGAGGGTAAGAATCGTACGAGAAAAAATCAAGTAGTTGATCCGTCATCCTATGGCTATCCAAATGCCCGAATACACCGTTGGTTGTCACCCACTGATTAGGCGCCACTGACCGAAGTATGTCCACTTGTAGCTTGGCAAACGAAATGGTGTTATCGGATATAAATCGTTTCTCGTCCAAAGCCTGATGAGGATTTGTTGACCCGGATACGGTCGGACGAGTTAGATGGACCTGCTTCCAGCTGTCATAAGTTTGATTCCAGAATACAGCACCCCAGGCCTTGTTGAGCTGCTCTAACGTACCGTATTTTGTCTCTAGCCAGCGCCGGAAAGCCTGATGATCTGCCTCGGCATAGAAGACATTTATCTCGCAGTTCAGCTCATTATCAATTTGCCACCCAATGATGGCCGGATGATCTTTGTAATGTTGTGCCATCTCTCTTGTAATACGTGCGCAAAGCTCTAAATAAATGGGACTACTGTAGTTATAATGCCGACGCTGACCATGTTGGAACGTGACCCCCTCCATAGATACGTTCAGCACCTCGGGATACTTATAAGTAAGCCATGCTGGTGGCGTAGCTGTTGGTGTGCCCATGATCACTTGAATCCCATTCGCGTCTGCCTGCTCCAAGAAACGGTCAAACAGCGTGAATTCGAACTTTCCTTCCTCCGGCTCGAAGATCGACCAAGCAAATTCTCCAATCCGAATGATGCTGAAGCCCAGTTCCTTCATTCTTATGAGATCGTCCGACCACAACGATTCGTCCCAGTGTTCAGGATAATAACAAGCTCCTAAATGAAAGCGATCTAAAGATAAGGATTTCGGCATGCTCCAATTCTCCTTCAGTAGAAGTGATAGTACAAAAATGTGATTCTCTGATAATCGTATCTATTGTAATATAAGAATAAAAGGTTTAGAATAACTCGATTTTGCTAATTGAATTACTTTTTTGCTAACTTACTCAAGGAGATGGATACATGATTAAAATAGATTGTTATCTTCCTTCGCCCATTTTAAATAAAGGTATGCTGTTTCCCGAATCGTTAGGGCGTTACAAGAACTTCCCTAATCATGGGGAGCGAAGGAATGCAGGATTACTGAAAGAATACAATTTACATATCATTTTTGCAGGCAAAGGCGTTATTGTGCATGATGGGAAGGAAATCGAGCTTACCCCTGGCATGGGCTTTCTTTTCGGCAAGCATGCGACGCAGCAATATCGAACAAAACCCGAGGATCCCTGGGATGTTCGATGGATTCATTTTGACGGGCAAGATGTAGATTCGCTATTACAAGGTCGAAGCATGCACGAACCGTATCTGTTCTCGCTCCACCGGCCAGAACGTTTAAAACCGCTGATGGAAGAAATGTTGCAACTTGCCCAAGCATACCGTCACGACTATGATGTACGGATCTCTTCCCTGCTTTATGAAGTTCTGCTGGAGATCGCCCATCATTCCCACCAAATTTTTGGTGCCTCTCCCGGCGGCACCGTCCATGAGAGGATTCGTCATACGGCAGAATATATTCGTACGCATTGTCGGAACATGCTCGATTTGAAGACAATGGCTGCGACGTCAGGTTATAGCTCCTTTCATTTTAGCCGGCTCTTTCATCAGATCATGGGCAGCACCCCAGCTCAATATTTGCTCCAATGCCGAATAACGCTGGCCAAACATCTCCTTGTATCCACGGCACTTACTGTAAAACAGATTGCACTGGAAACTGGCTTTCATCAAAGTAGCTATTTTATCAAGAGGTTTCGGGAGCAAACAGGCATCACACCGGAGCAGTTTCGCCAGCTAAGAAGGATGGGTTAGTACAATCCAAAACTTTTTCAATAGCTGGGTGTATGTGTATGGCAGCATACAAATGAAATTACAAATTTTACGGTTGAATAAAAGAATAAGCGGCCGCTTAGGACATTTGGTTAACATGTCCTACGCTACCGCTTCTGTTAATGTTTTATTTCGCTTATATATGGGATTAAATTGTCTGTTTGGATATCGATCGGAAATATTCTACAACTACCTCACGGAATTCCAGAGCAGCCCGCGAAATATACCGACTCCTGTGCCATAATAAAGCGATCTCCCGTACCAATTCGTGATTTTCTACTTGGAGATATTTAAGATGTTCCCGTGAATTCCTTGCCGTGCTTGGTATGAAGGCTATGCCAATTTCAGCTTCCACAAGCGTACTAAGCCTTGCAGGTTCATCCCCCTCATACACATATTTAGGTACAAATCCTTCCGATTTGCATACAGAGTCCACTAAATCGCGAGTACCGTAGCCTCTCTTTACACCGACAAACCATTCATCCCTTAGATCTGTCAATGTTACACTGCTTCGATCTGCCAGCCGATGCCCCTTTGGAACAGCTACAAGGATTGGGTCGATAAACACGATCTGGCATTCGATGTCATCTCCCTCTATTGGAGGTGAGGACAAGCAAAAATCGACCTCGCCTCTATGAAGAAGCGTTACCATTTCCTGTGTGGTGAGCATTTGCACATGAAATTGAATATAAGGTCGCTTTTTCCGAAACTCTCGAAGGATATTGGGTAATGTGCTTGCAGTGGTCACCGCTAATTCGAGAGTGCCATGTTCCGGGCTGGATAAATCACTAAGCTCCTGCTTCCCCTGCTCCAATTCAA
Source organism: Paenibacillus sp. NMA1017 (assembly GCF_058895805.1). Classification (NCBI taxonomy): domain Bacteria; kingdom Bacillati; phylum Bacillota; class Bacilli; order Caryophanales; family Paenibacillaceae; genus Paenibacillus; species Paenibacillus sp. NMA1017. The sequence continues at coordinate 12,274 of NZ_JBZXYR010000020.1, read as the reverse complement.
ATAAAGCCCTCTCTGCACGGTGAAGGAATCTACTTCCGAACTCATTCAATCGCAGTTTCCTCCCTGTTCGATCGAATAGAGGAACCCCCAGATCTTCCTCCAGGCGCTGAATCGTTTTGCTCAGCGACGATTGAGTAACGTGCAGACTTCGTGCAGCTTCGGTCACATGTTCCAAACGAGCTACCGTCAAAAAATATTGCAGTTGAAGAAGTTCCATTATGCCCCCCATTCATTCCCTCAAGTCAATGAGATTATAACATCAAATGCGTTGGAATAAATAATCGATTTCAAGTACCATGACATTAATTCGCTATGGGGGGACCAGAAATGAGCGTTCGCAGCTGGTGGTTAATGATATCGGTTGGTCTAGGGATACTATTGAACCCATTAAATTCTTCGATGGTTTCTGTTGCTATTCCAAGTCTTCAAAATGTGTTCCAACTTGACTTTACAGGTGTTTCCTGGATTATTTTTTCTTTCTACATTGCAAGTAGCATCGCTCAACCTGTCATGGGAAAGGCCAGCGATTTATTTGGTCGTAGAAAGATATTTCTTACCGGGCTTGTTGTAGCCTTCATTGCATCATTATTAGCTCCATTATCACCAAATTTCGGGTGGCTCATCGTGTTCCGCATTGTGCAATCCATCGGAACAAGCATGATGGTCGGGGTTGGAATGGCTATTGTTCGAATTCATATTGCAGAGAAACAAGCAACTGCATTGTCTGTTTTGTCCATATTCCTATCTGGAGCAGCAGCAATTGGCCCCTTTATTGGCGGGGTCTTGATTCATTGGTGGGATTGGCCTGCTATCTTTTTCATTAATATTCCGTTTGTAGTGGCCAGCTTTCTATTGGCTTGGAGGAATATTTCTAAGGACGAACTGCCAACATCCGTAACACGCAACATGTCCTTTCGTAAATGGTTTGAATTGATTGATGCATTAGGGATTCTGCTCTTCACAGTGGCTTTGGTTACCCTGCTCGTTGGATTACTCTCAGCAAAATCATCTGGACATATCTCATTAGGAAATGTCATTGTCGGCCTGATAGGTCTCGTTGCGCTGGGGATATTCGTACGACATGAATTAAAAGCGACTTCACCCTTTATTCCTTTACGCACATTCGCCAAGTACCCTGCTATGACTTGGGTGAATGTTGAATTCATGCTCGTTAATATACTATATTACTCGCTCTTTTTCGGGCTTCCGTCCTACTTGCAAATGGTACGCCATGTCAGTGAGTTCCAAACAGGCATTCTCATGCTAAGCTTAGGCTTATGCTCGCTAGTTACTTCTCCAATTGCAGGACAATGGATCGATAAATCAGGACCTAGACCTGCATTACTGGTGTCCGCAATTATGATGACATTGGGGGCATTGTGGCTCGTGACATTGAATCCAACTTCACCGGTTATCAGCGTGTGTTTGGCTTTAGCTGCATTCGGAATTAGCAACGGTTTGAACAATGTAGGTATGCAAGCAGCCCTGTTCCAAAGTTCTCCAAAAGAAATAATCGGTGTAGCATCCGGACTATTTAACACCTCAAGATATCTGGGAACCATTATCTCTTCATTATTGATAGCTATCGTAATGGGAGGTACGTTTAGCTTCAAGGGATTTCAAATGCTAGGGATTATCCTCACGGTAATTGCATTGTCTTTGGTATTCATGAGTCGGCGGCACCGGGAGTCAGCGCAATTGTATGAGTCATAGGTTCACCAAGTTCATATCTCAAACCATTATGCGGTACGGATTATCATGCACCAAATGTCATTTATTTGGCGCAAAGATCTACTACAACAAGTTTTAATTCAGCGACATTGCTACATAAAACTTCGCTACATACAAACCACAAAAGCCGTAAATCTCCGGGGTTATTGGAGACTTGCGGCTTTTGTGGTCTGTTTAGATTGCCCCAAAGCCATTTGAAAGCTTTGGGGCAGTTTTCCTATTTTGAACTCGGAGCTTGTTTTTAATGCCTAAAGTGAAAATTAGGTGGACATTATTCCATTTCCGTCTGTTACTAGTAAGTTCGCTAGCTCTGTTTCCAACATCGCTTTAACGGTTTCTGGATTTTCTTCAAAAGGTAGTTCCAGCGAGATTTGCAATACATTCTCCACATGCTGAACAGTAAAGAAAATGATTGAATCCCGATAGATGTCCCTCTCTTCTGGCTCGATATTTTTAAACAGCTGGTATTTATCCGACGCTTCGCCAAGGTAATTGAAGACAATAGGTAGCTTATTCAGGCTATGCTTCAGATACCGATTAGACTGCGGATACAACGAAGCCATTTCATCATTGTATATGAGATTTAGAAAATTCAGGTTACGCGCTACGGCCAACTGCATACTGTTTCTGATCTCATGCCCATGTTCATCCGCATCTGTAAGCAGTACAGGGATTTGGTCTATAAATTCACCTATAATATCAAAATACTGCTTGTCCTCGTATGCCCGGCCATAATTGGTGAGAAGAATAGGAATCTCGCCTACTTGCAAATATCTGCGGAAAAAGCGGCTAGCTAGCCGTATAGCCAAGTCCCACATGTGTCCGATTGCCTCAGAATCATTCCAATTTGCAAGTTCTACTGTCACATCTGTGCCCGTTGTATGGTTGCGCTCATCAATTGCGAGGACTACAGCATCCGAGGCAGCAGCAAATGTGGACAAGCGAAATTTGTCGACAATCTCTTGATCGCCCATGCCCTGAGGTCCTTTGCGGACCTGACTCACATAATCACGGTAGCTTCCTGCTAATTGCCCTTTTACATTGCTCATATCATCATATGCACGGTACAACTCACTCTTAACGATCTCTCCGCTCATGCCATCATAGATGAGATGTGAACAAGGGAGCAGCAGCAAATGATCCCTTAAATTGAGGCGAACAAGCGCAATACGATATAACAAGTTTCCGGTTGTTTCATAAGGGTTCATAAAGAATGCAGGCAATATATATGAGAGTATACGATTTTGCATCTCTGCACCGTAGTTCGATAAATCTATCATTGGAATGTCCATGCGCTCCTTCATGGACAACATTTCCCATTCCCATCCGACATCCGTTTGGACCAACACACTTCTAAAGAGTTCATGGCGCTCCATCAGGCGTTGCATGACTGCAGATAACCGTTCTACATTCAACAGGTAACTATCAAAAGGAATGACACCTCCTGAGGATTGCGGATGCTCCAAATGATAATGTTGAGCGGGAGCAAGCGCATAGCGTTGTAAAGGCTCTCCTGCCAGCATCGTGCTGTTCCATTGGTCATTCATCCGCAACAGATGTTCCAGCCATTCCTCAGCATGCCGTTTCACAGCTTCATTGTCTACCATCGTATCTGTGTACAGCTTTTCACAGTCAGGTATTTGAGCAGCTGCTTCAAAAGGAAGCAAATGATGTGGATGAAGGTCAGGATGAAGGCGTGACAAAATGACTTCCTTCAGGGCCTCTGCTTGTATAGAATCGAAAGGATCTATGTGCAAAGTTAATTGATCTCGCCCTTCAACAGTTGTTGATTGGAAATGAGCATATACGTCATAAGCCCTTTCGACGATGTCGATTGCCTCGGCAATATCACGTGTTAACATATCCGGCATCGAAGTGTCTGACCGCATATACTCTGACATTTGGCGAATAGTCTGATATTGAAACACCTGATTAATCCCTATTTCAATGCCAACAGCCTGAGCTTGGGAAACCAATTGAATGGCTTTTAGGGAGTGTCCGCCTAAATCAAAATAGTTATCATCAATGCCAACAATACTGGCACCCAGATTCTGTTTCCAAATATCTACCATATGCCGTTCTATGTCGTTTCGCGGGGCTGCATATTCAACACCTGTTTGAATGTCTCCATCCGGCGCAGGAAGCAATTTACGATCAATTTTTCCGTTAGTGGTCAACGGCATCTTCTCCAATTGAACAAAATAGCTTGGCAGCATGTACATCGGCAGATTGGGAACCAACGCTACTTTAAGTTCCTGAATGGTCATATTCCTATCAGCCACAAAATAAGCACATAAATCCTTGTGTCCTGATTCATTCTCACGAGCAATTACCACCGCTTTACGGATCGCAGGCAGGTTCATTATTTGCGCTTCTACTTCTCCAAGTTCAATTCGGTAACCCCGAATTTTTACCTGATGATCCATCCTGCCTATATATTCAATATTTCCGTCTGCCATCCATCGCGCCAAATCTCCTGTGCGGTACATACGTTTTCCTGGTTTGAAGGGGTCGGCTATAAATTTCTCATCTGTCAGCTCACGATTTCCCATATAACCTCGACCTACTCCATCACCACCGATGTAGATTTCGCCTGCAATTCCTATCGGAACCAACTTCCGATTCATATCCATAATATATACGTGCTGGTTAGCCATTGGCTTGCCAATCGGCACTGTATGTGTCCATGCTGTCATCGTCTCCCCGTCAATGTCGTACGCAGTTGTGTCTACGCAGCACTCGGTAGGACCATAAACATTAGTTATTTGCGGACGATATCCGGGCCGGGTGTTCAAAAATGTTTTAACGAGATGACCGGGCAGCGCTTCTGCACCAAAAATAAAATGCTGTACATTCAGATCTGCAACGGAGTCTTTCATTTCCGTCAGCATATGCATGTGTGCCGGTGTACCATCAGTAAAATCAATCCGTTGGGATCTGAAATAGTCAGCCAAACGATGACCATTGGTGCTAATCTCTCTCGGCACCACGTGAAGCGCATGCCCAAGAAGCAGACATGGAAAAATTTGTTTTACTGATGCATCAAATACATACGGCGATAGCCATGCCATCCGCATTGGCGAGTTGTATTTCTCATATACTTGTTGTCTAAATGCAGTTGTCATATTAACGACATTAGAGTGTTGAATCATCACTCCTTTGGGTTTGCCCGTTGTACCTGAGGTATACATCACATAAGCCAAATGGCCAGGATCACATACTTCAACCAAGTTGGAACAGTCTTCTGCGGATAACCTGTGACTGTCAGGTGAAATGACCAACACATCCGACGGTACCTTCGCGGCCATTTCTGGCTTGGCAATCATAAGCTTAATATGGCTGTCTTGTAACATATAGAGCATACGTTCCTGCGGAAACTCAGGATCGATAGGTACATATCCCCCGCCAGCTTTTAAAATACCAAAAATCCCTACAATCATTTCGATAGAGCGTTCCATAATCATTCCGACCAAATGATCTGCCTGGACTCCCTCTGCTCTTAGCACACGAGCCAGTTGATTTGCACGCACATTTAATTCGTTGTATGTGATCTGGCTATCTCCAAAAACTACAGCTATTTGATCCGGAGTCTTCTCTACCTGTTCTTCAAATAATTGATGAATGGTTTTTTCACATGGGTATTTCACCGCGGTATTTCCCCAGACATCTAATATCATTTCGATTTCCTGAGGCGTAATGATCTCAATTTCAGATAGCTTGGTCTGTGGTTCATCTACAACAGCTTTAATCAACTGGATGAAGTGATCGGCCATTCGTTTAATCGTGCTTCTCTTGTACAGGCTATCGGCATATGTGAAGCTGAAAACCAAACTTTCAGAGCTTTCTATGGCCGTGAGTGTCAAATCGAATTTTGCCATATTCTGTTCGCCTGGGCATAGAGTAACCTGCAAGTCTTGGAATTCCGTCGTACCAGAGTCCATGTTATCGAGCTCAAAAAGAGTATCGAACAATGGATTTCGGCTCAGGTCCCTCTGTACATTCAGCTTCTCCACCAGCAGCTCAAACGGATAATCCTGATGCTCAAAGGCGTCAAGCACCTGGTCCTTTACTTCCTCAACATATTCGTAAAATGACTTGTCCCCTTCAGGAAAGCTCCGCAATGCAAGCGTGTTGACAAACATACCGATGACCGGCTGCAAATCATGATGCTGTCTACCTGCAATAGGTGTTCCAACAACGATGTCCTCCTGACCGCTGTACTTGAACAATAGGGTCTTGTAGGCCGCCAGTAATACCATAAATAAGGTAGCTCCCGCCTGCAAACTGATTTCTTTCAAACGGTCCACGTCCTGAGGTGAAATGGCAAAGGAAACGGTGCTGCCCGAAGTGCTACGTGTTGCAGGTCTTTCAAAGTCGACTGGGATACCCAAAATCGGAATGTCGCCGCTCATTTGCTTGAGCCAGTATGCTTCTTGTTTTTCCATCCATGAGCTACCAATATCTCCTTGCTGCCATACCGCATAATCCTTGTATTGAATTCGCAAGGCGGGCAACGTTTTTTCTTCATACAGTGCGGGCAGCTCGTTCAGCAATATACTCATGGATACACCATCTGAAATCACATGATGCATGTCAAACATAAACCAATGACGCTGCGGAGATTCTTGCAACAGAGCAGCTCGAAGTAACGGTGCCTTCCCAAGATCAAAAGGTCTGATAAATTGTCTCATCATAGCTCTTGCTTCGTTCTCGCCGTGTCCCTGCATAACCTCCAAAGTGAAATCGACATGGTCGTGAATCCGTTGTACCAGTTTATCATCAACGAACTCAAAAGAGGTTCGCAATGTATCATGACGCTGAATTAATTGCTTAAGCGCTCTTTCTAATCTTAAAAAATTCAGTTCCCCTTCCATCAAAAGCATGGCAGACATATTGTAATTATTCATGCTGCTCAAAACGTACAGTCTATTTTGAGTTATAGATGCTGGATAACTGTCTCTCAATTCGGCAACAGGAATCGCTGCAAATGGATTGGGAGACAATTCAAGAACAGCCTGCGCCATTTGCTCAATTGTTGGAAAGTCAAATACATAACGCAACGGTAGCTCAATATTCAGTTCTTTGTGAATTTTTGCGGCCAACGCAGTCGCACGAAGTGAATGTCCGCCAATGGCAAAGAAATTATGATGAATTCCAACGGACGGAACGTCGAGTACCTCTCTCCAGATTTGTGCTAACTTCACCTCCATGGCAGTGCGCGGCGCTGCATATTCTGCAGTCAAATCAGCATGTTCCTTGAATGCCGGTAGTGCCTTACGATTAATTTTTCCGTTCGGTGTCAGCGGCATGTTCTGCAGTTGTATAAAATACGACGGTACCATATAGTTCGGCAATTTCTCATTCAGCAAATTCAACATCACACTGCCGCTGATTTCTTTTTCAGCTACGTAGTAAGCGGCCAAATGATAGTCTCCCTGCTGATCTGCACGAGCCATGACAATAGATTCTTTAACACCGTCCACCTTGATAATTTGCGCTTCAATCTCACCGAGCTCAATCCGATACCCGCGGATTTTGACCTGATGGTCAATCCTACCCAAATATTCAATGTTCCCATCTGGCAACCATCGTGCCAAGTCACCTGTACGGTACATTCGCTCATAGCCAGCTTCCTCTGCTGCAAACAGATTGGCTACGAATTTTTCTTTTGTCAGCTCTGGACGGTGCAGATAGCCGCGTGCCAGCCCCGGACCGGATACACACAGCTCACCAGGGACTCCTGCAGGTGAAAGATTTCCGTGTGTATCCACTATATACACGCGGTGATTAGATACTGGCCGTCCGATGGATATGATTCCACCTAACTCAGAATTTTCTTCCGATACCGGCCAAAGAGACGTTGCAACGGAATTTTCGGTAGGACCATACGCATTGTAATAAGCCACCCGGTCCTTCCATTTGGACACCAGTTCTGCGGTAGAGGCCGATCCTGCTGTAAGCAGAACACGCAAATCAGGCATGCGATCCGGGTTCAGGTATACAGCATAGTTTGGCGGCAGCGTTGCAATTGTAATTCTGCAGGCAGCCATGTATTGCTCAAAACGTTCATAATTCAAAATAGTCTCGGAGGAAGGTATATACAATGTCGCTCCGCATAGTAAAGACTGGATTATTTCCGAGCATGACGTATCAAATGAATAACTGGCAAACATGACAACCCGATCGGACAAGCCAATACTCAACTTTTGCTCGAAGTAGGTTTTAAGATTACTAAGACTGTGATGCTCAAGCATTACTCCCTTAGGCTGACCCGTCGTTCCGGACGTATAGATGACATATGCCAGATCGTTTGGACCCGATACAGCCTCCAGATTCGAACCGTTCTGATGATATACGGACAGCATTTCTCTGCGTACATCCGCTTTTCTTGTATCGGAAGCGACTCCGTCCTGTTCACCGTCAAGCAACAGCACCTTGCCTCCAAACAGCACCTTTTCCGTCAGGTGCTGTTGCGTTAACAACAGTTCCGTACCTGAGTCGTCCAGCATGTAGCGGATGCGTTCCTCCGGATAGGTTGGGTCTATCGGGATATATGCTCCCCCCGCCTTCAAAATTCCCAATATGCCCACAATCATATCTACAGAACGCTCTGTCATCAGACTAACCAGACTATCGGCTTTCACACCATAGCTGCGTAAAGTACGGGCCAGACGGTTTGCGCGCTCGTTCAATTCATGGTAGGTCAATTGTTGACCTTCAAAATATACCGCTGTCTGATCCGAAGTCTGCAAAACCTGTTCCTCGAACAGTCCGTGAATTGTTTGTTCACGCGAATACTCTGCCGTGGTATTTCCCCACACCTGGATGATGTGCTCCCGCTCCTGCTTAGTCAACAGATCCATTTCCTCAATTAAACTATCCGGATTCGCTATAATTTGATCCAGCAACTGCAGTAGATGTCCTTGAATCTGCGACACACTCTGATGATCATATACCTGGGCATTGTAGGCAAAATCAATTCGTAGCGTATCTCCCTGAAGTACTATGATGCTTAAATCGTAGCTTTCTTGCTCAGTATTGGCCTCTTCCAAAATAGTCTCAAACACCATTCTATGGCCAAAAAGTGCTAGCTGTTGCACTTTCGTTGTAACCATTTCAGACATTGGCAAATGTTCATATACCGCAGATTCATCGGTTTGCTGCTGCACATTTCTCATCAACCCGATAAAGTTGGCTCCTGATTCGGTTCGAATGCGAACTGGTAAGGTGTGGTTACCCAGTCCAATTGAATGCTTCGATTCCAATATATCTGTCAAAGGACTTGATATGGAGCAAGCGAACACCACATCATCTGTACCGTTATACTTTTGCAATAAAATTCCCCAGGCTGTCTGCAGCAGTGTATTTGTCGTCACCTGCTCATTCAGCGCAATTCGCTGCAGTGCCACCGTTCGTTCAACATCCAAATTAATCTCCAGATGCTCTGTCTGGTATGGACTGCGCCCCATCAGATTGGCATATGGCAATTGAGGTGCTTCTTCATAGCCTTCGAGCAGAGTACTCCAGTAGCGAGAAGCCTTTAGGGTGTTCCTATGTTTTTTTAGAATCCCTTTGTCTTCTTCCGAAATCAGCGTCAATTCGCCCAGCTTAGTATTGGGATTGGCTACAACAGTTTTAACCAACTGTACAAAATGCCTTGCCATGCTTTCTACCGTTTCCCGTTTAAACAAAGATGTAGCGTACAGAAATTGGAGCTGAATAGATGCTTCCTCCTCATTAACTTCAAGCGTCAGGTCGAATTTCGCAGAAACCTGATTTATGTCAAAAGAGCGGAAGAACAACTTGTCCAACTTCACTTCCTTTTTCTCCACATTTTGCAATACAAACATCGTGTCGAACAACGGATTACGGCTCATATCTCTTTGTAGGTCGAGCTTTTCCACCAGCTCCTCAAACGGATAATCCTGATGTGCATATGCTTGCAGTGCACACGTCTTGGCGTCCTCAATGCAGTTATAAAACGTCTGTTCAGCGTGAGGATGATTACGTAATGCGAGCGTGCCGACAAACATACCGAGCATAGGCTCCAGGTCAGCATGCGGTCTACCTGCAATCGGAGTACCGACAATGATGTCTTCCTGCCCTGTGTAATAATGCAGCAATGCTGTGTACGCAGCCATAAGTACCATGTACAGCGTAGAATCCGTATGCACCGCCAGTTCTTTTAAACACTGAGTCAATTCCTGTCCCATTTCAAATTCAACAGCGTCACCTTTCGTACATCGTGTTGCTGGACGCTCAAAATCAGTTGGTAAATCCAGTTGAGGCAAATCACCACTAAATCTATTCAGCCAGTACTCTCCCTGACTCTTTATTCGCTCCTGCTGAGTTTTGCTATGCTGCCACACAGTATAGTCCGTATATTGAATACGCAGCGGAGATAATACTTCACCGCTATATAAGCGGGCAAAATCACCAGCTAATATTTCAATGGATACCCCGTCTGAAACGATGTGGTGCATATCAAGCATCAATAAGTGCTGCGGCTCCTGTCCTTCTTCGTCCAACCCCAATTTGACCAGCTTTACACGTAGCAACGGAGCGATCCTCAAGTCAAATGGGCGCACAAAGGAACGGGCATGTTCTTTTGCTAAATTTTCAAGCATAAGTTCATTGGATTCTGTCCGCAGTTCTGATATTGTGGCATATTCCAACTCAAAGTGAATCGTATCGTGCACCCGCTGCATCGGCACACCATTTACCAGCTCAAAGCTTGTCCGGAGGGACGCATGACGTGAAATTAATTGACGGAATACCTCTTCCACCTGGTTCACATCTATCAGACCAATTACTCTCAGTGCTGATGTGGTGTTATAGCTTATCCCTTCCGGGTCCAGCTGGTGAAGCACATACATCCGTGTCTGTGCGAAAGAAAGCGGGTAAATGTCGCGTTTTTCTGCCACCGGAATGGATGCATATGTGATTTGATCCTGTTCTTCAAGCAAGACCGCCAATTGCTCGATCGTCGGTGCCTCAAATATGTTTTGCAAATCCATCGGCTTGTTTAAATCTTTGCGAACTCTAGAAGTCAGTGTCGTCGCCCGCAGCGAATGACCACCAATTTCAAAGAAATTTTCGGTAATGCCTACTTGCGGTAGACCCAGTACATCCTGCCAGATATCTGCCAATTTTATTTCCATCCACGTTCGCGGTGCAACATGGTCGGCCAAACGAACTTCTGGTATCGGCAGCGCCTTACGGTCAATTTTACCGTTTGGTGTAAGAGGTACGTTCTGCAACTGAATGAAATGTGAAGGGACCATATAATTCGGGAGTTCTTCATTTAACATCTTGCGAAGCTCGCTCCCCGTTACTTCCCGTTCCGCCACATAATAGGCAACGAGTTCGTGTTGGTTTTGGCTATTTGCATGTGCCAGTACGATGACCTCTTGCATGCGATCTGCCTTCAGCATAGTCGCCTCAACTTCGCCTAGTTCAATCCGGTAACCGCGAATTTTGACCTGATGGTCAATCCGACCCAGATACTCAATGTTGCCGTCAGGCATCCATCTCGCCAGGTCGCCTGTCCGATACATGCGTTCATAGCCCGCTTCCCCACCTGTAAACGGATTGGTCACAAATTGTTCAGCCGTTAATTCCGGACGGTGCAGGTATCCGCGTGCCAGTCCTGGACCGGATACGCACAGTTCACCTGGGATTCCTGTCGGTGCAAGTTGCCCATGTGCATCGACCATGTACACACGGTGATTCGGTACAGGACGTCCGATTGAGATGGACTCCCCTGCTTCGGTACTTTCCGGTACAGGCCAGACAGACGTTGCTATGGAATTCTCCGTTGGACCGTAGGCGTTAACATAGGACACACCGTCTCTCCATTTAGTAACCAGCTCAGTGCTGGTCGCCGATCCGGCCGTGAACAGGATTCGTAGTTCCGGCATTCGTTCTGGGCTCAAATATACAGCATAGGTTGGAGGGAGAGTTGCAATTGTAATGTGATGATCCGCCATATACTGCTCAAACTTGTCATAATTGAGAATGGTTTCTGATGTCGGGATACATAAAGTGGCCCCGTTGAAGAGCGCCTGAAGCATTTCCCAGCATGCCGCATCAAAGGAAAAGCTGGCGAACGAAACAACACGGTCGGAACTGCTGATCCGCAATGTCTCCCTGAAATACGTATGCAGATTGCAGAGTCCACGATGCTCGAGCATTACTCCCTTAGGCTGGCCTGTCGTTCCGGATGTATAAATTACATACGCTAGGTTATGAGGACCGGATGTGGCTTCCAGATTCGAACCATCCCTGTGATATGCGGATATAGCTTTTCCTTTTGCCTCAGCTGTGCCTGCATCCGCACTGCTTTCGCCCAGTTCTGCATCCAACAGCAATACCTTGCCCCTAAATTCCACTTTTTCAAGCAAATGCTGCTGCGTTAACAGCAGCTCCGTACCTGAATCGTCCAGCATATAATGGATGCGGTTCTCCGGATAAGTCGGATCGATCGGAATGTAGGCGCCCCCTGCCTTCAAAATACCCATGATGCCGACAATCATGTCAATCG
>NZ_JBZXYR010000019.1:0-62400 GCF_058895805.1 Paenibacillus sp. NMA1017 | reverse complement strand
AGGATGTATCGGGTATTAGCTACCGTTTCCGGTAGTTATCCCTGTCTTGTGGGCAGGTTGCCTACGTGTTACTCACCCGTCCGCCGCTAGATTCATTAGAAGCAAGCTTCTAATGAATCCCGCTCGACTTGCATGTATTAGGCACGCCGCCAGCGTTCGTCCTGAGCCAGGATCAAACTCTCCATTAAAGACCAACCGAAGCCGGTTTATAGAAAGAGCGATAAGCTCATTTTGAAACTGACGAGATAAAATATCTCTTGTTTGATTTTGCGAACAAAATCGTTTTACTCACTCGTTGTTCAGTTTTCAAAGATCAAACCTGCATATGTCTTACTTTGTTTCACCACCGCATCTCAGCGGCGACTTGATTAATATAACACACATTCGGGATTTAAGTCAACACTTTTTTGAAATTATTTTAATTTCATTCAAATGTTGTTCTCATAAAAAAATTCCCGGGCTTTAAGAGCCGAGAATTAATGTATCACACTTTTGAATTCGCCGTCAACTATATTTTAAAAATGGAAACAATAACATTTAAGTTTTCATAAGGCCTGTCCGAATAATATTATTTTCAATCCCAGTAAAAGAACAATTCCAGGCAAACCCAATACCGTTACCGCCCCCATTGTCACTGGATTAATCGGGATGTACACCTGTGTGATCCACCCTGAATAATTGATAACATACAATGCGATGGCTGCCAGGCCCATATGCGCACCGAAAACTACAAGCCAGCCGATACCCAAACGTTTTTTTAAGATTAGAAATAGCAACATTCCGACACAGGCAATCAGAACAAGCCAGACCGCCCCTTTCATTCAGCTCTCCGTTTGTGAACACGATCCGTATCATTGGCATACCCAGGTTCATCTGCAGGTAGATGGAAACGATGTAGGCCTTGTTGCTTCGCGCTTTTTAAATGTATCTGATATTTACGTTCTGCAGCTTCTAGAACAAATATAGCGTAGTCGATCTCATCCTTACCCGTAGCTTCATGAAATAAACGATGCGCTCTTAACCATTCCGCATGCGAAGCCCGAATCTGGGCAAACAACTCTTGGCGATACTCCGCTTCTGATTTGCCATTCTCCTGACGACGGAAATTTTGTTTCATCCGTTCCCACATCCGTTCATCCTCCTCACAAGCTGAATTATGTGCACAGTCTGCAAGACTACCTTATTCATACTTATTGAACAAAGGACAAACTTAGAACCAGGAACGATCTATACCGCCATCTATCGCCGCAAATAAAAAAAGGAGCCGTAGCGGCTCCCCCAAGTGAGTCAAGAATGCCTAAAGGACATTTCAGACTCCCTATTTATAACTTATAAATACACCTATTAATTGAGCTCTCTACGGCCTTCCAATGCTTTGGACAGGGTAACCTCGTCGGCATACTCCAAATCTCCACCCACTGGCAATCCGTGAGCGATACGAGTAACCTTGATTTCAAAAGGACGCACTAGCCGAGAAATGTACATGGCCGTGGCCTCTCCTTCAATATTCGGGTTCGTAGCTAAAATCAGCTCCTTGACGCGTTCATCACTGAGCCTGTTCAGCAATTCCTTGAGTTTAATATCCTCAGGACCAATTCCCTCCATAGGAGATATCGCCCCGTGAAGCACATGGTAAAAACCATTAAACTCCTTAGTGCGCTCCATAGCCACCAAATCCTTGGAATCCTGAACAACACAAATGACGGAAGTATCCCTAGTCTTATCCTGACAGATCCGACAAGGGTCCGTGTCCGTAATGTTGCCGCAGACTGAACAGAAGTGCAGATTACGTTTCACATTGACCAGCGCCTTGGCAAAGTCAATCACATCGTCTTCCTTCATTTTCAGTACGTGAAAAGCCAACCGGGCAGCCGTCTTTGGCCCTACTCCCGGCAGGCGCGTAAAAGCGTCAATTAGCTTTGCAATCGGCTCCGGATAATACAATAGCGTGTTTCTCCTTTATGCAGCAGACTAGAACAAGCCCGGAATTTTCATGCCGCCTGTAAATTTACCCATATCATCATTAGCCAGTTCATCTGCTTTGGACAAAGCATCATTGACTGCAGTCAGCACAAGATCTTGCAACATTTCTACATCATCAGGATCTACTGCTTCCGGTTTGATCGTGATGGACAACACTTTTTTATGTCCATTTACCTCCACAGTCACAACACCGCCGCCAGAAGTTCCTTCGATTACTTTTCCGCCAAGTTCCTCTTGGGCTTTCAGCATTTGTTCCTGCATTTTTTTTACTTGCTTCATCATTTGGTTCATATTGTTCATTTCAATCATCTCCTTTAATGAAGTATACATCTAGACACTTGCTTTAATCTTTAATGACTACCAGATCTTCCCCGAAAAGCTGAATAGCTTCATCAATCCAGGGCTCCTTGGACTTTCCCGGCGCATCATGCTCCTGCTCCAGTTGCAATTCTTCGGCGGGCTGGTCGGAAACTCCTTCAATCGCAGCATTCCAATCCTTTTGCATCATCGTTACTAAACGATAAGGATGACCCAACTGCTCATGCAATACCTTCTCGATGACCTGCTTATTGGCAGGCTTTTCGGTAGTTTCACGATGAATATTGTTCTTAAATGCGACCAGTACACTGTCCTCTAACACAGAAACTGGCTCACCGTCCATAAACCAGGCATGAACCGTAACTTTCGCCTCTTTTACCCCTTGCAAAATCTGACTCCACTTACGCCCCGCTGCTGCGAATGCTTCGCTCGACTTCTCAGCGATATAGCGATCCAGCTGAGAAGGGAGTTTGGCTGGCGCTGAAATCCGCGGAGCAGGGGCACGCCCCCCGGAAGCCTGACGACCACCCGACGATGCTTCCTGTCCCGCTCCAGCGCCCAATCCACCTTGCAGCGCGCGCTCCAGTTTCTTTTCCAGCTCAGCAAGCTGGCGCTTCAACATAACCACATCTTCCTGATCAGCTGCAGCGCCAGAGCGTTGTACGGTCGGCTGAGCAACAGCTCCTGCTTCCCCCGGAATACTACATAGCTTCAATAGAGCTACCTCAAACAAGGTTTGGGGCTGAACGGCATATTTCATCTCGCTCTGATAACGATTAAGGGTGTCAATCATTGCAAAGAGTTGCTCCTTGGTAAAAGCATCTGCCACTTCCTTAAATCGCTCTGGATCCAGCACCCGCTCCGTCATTTTGGTCGCCTGAGGCACCATCTTGATCATTAGTAGATCTCGGAAATAGTACAGAAGATTCTCCATGCACTTATCTGCACTTTTACCTTCCTGCATAAAGTTCTCGATCATTTGGAGCACCGTTCCCACATCTTCTTTCAGCAATGCTAAGGCAAGCTTACCGAATTGCTCGGACGCAATACCTCCCGTCATGTCCAGCACCTGCTGATAAGTAACCCGACCATCTGTAAACGAGGATATCTGATCCAAAACGCTAACCGCATCTCGCATCCCGCCATCTGAAAGACGCGCAATGTACTGCAGTGCATCCGAATCAGCCTGTATGTTCTCCTGTTGACATATCAGGTCAAGCCGCTCTGTCTGTTCTTCCAGCGATACCCGGCGGAAGTCAAACCGCTGGCAACGTGAAATAATTGTCGCCGGAATCCGATGTGGTTCAGTCGTAGCCAATATGAACATCACGTGTGGCGGCGGCTCTTCCAGCGTCTTGAGCAGCGCATTGAACGCTTCCGTCGTCAGCATGTGCACTTCATCAATGATATAAACCTTGTGCCGCACTTCTGTGGGCGCATATTTGACTTTATCGCGCAAATCACGAATCTCTTCAACGCCCCGGTTGGAGGCTGCATCAATCTCCTGTACATCCATGACCGCTCCGGCCGTGATCCGTTTACAGGCTTCGCATTCGTTGCAAGGTTCCGGCGCAGGTCCATGCTCACAGTTGATTGCCTTGGCCAAAATTTTGGCCGCACTCGTCTTACCTGTTCCTCGTGGACCGCTGAACAGGTAGGCATGGGACGTGCGATTTTCGCGGATAGCATTCTGCAATGTCTGGATAATATGCTGTTGTCCTACCATGTCTTTGAAAGCCTGCGGCCGCCAAGCACGGTACAACGCTATATGTTCCAATGCGCGTTACCCTCTTTCCCATTCACTTTCATGACCAATCATGGTCACTTCATTATACTATACTCCCGTCCGAATCTAAACCAGACACCTTCCAATTTATAAAACACAAAAAAACATCTTCGCAATGATTGCCAAGATGTTCTAATTACTAATATATACCGTGCACCTGTTATTGATCGTTGTGATCCGAGCGGCAATCCTGAACAACAACTCGGGCTAGGCAACCCTCCGGCACAAGAGTGGGCTTGCTTATGGCTGCTTCCTTCCGGACCTGACCAGGTTCACAAGTACTCATTGCGGAGGACCCAGCCGTCAACATTGTGCGCAGGGACCAGCCTCACATCAGCAACACCTCTAACAGGAATTCAACCTCGCTATAGCGGATTGCGAGTTACAGGGCACCGCTACCTCCCCATCTAGCACGGTGAAAATAAGTATATCTTAAGGCCGCATAAAAAGCAAATACACATTATTACAAAAAGAGCCCTCTGCAGTCGCAGAAGGCTCTAATAACTTTATAACTTGCGGTAATCCATTAGATACCGTATTTCTTTTTGAAACGATCCACGCGTCCACCAGCATCAATAAATTTCTGCTTGCCAGTGAAGAACGGGTGGCAGGCGGAGCAAATCTCCACACGCAGAGATCCTTTCACAGAACCAGTTTCAAACGAATTTCCGCAAGCACAAGTGACAGTAGTTACGTTAAATGTTGGTTGAATAGCTTGTTGCATTGAACTTTCACCTCTTTCCGCCCTGAACGTCCTATCAGTCCAGAGTTGTATGAACACATGTTCACATTATAGCACTTGAATATGAGCGTTTCAACAACTCTTTTCTACATTCAGAAACAGCGTAAAACAGGTGTATTTCAGTTGCTGTGTGACCGTTTTAGGCCTTGGCAAATTTGGGACGTGCCTGCCCTTGCGGCGGTACATGAGTGTAAGAACCGATGACTACATCAGGCAGTTCCTCACGATAAATCTCAAGCATTTGCTTCATGCCAAGGATCTCACCTTGAGCAGGTGGAATCAACTCCAGATAGCTTTCAGGATCAATATTCAAATTACGCATTTGAATCAGCTTGAGCTTAGTACGTTTGGCAAATTCAATCATTGCCTCAATTTCTTCCTCTCGGTCAGTTACACCCGGAAAAATCAAATAGTTAATCGACGTATACACTCCCCGCTCAGAAGCATAACGAAGTGATTTTTCCACATTAGCCAACGTGTAACCGCGCGGCTTGTAATACGCATTGTAATGATCGTCCAGTGCACTAATGGTACTAACGCGCATCAGATCAAGACCCGCATCCACGATTCCTCGGATATGATCGCTCAATCCCGCATTCGTATTGATATTGATGTATCCCATATCGGTAATGGAACGCACCTCTTTGATCGAATCAATAATCAGTTTGGCTTGTGTGGAAGGCTCGCCTTCGCAACCTTGACCAAAACTAATGATGGACTCCGGTGTCTTCAAATGTTCCAGCATAACTTCTACAATTTCTTCGACACGGGGACGGAAGTTCATTCTTGTCTGCGGAGATACGAAACCACTGTCATCCGGCTGTTCAGATATACACCCAAAGCAACCCGCATTACAAGAATAAGATACCGGAACTCCTCCTTCCCAGCGATTCAGGAATGTGTTCGAGGAAGTAAGACATTCGTAGCCCAGCGCACAGTTAGACAAATGTTGGTACAGCCGGTTTTCGGGATATTGCTCCGTCATCCGCTGCACACCCAATTTAACTTGATGACGGTCACAGTTTTCTGGATTCCACTTGGATGGACTGTCACTCTGCTCTGCCGTTACATAAAATGCCCCGTCTTTCCAAACTACAGCCGAATAACCGAACAAGGGAAGTTTGTACTCCTTATCGGTCTTCACATATCCCGGCAGGCACAAGCGTGTAAAACCTTGCGGCAATAAAGCCCCTACCGCTTGCATATCTCCGGGAAGAGAAACCATTTCCCCTGTTTCAGGGTTCATACCGACCGGGCGAGTGCTGGGCAGGCTTACCAATGTAGCTCCTTCCGGTAACGGAATAAGCTCATCCTCCATGATTTCAACAATCATGTCTGCACTACGGGCAAGCCCATACAAAGAAGCATGATCATATACATTGCCTTTTTCGTCGGCATACACCAAATACATTATGGAGCTCCTTTCGCTCCGTTAAGCCGTCGCCATTAAGAAAATGAATGATAACGACTGCGCACTTACGGAACAGATAAAATACATAAATGGGTTTTAGTTGGTTGTGGCTGGAACTGACGATGTGGTAGAACGCGCAGTTCTCCGTTGTTGGCCACCAGAGCTGCTTTGCGAGCCACCGGAAGAAGGTGCCGTCGAGTCAAACGAAGCCAAAAATTCAGCGTTGGTTTTGCTATTACGCAGCTTTTTGAGGAAGCCTTCCACAAAATCATGGCTTTCCGTCATATTTTTACGAATGGCCCAGATGGTATCTAATTCTTCCTTATTCAACAACACTTCCTCACGACGTGTGCCGGAACGACGAATATCAATCGCAGGAAAGATACGACGTTCTGCCAACTTGCGGTCCAAATGCAACTCCATGTTGCCTGTACCTTTAAACTCTTCATAAATGATATCATCCATGCGTGATCCTGTATCAATCAGCGCTGTAGCAAGAATCGTCAAGCTACCGCCTTCCTCCACATTCCGAGCCGCACCAAAAAATCGTTTTGGACGGTGAAATGCCGCCGGATCAATACCCCCGCTCAAAGTACGACCAGAAGGAGGAATAACGAGATTGTACGCACGAGCCAAACGTGTGATGCTATCCAGCAGGATGACAACATCCTTTTTATGTTCTACGAGACGCAGCGCACGCTCCAACACGAGTTCTGCCACTTTGATGTGATTTTCAGGAAGTTCGTCAAATGTAGAGGCCACAACTTCACCTTTTACAGAACGCTGCATGTCGGTCACTTCTTCGGGGCGTTCATCAATCAACAAGACAAAAAGCTCGATCTCGGGATTGTTGGTAGAAATGCTATTGGCAATTTCTTTGAGGAGAAGCGTCTTCCCAGCTTTGGGAGGTGCTACAATGAGTCCGCGCTGTCCAAGTCCGACAGGGGCCAGTACATCCATAATTCTCGTAGACAAATGGTTGGGGGAAGTTTCAAGGACTAATTTGGTTTGCGGATACAGTGGAGTCAGTGCAGGAAAATGTAGCCGCTCAGCAGCTTGCTCAGGACTTCTTCCATTGACGGCGTTAACTTGAAGCAATCCAAAATATCGTTCATTTTCTTTTGGCGTTCGGCATTTACCGGAAACAAGATCGCCTGTTCTCAAGTCAAACTTGCGGATTTGTGAAGCAGAGATGTAAATATCTTCGGTACTCGGGAGATAATTGATCGGCCTCAGAAAGCCGTAACCTTCAGGAAGTATTTCCAGAACCCCCTGCATAAACATCAATCCGCTCTTCTCAGCTTGTGCACGCAGGATGGCGAAAATTAATTCTTTCTTTTTGAGCGTTCCGTAGTACGGGATCTGGTATTGCTTGGCCAGCTTGTACAGGTCGGTCAGCTTCATTTCTTCCAGATCGGAAATTTGCAGATCCATATAATAACCACCTATTCAATTATTAAGTCCATTCATACATCTAAATGATAGACAATGATATCATAAACACCATTAACATAATTTTAACCAAAACAAATAAAGTTATGCAGCCATCTGCCTGAATTATACCGAATTATTCCGGTTTTCCGATAAAAGATTGTTAGGTATGAACCACAATCTTGTATCAAGCAGCGGCTGCATAGGTGTTGCCCGTTCTATTGCTTTCGTTCACGGAGTTCGAAAAAACTGCATGGTTTAATTATTCAGTTTGCCGCCATACATCCGCGCCCAAAAGACGCAGGTTGGAGACAAGGTGATCATAACCACGGTCAATGTACTCAACACCCGTCACCTCGGTTACGCCTTCGCTTACTGTAAGTCCAGCAATGACAAGGGCCGCTCCAGCGCGCAGATCTGCCGCTTTTACTTTAGCTGCATTCAGCTGACCACCCTCTATAATGGCAGACCGACCCTCTACGCGAATTTTAGCCCCCATACGCACCAGCTCAGGGACGTGCTTAAAACGATTGCTGTACACAAAATCGCTCAATACACTGACACCCTGCGCTTGGGTAAGCAAGCTAGTCATGGGAGATTGTAAGTCTGTGGCGAATCCGGGGTATATCAAGGCTTTAACGTCGACATGTTCATAGGAAGGTGCACCCAGTACGCGAATACTTTCATCATATTCCTCAATGCCAATGCCCATTTCCTGCATTTTTGCAGTGAGAGCCTCCATATGTTTGGGGATTACGTTGTCAATCAATACATTTCCACGGGTTGCCGCAGCAGCAATCATATATGTGCCCGCTTGTATACGGTCAGGTATGATGGAATGACGGCAGCCATGCAGCTCCGACACACCTTCAATTCGAATCGTTTCCGTACCGGCACCTTTAATAATGGCCCCCATCGAGTTTAAAAGGGTTGCTACATCTATAATCTCAGGCTCTTTAGCCGCATTTTCGATAATTGTGGCGCCTTTGGCACGTGCAGCCGCCAGCATAATATTAATGGTAGCGCCTACGCTGCTAACATCCAAATAAATCTTGGTTCCGCGCAGTTCTTTGGCGTGCAAATGAATAGCGCCGTGCTCGTTCGTTACCGTGGCACCCAGCGCTTCGAAACCTTTGATATGCTGATCAATGGGCCGGGGTTCGAAATTGCACCCTCCTGGCAAACCGATGATCGCTTCCTTGAATCTGCCCAGCATGGCTCCCATCATATAATAAGAGGCTCGTAATTTCTTAACAGGCCCATTCGGCATAGGAATGGATTTAATAGAGGAAGGATCTATTTTCATCTGGCTACCTTCCCAGGTAACCGTTGCACCAAGTTCCTCCAGTATTTCGGAATACACCGCCACATCACTCAACAGTGGCAAATTGTCCAAAATGACTTCCGACTCTGCCAGAATGGCTGCGGGAATCAAGGCGATGGCACTGTTTTTGGCACCGCTGATGGAAACTGTACCTTGAAGCGGCCGTCCACCGGTGATCATCAATTTTTCCATAAGCTTGAGGGTCCCCCTACGTGTTTTGCAGTCGGTCAAACAATAATCTCAAATCATAAACTTTTAACTTTTTTAGTGGTGAAAATGGAAAGACACCGGCTAAGCGGTGTGCTTTCCATACCAAACTATTCAACTGTACAGAATTAAATATTTTGTGCAGCAGAATTACAGCTACAACTAAGAAATACATCTAGCCTGTGCAGACGCACGACCAGGTTGATTCATTATTACGCTTTGTTGTTGGAACCGAACTCACGAATTTTACCGATAACGGTTTGTTTAATCGCTTCACGACCTGGAGCGATGAATGTACGTGGGTCATAAGCATCCGGTTTCTCAGCAAGCACTTCACGAACCACTTTCGCAAATACGATTTGGTTCTCAGTGTTTACATTGATTTTGGAAGTTCCCAGGGAGATTGCTTTTTTAATGTCATGTGTTGGGATACCAGTACCACCGTGCAGAACGAGTGGAAGTTTGATTGCATTACAGATCTCTTCCATTTCTTTGAATCCAAGGTTTGGCTCGCCTTTGTAAGGTCCGTGTACGGAACCCAGTGCAGGTGCCAGTGTATCGATACCCGTTTCGTTAACGATACGCAGACAGTCGTCCAACTTAGCGTACATTACGTCGCCGACAACATCATCCTCTTGACCGCCAACCATTCCAACTTCAGCTTCAACAGAAACGCCTTTGGAATGAGCATATTCAACCACTTTTTTCGTTGTAGCAATGTTTGTATCGATCGGGCTGTGGGAATCGTCAATCATAACGGATGTGAAACCAGCGTCGATAGCTTCTTTACATTTTTCAAAGCTGGAACCGTGGTCCAAATGGATCGCAACCGGAACGGTGATTTTCATGTCATGAATAAGACCTTCTACCATTTTAACTACAGTGTAGAATCCGCCCATGTGACGTGCTGCGCCTTCAGAAACGCCCAAGATTACTGGGGATTTTTCTTCTTCAGCAGCGCCCAAAATAGCTTGAGTCCACTCCAGGTTATTAATGTTGTATTGACCTACTGCATATTTTCCTTCGAGTGCTTTGTTCAACATGTCTTTCATAGATACCAATGGCATGGTTACAGTCCTCCTAAAGGTGTTTGGGTTTGTCTATATTTTAGCCGACATCACATACGGGCTTATTATACCACAACCCATGTTAAATACTAAACAAGCTTTTGCATATCAACACATACAAAAATCACGCCCAGGACGCCGTTTTTCCATAGAATTGTATAAGGAGAGGATTTACTTTCAGTATTTCCCATAATCACAAACAAAAAACCCTGTTGTGTTAACAGAGTTCTCAACCACAGTGACTCACCTAGTCACCTCTGAGTTGTTTGTTCACAGCAATCCGCATTTCGTCAATATCAAAGGGCTTGGTAAAATGCATTAGCGCACCTAGTTCCGTCGCCTCTTTAATCATGTCCAGCTCTCCATATGCTGTCATCATAATAACCTTGATATCAGGATTCATGGTTTTTAGATGCTTCAGAATTTCGAGTCCGTCCATACCTGGAATTTTCATATCGAACAGAACCAGATCAGGCGGTTCCTTCTCAACAATTTCAAGTGCAATTTTCCCGTTCGCCGCCTGAAAGGTCTCATAACCCTCACTTCCGAACACTTCCATCAGTAAAATCCGTATTCCATTCTGGTCATCGACGATTAATACTTTCTTCTTTTCCAATGTTTTAACCTCCTAAGATCTTAAAACGAGGATCATGCAGCTATTGCCATAACAGCGTCCGATGACGTACAATATCCGTCCCATACCTAAAACTATATTCGCTCCTGCAAAAAGAAAATCCTTCTCTAATACATAATTGTGGAATATTCTTTCATAATCAGGAAGCATGGGATAAAAAAAGACCTCCCTGAGGAGGTCTTTCAAGCCGTAGCATTAACCTTGAAGCTGCAATGCTGCCTTTACAAATTCACGGAACAAAGGCTGTGGACGATTCGGACGGGAAGTAAATTCTGGATGGAACTGTACCGCCAGGAACCACGGATGCTCAGGGAGCTCCACAATTTCCACCAAGCGCCCATCCGGTGAAGTACCGGAAATGCGAAGACCGGCTTTTTCAATAACTTCACGATATTCGTTATTGAATTCGTACCGATGACGGTGTCTTTCGTACACCAGCTCGTCGTTGTAGCAAGCCGAAGCCAGGGAACCTTCCGCCAGTTTGCATGGATACAAGCCAAGACGCATCGTACCGCCCAAATCTTCGATGTCTTTTTGGTCAGGAAGCAAGTCAATGACAGGATAATCCGTAGCCGGGTTAATTTCCGA
This sequence comes from Paenibacillus sp. NMA1017, assembly GCF_058895805.1. Taxonomy (NCBI): domain Bacteria; kingdom Bacillati; phylum Bacillota; class Bacilli; order Caryophanales; family Paenibacillaceae; genus Paenibacillus; species Paenibacillus sp. NMA1017. The sequence goes on along the minus strand of NZ_JBZXYR010000019.1, from coordinate 50,909 downwards.
GCTGTTGGCTCCTTCGAGACCAGCCAGGGAACGGGCAACCTCAATGACAGATACCTGCATACCCAGACAAATGCCGAAGAACGGAATTTTTTGCTCCCGTGCATAACGGATGGTACTAATTTTGCCTTCAATTCCGCGATCGCCGAAGCCACCCGGTACGAGAATGCCGCCAATGCCGCCCAGCATGTCAGCTACGTTCTCGTCCGTCACTTCTTCAGCGTTCACCCAACGGATTTTCACGTCTGCATTCGCATCAAATCCAGCGTGGGAAAGTGATTCAACCACACTTAAATACGCATCATGTAATGCAACATATTTACCAACAATAGCAATCTCAACCGTTTTATCCAGCTTGCTGATTCGATCAACTAACCCTTCCCATTCGGTCATATCTGGTGCAGGTGTTGTCAGCTTGAGATGGTTGACTACGATTTCGTCCAAGCCTTCTTCACGCAGGTTCAACGGAACCTCGTAGAGGGTTGAAGCATCGCGGCATTCTACCACTGCATTCGCATCAATATCGCAGAACAATGCAATTTTAGCCTTCATATCGGAGGACAGTTCATGCTCTGTACGGCAAACAATGACATTCGGTTGGATACCGATACTGCGCAATTCTTTTACACTGTGCTGAGTTGGTTTGGTTTTAACTTCACCAGCAGCTTTAATATAAGGAATGAGCGTTACGTGAATGTACATCACATTCTCGCGCCCAACTTCGCTTTTGAGCTGACGAATAGCTTCCAAAAATGGCAAGCTTTCAATATCGCCCACAGTACCGCCGATTTCTGTAATAATTACGTCCGAACCCGCTTCACGGCCTGCACGGTACACGCGCTCCTTGATTTCGTTCGTAATATGAGGGATAACCTGTACCGTACCGCCCAAATATTCTCCGCGACGCTCTTTGCTGATTACGCTGGAATATACCTTGCCTGTTGTGACATTGCTGTTCTTGGACAGATTAATATCAATAAAGCGCTCATAGTGTCCCAAGTCAAGGTCCGTTTCCGCACCATCATCCGTTACAAACACTTCACCGTGCTGGTAAGGACTCATCGTACCCGGATCGACATTCAGGTAAGGATCAAATTTTTGAATCGTTACCTTCAGTCCCCTGTTCTTCAAAAGCCTCCCCAGTGAAGCTGCCGTAATCCCTTTGCCCAAGGAAGACACAACCCCGCCTGTCACAAAAATATACTTTGTCACTGTTCAAAACCCTCCTAGATAAGATGCAAAATTCAGGCGACATTATGATGTTATCGTAACCCGTTTGTACGGATTATCATCCATGAAGAAGGCAGCGGAATCATTTTCCATGTCCGCCGCCCTTAGCCCTCTTTCATGAGTGAAAACACCCCTATAAAAAACAAAAAAGCACTCCCGTAGTACGGGGCACTTTTATACAAAAAGCAAACATATAAGTGAATCAATCATAAGCCCAAGCAATAGTTTACCCCGTGTCCAATCCGCTGTCAAGGAAGTTATCTGTGTTAATTTGTCCATTGAACCAGATTGGAGAGAATCCACCTGAAAGCTTTAAATCAGAAGAGGTTTTCAAGAAAACGGTCATGAAAAAGGGGAGAACGCATCTCCCCTTGCAGCCTGTTCCTAACGAAGCGAATCGTCGTCTTCCGTCGACTCATCGTCATTTTCATCTTCTGAATCTTCCTCATCACTGAGGTCTTCATCGTCTATAACCACGTCTTCATCACTATCATCATCTTCTTCTCCGTCGAACAGCTCGTCTTCGCCATCCTCGTCTTCGCTATCTGCATCGAAGTCGTCATCAGAGTTGTATGTTTCTTCTTCCTCATGATAGTCATCTTCATCATCATCGTCTTCGTCGTTAATAATACGAGGACGTTTGGCGCCTGTCAGAGCATCTTCGGATTTATCTACCGGATACCAACGTTTCAAGCCCCACAGATTCGTACCGACACAGGCAAAACGCCCGTCAATGTTGATTTCAGTATATAGCTGAGCAATAACGTCATTAATTTCTTCGTCGGACAAGCCGCGCAATTTGGCGACTTCCTTCATCAGGTCACGGTAATAATACGGAGTATTGGCTGCTTTCAATACCATAAATGCCAAGTCCACCATTGGAGTCTCGTGGACTTTCTCCGGGTCAATCTTCAAGTTGAGTGGGGTACTCACCTAGGGACACTTCCTCTCACACGTAATTCACAAGAACATGTTTCAGAGCATACACGATACATGCAATACTAACATATCCATTATCAAAACTAAGTAAAACCTATTTGGAAGCAAATTGCAAGTTAAAGATGGGTATCGTCATAATTTCCAGGAATATCCCTCTAAACAAGACGGCACACGTAAAAAGACGGGGTCCCCCCCGTCTTCGACTGTACCCGCTCCGGGAGAACCCCCCAAAGTTGTTGCACAAGAGCTTATGCCCTCCATGTATCGTATGTGTCCACGGCCACTTTGACACGACAAGCAGGCCTATTTCCCAAAAAAAGGGGCAAGTTTCCCATGCCGCAGCTGACGCTTGCTCATACAATACCTCAGCATGGCTCATCGGAGGGGGACCGTCTCAAATGGACTATCCGGATTTTTTGCAGCGTTTGCATGAGGGTATTTCGGAGCCGTCCGGCAGTGGACGGAACAAACAGATCATCACGTTCGATAAGCCTCAACAATATCGGGAATGCCTGTCCTATCTCAGGAAGCTGAAACCCGAGCTTGCGGGATTACGGCAAGTACAACCGGCCCGACTAATCCGTGCTTTAATCGCTCCGCTTTCAGGGGGAGACAGGCTGGGCAAATATCACAACGGTGTCACCGTTGAAGAAGATACCCGCATGAAGGTCCACGCTGAAACTGCTCATATACCAAAAGCAGAAAAGAACCTTTCCATGCCATGGGGAGTCAAACAGGTACGTGCATACAAGGCTTGGCCTTCCTCGACAGGGAATCGGGTCAGAATCGGTGTGATCGACACAGGAGCGGATTTTCAACATCCTGATCTTCGTCATTCTCTCGCCAGAGGTATTAATTTACTTAACCGAACCATGTTACCCTATGACGATAACGGCCATGGTACTCATATTGCTGGAACTATCGCGGCGTCCAACTATGACGAAGGTATGGTCGGTGTAGCACCACGGGCTTTAATTCATCCCGTAAAAGCATTTGATCATAATGGAGCCGCCTACGTCTCCGATATCATCCTTGGTATCGACTGGTGTGTATTAAATCGTGTCGATATCATCAATATGAGCTTTGGTATGAAGTCGCGCAGCAAGGCACTGCTTGATATGGTGAATAAAGCATATCATAACGGCATCGTGATTGTAGCGTCCTCGGGAAATGAGGGCAAGCGCCGAAGTATTGACTATCCAGCCCGCTATTCCCAGACGATTTCAGTGGGGGCTACTGACAAATACAGACGCATTGCACCTTTCAGCAACCGAGGACAATTTGTAGACGTGTACGCACCTGGCGAAAAGATCACATCCTCCTGGATCCATGGCAAACATCACGAAATGAGCGGTACCTCTATGGCTACTTCCCATGTGACCGGAAGCATCGCACTTCTCCTTTCTCTGAGACCGGAACTGGAGCCTGGAGAAATCAAAGCGCTGCTTAAGCGTACCGCCACACCGCTACGCCTTCGTAAAAGCGCTGGACGTAGCTCTATCTCCACCAAACTTGGAGAAGTCGATGCCTTTCGATTGATGCAGGAGGGCACAAAGTGAATCATGTTGTGATGCTAAACCTCCAGTATGGCTCCCGGCTCCAGAGAATGAACTTCTCTGGCAGGACCTTCATACCTACTATTCCCTTCTCTTATCAACTCATCTCGTACTAGGTCGGTCTGCAGCTTTGGCGCATGAACGAGTACAACCTGTTTGCTAGGCAACTCCTTCAACATTTGCCGCACGTCTGATAATCCCTGATGCACCTTATAAATTAAATGCCGAGCTACACAGTTGTTATTTTCATCCGCACGTTCCAACAGATGTTTGCCAAAAGAACCATGTGGAGCATGCCCGGTCAATATAACACTGTTGCTAATTCTTTCTCCGCTATCATTACCCTCCCCCATGTTGCGGTTATCCGATAGATACTGATAGTACCAGCGCGCCTGTGGGGAATCCATCATGCCGTCTCTTGTTATGATAATAGCCGTTGGGTTCTGTTCCAGCAGACTCACTCGTTCCGCAGCATCACGAGGCACGAAGATCCTGTCACTGTTTAGCACCTGTTTTATTCGCGCTGGAGCTTCCGAACGCAGCCATTCTTTCCAGCGGTTTAACTGTTTCAATCCCTGCCATATGTCGTGCTCTACAATCATTGCCTGTTCAGGGAATTGCTCGCTGGCCCACACGATCAAGTCCTGTCCTCTGCCAAAAGCAGGCACCGGCAACAACACATGACCACCAGACCATAATATCCGCTTCATCTCGACCCTCAGCCGCTCCAGCTTAACAGGCTGCGGGTCTATATCCATGCCATAGGCATTGTCCATAATGGATATGTCCGCTAGATTGGGCTCTGACTTCCATTCAGGCAGGTCATGCAGCCCCTCTCCAACACCCAAGTCTGGCGCATCGGCAGCAAGAAGCTCAGATTCGCGGCTGTAATCTCCAGAAAAAAACAACCGCTTCCCTTCCATCTCTACCACATACCACACTGCACCAGCCAAATGTCCACTGCGTCCCCACATGATTCTCACATCCGGACAAGCCTCAAGCCACTCTCCTGCTGGCGCCTCATCTTCTAGATAGCGATAAGCAATAGATTGGATATCCTGTTCGTCGTATGGCAGTTCTGCTCCTCTCGATTCAACATAAGTATGCCAGGAGCGAAAATAGGAGCCTAACTGCTCAGCAGTGGCCTTGGTCGTCCAGACCTCCCCCTGGTATCCATACTTGTACAGTAAGGGGAGTGCCATGGAATGATCCTCATGTGCATGAGACAGCAATACAGTGGTCAGTCCCTCCGCATTTTGCGGCGGAAAAACCGGATATTGTCCGGTTCCTTCCTTTTTCACACCACAATCCAACATGACGCGATGCTGCTTTCCTTCAAAAACATAGCAGGAGCGGCCATGTTCGCCCGCTCCTCCCCAAATCCTAAGCTTGGTCATGATCATTTCCACTTTCTTTGCGAGTTTAAGCTTTCCATTAAGATCAGCAGCAGTGTGGTCATTCCGACCGTTATGACGGCCATCGCCATCCCAAGTGACACCTGTCCCTGCTCAAATTGTGCAAATATGTAGGTTGCTGACGTCTGGACGGATGGCGGCAAAATCAGCAACGATCCTACCAATTCGCGTGAAGCGATGGTAAATGTCATCATCCAACCAGCGAGCATTCCCGGTACAATCAGCGGCAATACAATCCGGCGGAATATATAAGACGGTCGCCCGCCAAATACCTGTCCCGCCTGAAAAAGGCCGGTGTCTACCTGTGTAAAGGCGCTTTTGACATACTGCACCGTATAAGGAACAAACAAGATAACATACGTCAGAATGACCATGCCGTATGTGTTATACAACGGGATCGGCATCCATGGTGAGTTCCACCATAAAATCAGGCCGACCACCATAATAATTCCCGGCACCGTATTCGGAAGCAAGCTAAATGCATCAACCGTCCGTTGGATTCTTGTGCGTGAGCCGCCAATGACAAGCGCAAACCAAGTGCCCAGCACCACAGCAAGCGTCGATGCGCCCAAAGAGAGAAATACGCTGTTCAGGAGCGCCTCCATGCTCTCTGAGCCCCAGGACAGCAGTTCCTTGTAAGAGTCCAGCGTCAAATTACCCCAGGCAAGCCCCATTCCTCTCAACTTCATCGTCGAGGCTGAAAGAATTGAAAAATAAGGAATGCCAATGGACGCAATGAGCAACAATAGAATGAATGCAACACTCAGCCCCGTAGTCCAGCCTGATATACGGAGACGGGACGGACGCGAACCTTTACCACCTACCAGCCTGTACGTAAACTTTCGATTGATCACCGATTGCGCATACCACATGAGCAGGCAGGCGGTTAACAGCACCGAGGCCATTGAAGTCGCTTTGCCAAAGTCTATGGGCCAGCTGGAAATATATTTGTGAATTTCCGAAGTCATGACCTCATACCCGATACGTCGCCCAAAGGTAGCGGGGGTGCCAAACTCGGCAATCGTTTTAACGAAAATGAGCAACGCACCCATTCCGTAAGCTGAAAGCAGCAGCGGTAAAATGATTCGACGGAACCTGTACAGAAAGCCGCCGCCCATTACAGCACCCGCCTCCTCCAGGCTCCCGCCAATCCTCACCAGCGCCCCGCGCAGCAGCAGGTACAGGAATGGAAACAGATGCAGGCTCATGATCATCACCATTCCACCAAGGCTGAAGAAGGACGGTGTTAAGAAATGTAGGCCCGGGAACAACTGCTCCAGATATCCGTTTTTTTGCATAAACAGAATCCAGCCCATGGACCCGATATAGGGCGGGGTCATAAACGGAATCAGCAGCACGACATCCAACCAGCGCCAGTGTGCAAGACGAGTGTTGGACATGATCCAGGCTAGCGGAAGTGCAAGTACCGTCGTTCCTGCAATCACACAGATGCCTAGCCAAATCGAGCTGAATAGCACTCCCGCAAATGGTGAAGCAGCTAACGTTCGAAAAGGTGCATCCCACTGAAATTTTTCATCAACATACACGCTTTGGATAAAGATTTGCAGCAACGGCAGCACAATCAGGAAAAGAAGCGCGATCAGAGCCAGCGCCAGACCCCAGGCTCTGATGTGTTTAACGGATAAGCCTCCCATCGGCTTATTTGAACATTTGCGTGAACTTCTCTGTCACGTCTGATCCGTGCTCGCCCATCCATTCCCAATTGGTCTTCAGCAATGGGATCTCGTCCAGATTGGCACGCTTGTCAGCTTTGATATCCGTGCGGCCCGGGAGTAAGGAGGCATCAGCAACTAGTTTCTGTGCGTCGTCCGACAACAGATAGTCAATAAATGCCTTGGCATTCTGCTCATGCTGCGTTGACTTGAGGATTGCAGCAGGACGTGGGCTGATGACTGTTCCCTCTGTCGGATAGACGATGTCAATCGGCTCGCCTTTGGCTTTAGCCTTGTAGGTCATGTAATCGACCGCAGCGACGACTATACCTTTAGCTCCGGTAATCACGGGGTCCAGCGCTTCCTGATTGGCACCAGCCATAGCAACACCGTTAGCCTTGTACTGCTCGAACAACGTCCAGCCTCCATCGCCCTTGGCGCTCAGATAGCCTGTCATAAAATCCAACGCTGAGCCGGACAGGGATGGATCGGGAATATTAACCTGATCCTTGTACTCAGGCTTCGCCAAATCAGCCCATGAAGTGGGTGGTGTTTTCACCAGCTTCGTGTTATACGCAATGCCCAGAGCAGAGGCACTGGTACTGAAGTAGTTGCCTTCCTTATCGGACCAGTCTGGATTTAGCTTGTCTGCGTTCTTGGCATCCGGGTAAGGCAGCGTGAGTCCTTCCTTTTTCAAGCCTTGTACAGACGGAAGCGATGCCAGCACAACCACGTCCGCTACCGGATTCGTCTTCTCAGCTTCCATGCGGGCCAAAATTTTTCCTGTCGTTCCCTGGAACAACTCTACCTTAACTCCGCTCTGCGCCTCATACCCTGCTACCAGCTTTTTCGCCAGTCCATCTGGGCCTGCGCTATAGACCACCAGCTTCTGATCAGTGGACGCCGCCCCTGCTTGTCCTGCTGATCCATTAGCTGGCGCCCCATCCTTGGATGGCGTTGCTGTTCCGCAACCCGCCACAGCGAGTCCAAAAGTCAAGGTTAATGCGAGCATCGTCCCTTTTCTCCATCCTGTACGAAAAACATGCCTATTCATCATCTTATATACCCCTTTTCCCTATGCTTCAAGTTGGTGGATGTGTTGCGGTGATACCCAAATGTGCATTTGTTGACCTATGGGCAAGCGGATGGAATGATATGCAGTCCATTGCTCGCCGTTCTCGGCTAGTATACGGATTTCATAACGATCGCCGACATAGCTGACATGCAGGATCTCTACTGTAAAAGCGTGCTGATCCGCTTGCTCCTGTTCCCAACGAACATGTTCAGGACGAAATAGCGTTCGTTCCGACTCCAGCCAGTTGGATTTGCCGATAAACCTCGCCACCTCTGGATGAGCTGGGGAACCGTAGATCACCTCTGGTGTTCCGGTCTGCAAAATATGTCCATTTTTCATAACAACCACTTCATCAGACATTGACATGGCTTCGATCTGATCATGGGTGACATATAGGGCGGTCAGCCCCAGATCTCGCACAAGCGATAGCATCTCAATGCGCATCTCCTCCCGTAGCACTGCATCCAGCGCACTGAGCGGCTCGTCGAACAAAACAAGTCGAGGCCGGATAGCAACCGCTCTTGCAAAGGCAACCCGCTGCTGCTGACCACCGGACAGCTGATGAGGATACCGATCCTCCATCCCTGACAATCTGACCATGTCGAGCGCCTCCAGCACCACTGTCCGCAGTTCCTTGTCTCGGGCGCTGGCGAACCCTTTCCCCCGCTTGCCCGCACGCAGGCCGAAGGCCACATTTTCAAACACCGTCATATGCGGCCACAGAGCGAAATCCTGAAAAACCATACCAAAGTGGCGAAGATGTGCGGGAATATCCTTTTTGCGTTCAGCCGAAAAAAGAATCTCCTCTCCCATCGTGATTGTGCCGGTATCCGGTGTCTCCAGACCAGCAATCAAGCGCAAGAGCGTTGTTTTCCCACAGCCGGATGGTCCGAGCAGTGTTGTGAATTTGCCCCGTCGTACTACCAGATTCGTCTCATGCAGCGCTGTTATTTGGCTGAAGGTTTTACTTACTCCGTGAATATATAGATCCTGATTCATCGCATTACCTGCCTGTTCTTCTGACTGACCCCAGTGTAAAACTTGAATTCGCAACTTGTGTTATTGGAAAGTTAAAACAAAATTAATTATTTCAATGAATTGTGTTAACACTCATAGATTTAATCTATATAGAGGGGATTGATGCTGACACCCATAGAAATAGGCATGATTGTTTGATTAACCTGAAAGCGAGGCATTCTAAGTGAACTTAAGTCTTTTAAAGTTACATATTGTAGAGTTGCTGAATAAGCACCATAAAATTACTACGGTCGCCGAGCTTCTTGGCCTAAAACAACCCACCGTTACTTTTCATATGAAAAATCTGGAGCGTGAATTTGGAGTAAAACTGTTTGACACACGTATGGGCAAAATCATCCTGACGGATGCTGGAAATGCGTTGCTGCACTATGCCACCAAAATTAATGCACTGGCTGCTGAAGCTGAGCGAGTCGTCCGCGAGTTCGATACGCTCCAGCGGGGAAGTATACGTATTGGCGCAAGCTATGTACCCGCTACCTACTTGCTTCCTGCTGTGCTGCACCGCTTTGCCCGTGAGCATCCGGGCATTCACATCGCCTTGTCCGTGAAAACAGCGCCCGTGATCAAGGACATGCTCGCTCGTCACGAAATTGACCTTGGCATCATTTCGGCAGAGCCGTTTCAATCCCCAACGCTACTCTCCGAATCCTTGGGCGAAGATGAGCTGATGCTCATCTGCTCACCCACTCATCCGCTCGCCACCGAAATCGATCTGACGCCCGAACGTATCGCTTCTTCCTCCTTCGTATTACATGGCAAGGATTCCAGCACACGCCACGTGACCGACAAATGGCTGGAGCGTGGGAGTCGGCGACTTCCTTCCTATCTGGAGTTGGATTCACTGGAAGCCATCAAACAGGCGGTTATGCTGGGAGAGCACATCTCCTTTGTCTCTCGCATTGCCGTACAGTCAGAGGTTGAGCGGGGCTTACTGGTTGTAAGACCTATTCCGGGGCAGTCTGTTGAGCGGTACATCTATATGGTCAGCAACAAAGACCGCCATCGTTCGGCGCTCATTCACAGATTCACCGAATATTTATCATGGAACCAAGATTAAATCTTACCTGTCATATAGAAATTATGTAATTTTTTTACCGGAGTACCCTCTTGCTTTGACATACGACTGACAATACACCCGTAAAGTGTAGCGTGTAACCTATTCGGACGAACAGGAGAGGATGAAATGAAAACAGGTCTTCGTATCACCAGATTGATGTCGGTAGTAACTCTGAGTGCAGTGCTGCTCGTAACAGGATGGAAAGGAGCAGAACCGGTACAAGCCGCCGCCAATGCCACACCAAGCTATGAGGTTAAGCTGCTACTGGATACGGCTCAGGTGCTCAATGCGGATGGCTCATTAAAAAGTGGCATCGTGGACGAGTTTCAAATTAGCGACGATGCGCAACGATTGAGCGTCGAGTATTTTGATACAAATTCATTGCAATTAAATGACGAGGGCTGGAACGTGAGATTTCGCAAAAAAGAGGACAAAAAAAATTATGAATTAACCTACAAAAAGCGTTATACGGTCACAAACGGAAATATCGACGCAGCGCTCACCCAAGCGAATAAAGAAGGGTTCAGCGCATCTGATGATAATTATGAGGCTGAGGTGGATTGGGGATATAGCAAGCAAACACTAAGCTTTTCCAATGATAAAAAAACAAACGCCTCCAAAGGATTAGCTCTGCCCTCCCCAGATCAAGCATTAAAACAATTGCAGGATAATCTTCCGGGCAAGCTGCAAAACTGGAAAAACAGCAACTGGGGCAAACAATCCTTGGCAAACTCCAGAGTACGCGGTCCTGTACAGGTCAGTAAATATGAGGGTAGCTTTCAGGGATTGGATACCGACGTTGAAATATGGCCTATTCGCAGCGCAAACGGATCAGGTACAGATCATATTATCGAAATCTCCTTCAAAACCTCGGATTACAGTGTTGCCGCCAGCAACCGCACCAAGCTGATGAACTTGCTGCAATCCAAAGGATGGCTGGTTCCTGCCGATTCTCTGAAAACGAATTTGGTACTGGAACGCTACTAAGCTAATCAAACATAAAAAGGAACCGAAGCGCCACCCTGTTGAGGGTGATACGAACGGTTCCTTTTATTATTATAAATATGACTACAAGGTCATGATGTTAAAGTTGCTTGCTTACATACGTTCTGGTGCAGACACGCCCACCAGCTTCAGTACGTTGGCAATGGTCGTGCGCACCGCACCAAACAACGCCAAGCGTGCCTGCGTTTGAGCGGCATCCTCTGTGATGACGCGCTCTGCTTTATAGTAGCTGTGGAACAATGAAGCCAGCTCATAGACATAGCGAATCATACGGTGTGGTGCAAAGTTTGCAGCCGCCACCGATACTTCCTCCGGCAGCTCGCCAATTTTGCGTAGCAAATCGTATTCATGCTCAGCCGTCAGCTTGGACAAGTCAACTTCTGCCAACGGCAGCACAGCAATCCCTTGCTCTTCGGCTTGACGATATACGCTGCATGCACGTGCGTGCGCATATTGCACATAGAATACCGGATTCTCATTGGAGGTGGAAATCGCCAAATCCATGTCAAAATCCAGGTGTGAATCCATGCTGCGCATAGTAAAGAAGTAACGGATCGCGTCTACACCCACTTCTTCCATCAAATCTTCCATCGTCACGGCCTTGCCAGTACGTTTGGACATTTTTACTTTTTCCCCATTTTGGAACAAGCTGACCATTTGGGCAATCAGCACTTTAAGCTTATCTGGATCATTGCCCAGTGCCTCCATTGCTGCCTTCATCCGTGGAATGTAGCCGTGGTGATCCGCTCCCCAGATGTTGATGATCGTGTCATACCCACGAGCATATTTATCGCGATGGTAAGCGATATCCGGGGTCAGGTACGTGTATGTACCGTCATTTTTGATCAAGACACGGTCTTTATCGTCGCCGTACTTGGTCGTATTCAGCCATGTAGCTCCGTCCTTCTCGTAAATCTCCTCACGGTCACGCAGCTCATTCAGCGCTTTAAGCACTTCACCGTTTTCATACAACGATGTTTCGCTGAACCAAGAGTCAAAAGGTACACGGAACAGCTCCAGATCGCGCTTGATCTTGTTCAGTTCCTTTTCCAGACCGTAATCACGGAAATAAGCAGCGCGATCTCCCGGTTCCATGGACAACAGAGAATCGCCCTTTTCGGCCACCAGTTCCTTGGCAAACCCGATGATATCCTCACCATGGTAACCATCCTCCGGCATCTCCGCAGGCTGTCCCAGCTCCTGCAAATAACGCGCTTCAATAGAGCGGCTCATGTTGTAAATCTGGTTGCCCGCATCATTAATGTAGTATTCACGAGTTACTTTGTATCCGGCAAAATCAAGCACGTTGCAGAGAGCATCCCCTACGGCTGCACCACGTGCATGACCTAAGTGAAGGCTACCTGTCGGATTGGCGCTGACAAACTCGATTTGTACCTTTTTGCCTGCACCTTCCTGTATACGCCCATAATCTGCCCCCTGCTCCTGCACTTGTCCAATGACTGCATACAGGTAGCTCTTGTTCAGGCGAAAGTTAATAAAGCCCGGTCCAGCGATTTCCGCACTTTCAATAGAAGCGGAAGCTAAATCCATATTCGCGATCAAATCTTCAGCGATTTGCCGTGGGTTCTTCTTCGCAATGCGGGTGAGCTGCATCGCGGCGTTGGTAGCCAAATCACCGTGTGACTTGTCCTTGGGCACCTCCAGCGTAATGGTCGGCAGCTCTTCGCGGCTCACGATTCCGGCAGCCAGCACTGCCGCCTCGATTGCTGAAGTCACCCTTTGATTAATAAGTTCCAGTGGATTGCTTGTCATGATTATTGCTCCTCCTGTATATGCAAACTGATGGCAAAATGCCCCGAGAAATCCTCAAATACGTATAGATCATAGGTCCAGCTCACATGTCCGCTGAATCCATCCATCCGAATATCGAGCTTCTGCGTATGCGCAGACATGTTCAGGTTTAAGTAAGGCGAGCGGTAAAATCCAGGCAACCTGCGTCCCAGCGCAAACGACTGCTCCGATTGTACCTCACCGTGACGAATCAGCTTTAGCTCATCCGGTCCGATTTTGACTGTGTTCCGTGTCGTACCGCCCTCAGGACTCTCTTGCGGCTCATCGTACCTTATATATAGATGCTTCCCACGCACGATCGCTTCTCCGGGAAGTTCCTGTACCACATCTTCTCCGTCATGATGACTATGAAGACGGATTCGGACCTTTGCATTATGTGGCATGTATTCAAACTCCATTCTATTGCTATCCTACTGTACTACTATATCCAGTTCCCGATTGCAATTCAAATGAGTTTTTGCAAAAAGATGCTTTCATCCAAAAAATTTAGCTACCTTAAGTCAGCTCGATCAGATGCTTGGCTAAAACTTTCAATGAATCGAGAGGCTAGAGAAGACATGTATTTATCCTTCATCCAGACAGCCGCCACACGCGTATGCAATTCTTCACACATAATTTCCTTAACGATTAATTGGTTATTGCTTCCGAGTGACAACGCAGACCGCGAAATCATACCGATCCCCAGCCCTTCATTAGCCCAATGAAGCGTGGTGCGAGCATCATCGTTTTTGCAAAAGAAATTTGGCTCAAAGCCATGCTTCATACAGGTATCGTGGATCAATTGTTCAAAGCGCCGATATACGATGAGCGGCCTGTTTTTCAAATCAGACAACGGGATGGTCTTCTGTTCGGGGTTCCAGTCATGTTCTTCTGTCATTACTGCGATCATCGGCTCGGAGGACGCATATCTGCACCCTAAATCGGTGGTATTAAAAGGGGTCCTGACGATACCGACCTCTACAATTCCTTTGTTCAAAAGATCGAGAATCCTGAAGGTATTTCCCTCATGAATTTCAAATTTCACACCCGCATAGGTTTTATGAAATTCGGAAAGCCTGTCTTTCATCAGGGCTGCGCCGGAAGAGGAGACTGTTCCAATGGTGAGCGTACCCTTCATCCCCAAGGCAAAATCGTTTATTTCTCTCGCTGTGGCATCTGTCAGCTCCAAGATCTGCTTGGCCCTGTTCTGTAAAATGATGCCGGCCTCCGTCAACTGGATGCTTCGTGAGCCTCGATGCACGAGCTTTACACCAAGCTCTTCCTCTAGCTGCATGAGCTGCTGACTTAAGGGAGGCTGCGCGATTTGCAGCTTTTTGGCTGCCGCTGTAATCTGTCCGGCCTCTGCGATCGCCAAAAAATACTTGAGATGTCTCAACTCCATCATTATGACCCCCGGTGCTGATATATGTAAAACCTATACCTCTAATATATATTAAATATTATTCATATGGTTGGGGATATGACATAATCAAATTCAGATATGCTATTGCGGCATGAGGCTATATACATTATTTAGGTTAGGTGATGGTTTATTTGCTGAAATTTGCTGTTTTTTTGAAACCCTATAAAAAGGAAACGATTCTTGGGCCTCTATTTAAACTGATTGAGGCCATCTTGGAACTATTGCTGCCTACTATGGTTGCTTTAATGATCAATCATGGTGTAGGTAAAGGAGATACCCATTATGTTTGGCAGATGGGTCTTTTGATGTTACTCATGACTATACTGGGCTTTGGCAGTTCATTAGTGTGTCAATTTTACGCAGCCCGTGCCTCTCAAGGATTCGGAACTACGCTGCGCAATACGATGTTTAAACATATTTCATCGTTTTCTTATGCTGATCTCGATAAGTTCGGTACGCCATCGCTCATCAACCGGATTACGAATGATGTCAATCAGCTTCAAACCGCTGTAGCGATGCTAATTCGTCTGGTCATACGTGCTCCTTTTATTTGTATCGGAGCTATTATCATGTCAATGATCCTGGATTTCCGCCTGGCTTTGGTGCTGTTGGCGGCTACACCGGTTCTAGCCTTGATCCTGTATGTGGTCATTACGAAGGCTTCACCACTGTATCGGGGGTATCAAAAAAAATTGGATAATATCGCCCTGGTGCTAAGTGAAAATCTTACAGGCGTACGGGTCATACGCGCATTTGCCAAAAGAGGAGCTGAGCGAGTTAAATTCAACAACGCTTCGAATGACCTGACTCAGACCGCTATTCGTGTCGGACGTATTTCTGCCTTGCTAAGCCCTGCCACCTTGCTGGTGGTAAACGGAGCTATTATTGCAATCCTGTGGATCGGCGGCATCCATATCCAATATGGATCTCTTACACAAGGGGAGATTATTGCCTTTATTAATTACATTACGCAAATTTTATTAGCTCTAATTGTGGTGACCAATTTAATTATTTTGTTCACCAAGGCTGCCACTTCAGCAGCGCGGATTCAGGAGGTCCTAGATACACAAACTTCGATTTCCGACACTGCTGCTACTTCTACATCTAAAAACAGGGAGGGAACAAGTGGGCATGGCGCTGTACCAGCCATCTCTTTTGATCATGTTTCCTTTGGTTACAATAAGACAGGGCAACTGGCACTTAGCGATGTAGTCGTAAACATCTATCCCGGTGAAACGGTCGGCATCATCGGAGGGACAGGTTCGGGCAAATCCACCTTTGTGAATCTCATTCCCCGCTTCTATGATGCGGTAGAGGGTTGTGTACAGGTTGATGGCATAGACGTACGGCAGTATAAGCTTGAGCAATTGCGGCAGAAAATCGGAATTGTTCCTCAGAAGGCGCTGCTGTTCACTGGTACTGTAGCGGATAATATCCGTTGGGGGCATGAACACGCCACCGATGAGGAAGTCGCTCAAGCCGCAGCAATCGCGCAAGCGGATGAGTTCATTTCCAACTTGCCGGAGAAATTCGATGCTCCGATCACCCGAGGGGGGCTTAATCTGTCGGGAGGACAAAAGCAGCGTCTTACCATTGCCAGAGCTATTGTCGGCAATCCGCAAATTCTCATTTTGGATGACTCCTCAAGCGCACTTGATTTTGCAACCGACGCCGCCCTTCGTAAATCGCTGCGGGAAAATAGCACCAGCATGACCGTCCTGCTGGTCTCGCAACGAGTAAGCAGCGTACAGCATGCTGATAAAATCATTGTGTTTGATGAGGGACGGATTGTCGGAATCGGCACACATGAACAGTTGATGAGCAGCTCAGATGTATATCAGGAAATTAATCATTCCCAGCTCTCAACGCAGGAGGTAGACCAATGAGTGGCAAGGAAACCTGGAGAAGATTGTTAACCTATGTGGGTCGATATAAAAAAACAACATTTTGGGTCATCGTCAGTGCGATTCTCAGCGTGCTTGCCAGTCTGATCGGACCCTACATGATTGGTCAAGCTATCGACCACATGGTGGATAAGGGAGTAGTAGATTTTAAAGGTATTGCGCAGATTCTAGCTGGATTAGGCATTGTATATGTTGTAGGCAGTCTATTTAGCTGGCTGCTCACGTATTTGACGAACCGTATTGCTTTTCAGACCGTAAATGATATGCGGCGGGAGTTATTTGATCATTTTAATATCCTTCCGTTGAGCTTTCATGACACTCATCCACAAGGAGACAGCATTAGCCGTTTTGTGAACGATATGGATGCTGTGTCGGATGGATTGCTGCAAGGCTTTTCCACATTGATTACCGGGATTATTACGATTATAGGCTCCATTGTACTCATGCTGTATATCAGCCCGATCATGACATTGGTCGTATTGGTGTCTGCCCCGATCACATATGGTGTGGCACGGTTCATTACCACAAGATCGCAGCGTATGTTCCGCGAACAGGCCAAAATTTTAGGAAGCCTGAACGGTTACGTAGAAGAAATGATTGGCGGACAACGGGTAGTTACCGCCTTTCATTATGAAAACCGCTCGCTTGAGGAATTCTCCGCTAGAAACGAACAGTTGTATCAAGCCGGGGTGAAATCACAGTTTTACGGATCATTGTCCAACCCCTCCACCCGATTGGTGAACAACATGACTTTTTCAGTCACCGCCATGATTGGTTGTATCTCCATCATTTTGGGTGGGATCTCGGTAGGCGGGTTGTCGAGCTTTCTGATTTATACCAATTTGTTCGCCAAGCCCTTTAATGAAATTACGGGTGTGCTCACCCAGTTCCAGGCAGCCACGGCTTCTGCTCAGCGCATATTTGCGATTTTGGACTCACCAGCAGAGCAGCCGGAAAAATCGAACGCCGTACAGCTAGAACGCAGCAAAGGCACGATTCTTTTTGACCATGTCAAATTTTCCTATAACCCGGAACGTACGCTTATTACGAACTTTAGTCTGGAGGTTAAACCGGGTACACGTGTGGCCATTGTCGGGCAGACCGGAGCCGGCAAAACCACACTCGTCAATCTGCTCATGCGGTTTTACGATGTGGACAGCGGCTCGATATCCATCGACGGGGTGAATATCAACGACATGAGCCGGGACAGCCTGCGGACTAACTTTGGTATGGTGCTTCAAGATACATGGCTGTTCAGCGGGACCATTCGGGACAATATCGCTTACGGGAAGCCAGAGGCCACGGATAAAGAAGTCATCGCGGCTGCAACAGCTGCCAATGCGCATAGCTTCATCAAGCGACTGCCTCATGGCTACGATACGGTCATCAGCGGTTCCGGCGACAGCCTGTCGCAAGGCCAAAAGCAACTGCTCACTATCGCGAGGGTGATCCTCGTCGATCCACCTATGCTAATCCTGGATGAAGCGACCAGCAGCATAGACACCCTGACAGAAGCGCGTATCCAAAAAGCATTTATGAAAATGATTGCCGGGCGCACCAGCTTTGTGATTGCCCACAGACTATCGACCATCCGCGAAGCGGATTTGATTTTATACATGAAAAACGGCGATGTCGTCGAAAGCGGTACCCATGAGGGGCTGCTTGCCAGCGGGGGCCACTATGCCTCGCTCTATAACAGTCAGTTCACTACAGCCTAGTACTGCGGATTGAGGGGAAAAGTCGATTGCTCTTATGCAATCGACTTTTTTTGTTGTGACACAGGAAGAAATAAAGAACGCATTTCCAGCAAAAGGCCGCCAATCTTCTCATCGGCAGCCCTTTAGCTTATATCAAATTTTGCTTATGTAACCTATCGCATGAAACATTCCCTGCCTAGACGAAAGCAAAAATTAAATCCCAGCGCCCTTAGCGGTTGGATGGTCAATGGGCTCGCTTTCCTGAAAATCACGTCGATACCACCAGCCGATCAGAACAGCAATGGTGGTCATAGCCGCAGCCAACAAATACACCTGCACCATACCGAAACGGTCTGCATACCAGCCCATGAATAACAAGGACAGGCCGAAAGCAAGATTTGTAAGCACATCAATTCCCGCCATCACTTTGGGCAGCTGGGCTGCTGGTGCACTGGTTTGCAGCAAGGTGCGGCGAATAATCCCCGCCATTTGAACAGGTAAGCCTGATATAGCAAAAAGAATAAGCGCAGCAACGGGAATTGTATTCAGCGCGAATACAATTGTAATCAGTACATACACCAGCAACGCTCCGAGCATGTATAAAAAGCTGTTCTTTTGCAATCGCTTGACCAAGCCAACGACAATCAATCCACCCAAAATCGTGCCGGAGAAAAAGGACGCATTCATAAAGCCCCACCAGCTCGCATCCCGATGCAGCACTTGGCTGACGTAGGCCAAAATAAATACTCCAAGCCAGGAGACTCCCCCGATACTATCCACGCTATCGACGATCATCAGTGAACGAATACGACGGTTGTGCCAAATGATTGTCCAGCCTTCCCCAAGCTCTTTCCAATGGGAGCCTTTTTCCTTTGCCTTTGCAGGCTCTACTGCATTTGTCGAGGAATCCGAAGCTTCAAGACTTAATTCCTTCTGATCCAGCGGATCACGAATGAAGGACGTGACAGTTACAGCCACGAGATAACAACAGGATGCAATCACAAGCGTATTCAGGGAACCCAGCCAAGCCACAATAATTCCGCTCAGCGCCCAGCCTGCACACCTGACCACCTGATCACTGACCGCTACCATGCCGTTGGCACGCATTAGCCCTTCACCCGTAGCCAAACGGGGTACAAGCGCATTACGTGCAGGATTTGTCCAGCCATCCAGAAAAGACATACCAAACACCATCACAAAAATAAATAGAAACGACCTCTGCTCAGGTACGATCCACAAATAAAGCAGCAGTAGCGTAAAAATGACAAACTGACCAAACTGGGAAAATAGCAACACGCGTGTTAGCCGAAATCGGCCGAGGACGATCGGTGCAACGAGCCCACTAAGCACTTGGGCAGACAATCGGAACAACGGGATTAAAATAGTCGTCATTAAGGAATTACTTGAACTGAACACCAATACCACTACACTCAACATGTAGATGATATCTGCTACATTGGAGATCGTCTGAGACCCCCACAGGTAATAAAAAGAGCGTCTGATCAAAAAAGTTTCCCCCTCTTTGGTACATCGCCGATTTATGTATTTCCATAACCAAACCGTCCCTGTTGACATTACAAATCTGTTAAATGTCTGGTTTTTTGTATATTCTACACACACCCTTAAATTTCCTTCTTTTATCTTAAAAGGAAATTCGGTGTCCAGTATGCTTTCATGGCCATTTTTAAATCTTATTCAACACAAAAAAAGCGCCTATAGCGCTCCTTTCCACCCAAAAACAGGCAATAAAGACCACTAAGACGCTTTTTCTTAAAATGTTTACTTCGTTAAATCCTCTACAAACTTAGGTAGTACAAACGCCGCTTTGTGCAAACGCGGACTATAATATCGGGTGTCCATCTCTGGAATTCGGTTTTCGTCTACTTCGAGCGGATCATACTTCTTACTACCCAACGTGAATGTCCAAAGGCCACTCGGATAGGTTGGAATGTTCGCACCATATACACGCACAATCGGGAAAATTTCCTTCACATCCTTGTTGACCTTCTGAATCAGGTCTGCCTTGAACCAAGGATTATCCGTTTGCGCAACGAAAATACCGTCTTCCTTCAATGCTTCAAAAATACCTTGGTAAAACCCGCGCTCGAACAGCGGGGCTGCCGGACCTACGGGCTCCGTCGAATCGACCATAATGACGTCGTATTCATTTTTGTGTTCAATAATGTGCATGTATCCGTCATTGACCAGCACTTCTACATTAGGCTCGTCCAGCTTCCCGGCAATTTCAGGCAAATATTTTTTGGAATATTCAATCACCTTACCGTCGATCTCAACCAATACAGCCTTTTCCACTTCAGGGTGCTTGATGACCTCACGAATAACACCGCCATCGCCACCACCCACAACCAAAACCTTTTTCGGATTCGGATGTGTATTCAAGGCCGGATGTGCTACCATTTCGTGATACACAAATTCATCCTTAACCGTTGTCATCACCATGCCATCCAGAACAAGCATATTGCCGAATTCCTCTGTCTCGATCATAGCCAGATCCTGAAAATCTGTTTTCTCGGAGACGTAGGTTTGTTTGATTTTTGCTGTAATGCCGAAAGAGGGAGTCTGCTTCTCCGTAAACCACAAGTCCATCATTCCAACCTTCTTTCTGATCAAAGTATGTGTCCGGCAATCCGGTAGCATAAACGTTGACTTTCCTTATATCAGTAACACGCAAACGTCAAGTTTGCTATATTTATTGTACCAAACACATTGGAATTTCACACTTTTTGCATTATAAGTGATACCTGAATGAGCTGCAAAAGCAATTTGGAGATTTAATCTTGTTTAAAATAGACACGTATGTGTATCTGATGAATAGACGCTTTCGGATTGACTATACTGAGAACATCAACTATGGAAGGAGGTGGCATGATGACCGATACGACCGGGCGATCCCCCAAGCGCAAACCGCTTTGGCTTCGATTGTTTCAAGGACTGATGTCTCTCACGATTCTGACGGTCATCGCCGCCTGCATCCTGCTCGCCTATTTGTACACGACCAGCCTTCCGCTCGCGGATACGGATCGGAATTCACGTCTGCTCGATAGTCAGGGTCAAGTCATCGCCACTTTCTCTGCTGGAGGCAAAGAATCCATTCCGGTCCAGCTTGATCACATTTCATCCGATTTGATTGCAGCTACCCTGGCTGTGGAAGATCGGAAGTTTTACGATCATTTCGGCTTTGATTTCAAAGGTCTGGGCCGGGCGGTAATCGTTAATCTGACCCGCTGGGATATGTCGCAAGGGGCCAGCACGCTGACTCAGCAGCTTGCACGCAATCTATACTTATCTCATGAGAAAACGTGGACGCGCAAGGCCAAGGAGGCTATCTATACCGCACAGCTTGAAATGAAGTACACCAAAAATGAGCTGCTACAAATGTATTTGAACGAAATTTACTATGGTCATGGCGCCTATGGCATTGAAGCAGCTTCGCAAATGTATTTCGGTAAATCCGCAAAGGATCTGGACTTGGCCGAAAGCGCCCTGTTAGCAGGTATTCCGAAAGGGCCGACCTACTATTCACCGTATAATCATATGAAAAATGCAAAGGATCGACAGAAAATTGTTCTGGACTCCATGGCGCTCATCGGCAAAATTACACCGGCTGAAGCCACCAAGGCCTATGAGGAAATGTTGGCCCTGCGGCCCGAGAGCCAGCGCCGGACAGTGGAAACCGCTCCCTGGTTCCGCGATTACGTCCGCCAGTTGGCGACTCATCAACTTGGGATTAGCGAAGGGGTGCTTGAGCATGGCGGCCTGAGCATTTATACCACGCTGGACATGCACATGCAGCAGGCAGCCGAGGCGGCTGTAAACGAAGGCATGAAGAACAGCAACGGACTGGAAACCGCGTTAATCTCCATGGACCCGCGCAACGGACATGTCAAGGCCATGGTCGGCGGAACGAACTATGTCGGGAATCAATATAATCATGCGCTGGCCACAACCCGGCAGCCGGGCTCAGCCTTCAAGCCGATTATGTATCTGAGCGCGCTAGATTCCGGCGAATTGACGAGTACGTCCAAGTTCGAAAGCCGACCGACGTTGTTCCACTACGATAACAACCGCAAGACCTATAAGCCCAAAAATTTTGGAGACAAATACTTGGGCGAAATCGATCTTCGGCGCGCAATTGCGGCGTCCGATAATATTTATGCCGTTAGCACCATTTTGAAGGTGGGAACGGAGAAGGTCATGGACCTCGCCAGCAAAATGGGCATTACAAGCGAGCTCAAGCCCGTACCCTCGCTGGCGCTGGGTGTGTCGCCCGTCAGCCCGTTCGAGATGGCCTCGGCCTTCTCGGTCATCGGCAGTGGCGGGCAAAAGGTGGCCCCGGTGGCAGTGCTGCGCATCACCGATGCGGCTGGGCGGTCGCTGTACGAAGCGCCCCAAGCCGCGCCCGTGCAGGTGGTGAAGCCCGCCTCCGCCTATGTCCTCACACGCCTCATGGAAGGCGTGTTCGAAGAAGGCGGCACCGGCAACCGGGTCGCGAAGCTGATCAAGCGCCCGGTTGCCGGCAAGAGCGGCACGACCAACACCGATGCGTGGATGGTCGGCTTTACCCCCGAACTGTCCACCGCTGTCTGGGTCGGCTATGACAAGGGCAAGGACATCAGCACACAGGATGCCCGACGGGCGGCTCCGATTTTTGCGCAATATACGGAGAAAG
This sequence comes from Paenibacillus sp. NMA1017, assembly GCF_058895805.1. Taxonomy (NCBI): domain Bacteria; kingdom Bacillati; phylum Bacillota; class Bacilli; order Caryophanales; family Paenibacillaceae; genus Paenibacillus; species Paenibacillus sp. NMA1017. Next base: position 28,419 of record NZ_JBZXYR010000019.1, on the reverse strand, counting down.
CGCTGGAGAATGTGCCACCCAAAATCTTTCCTATCCCTGACGGCGTAGTCAGCGCTTATATTGACCCGGCCAGCGGCAAGCTGGCTGCACCGGACAGTCCGGACAAGCGGCTGGAGGTATTCGTCAGCGGCACGGAGCCGAAGGAGACGCTATCGGGGCAAGATAACCCACCGGCATCCACACCAACTGACCAAGCGGAGCGACAAGCTGAAAAGAAATCGTGGTGGGGCAATTTTAAGCGTTGGTGGATGGATTAATAGCAAAAAAAGACTGGGGGAACGCGATGAGCGCTCTCTCAGTCTTTTTATTTTCGCATCACTTACCTCATATGCCCATTTACCTCTCTTGCCAGTGCCATCAGCCATCATCCCGTTAAGCCCCGCTCTTCCCTAAAGCTGCGCTATTACCAATAACAGCTAAACGACTCAATACGGTTAGTGTCTACACCATAATAAAACCAAAAACGACCACTCCACCGAAAACCCGCTACCGATGTCCTGCCTACAAAGACAGGGTACAGCCAAAAACGCTCTCCGTTCGTCAGCCATACAAATGTGTTGCGGAACAAACAACCGAAAATGGCTCCAGGGTCAACCGCATATGCCGAAACCAGCGGCTTCGGTGGCGTAAATTGCGGTGGTGGGGAAGTTGGTGCTTGAGTTTGCTGCCCACCTTGCGGACCGAATGGTCCCTGCGGCGGCGGTGAGAACGGCTGTGGCGAAAATGGCCCTGGGCCTGGTGGCGGACCGATCGGAGATGGGAAGGAATCCTGCATATCAGGAAATTGTGGAATCGAAGGACCTGACGGCGTGAATGGACCTGGAGTACCCGGTTGCGTTCCGAAAGGAACTTGTGGCAGTAAAGACATGTGTTTCACTCCTTGTGTTCTAGGCTGATGTATCCTATGCGGGACATCAGCCCGTGGACTGGGCGAATCCCCATATCGCCGCCAAACTCCGCTATTTCGTCCTTTTACATCAAAAATTCTTATTTCCTGATACGATTAACTCCCTTTCTGAACATGCTCCAGCTCAATTTCATGCACCATTTTAATCTCGACTCGTTTCCTTAGCTCATGATACCGTTCCAGCAGTCGGTGCTCAGCCCCCAACTGTTCATTCATCCAACCTATCATAGAGTCATCGTGATGTTCGTTAGACCAGCTAAACAAATCGCTATATAGCTGACCAAATGATTCCTCATTGCTGCGAGCGAACCGGATCGGTCGGGCTGTATAGCTTAGCTTGAGTTCCAACATCTCATATAGCACGTCCAAACGGTATTCCAATGCCTGTACATCTTCTTTGGATGCATCGTAGCTTTTTATATCCTGAACAAGCTCTCTAAAGGTTAGGTCTACATGCTGCATAGCAAAATAAGACCACACACAACTGCCTGTAGCCGTTCCACGAGCCTCCCAAAACGGATTCCACAGGATAGAACGAATCGTATCCTTCTGCCCTTCTCCAAACAATGCTATTCCAGCAATAATTCCTGCATTACAGTCTACGGAAGCATGTTGCTCTCCCCAATGTACCAATCGCGGAATCATATCTTCAGTCGTGCATTTGAAGCTTAACAGAGGTAAGAATTCATTAAACAAATGCTGATCCAGCGCTTTTTCCAATTCAGCCGCCAGTTGTTCACGATGCGGTTCGCATGGAAGATGTACCAGTCCCAAACAGGCATCCACAGACGCAACTCCATATGGCCCATTCACCAAAGCGACAAGGTCAGCAGTAGCCTCCACATAACCCAAATAGCCTAGCACATACAGCACACCGTCAGGTATATGCTCTGGGGATGCCTGATTTTGAACGTAACGCTCGTACATATCCTGCGCCAAAGTAACATCCCCGCATCTCATAATCGGCTGGAGGAGCAACCCCCTGATATAATGATGGGGATCTTCTACAAAAAGCCTGTATAACTCCCAAGCATCCTCCATGGTCCCATATTGGGCAACCACATCCGTATAGGCGGAACTGATGCTGGCGTCCAGCTTCTTGCCTGAGCCGAACATATCCATAAGTCTTGCTGTCGCGTCCATCATCCTGTTTTCCCCTTTCCCATGTTTGCATACCTTTCTTTATGAAGCACTTCTCCACTGTTGAATATTTCTATTAAAAAAGAGGAAAGATGTTATCATCTACGATTCAGTCTAGGGAGTTGATCTCATGCATGATTCCAGTCCAAAAATTACAACATTTTTCATGTTCTCTGGTCAAGCAGAAGAAGCCATGCAATATTATACCTCTGTATTTAAACCGTCTGGTATCATGAGCATTTTTCATCAGGAAGATGGGACCGTGTTACATGCCGTATTCAACCTCAAAGGGCAGACTTTTATGGCTATAGACTATAACCATCAGGACAAACACCCTTTTACCCCAGCTCTATCGCTATTCGTCACCTGCGATTCGGAAGAAGAAATTCACAGCGTGTTTGACCAGCTAGCTCAGGAAGGCCGAGTCCTAATGCCCCTCGAAGCCTCGCCCTTAAGCCAGCAATTTGGGTGGGTCGAAGACAAATACGGTGTTTCATGGCAATTGAATTTGGCAAAAGACTAAATTTCTTCTCTAAACGATCCAGCAGACTCTAGAAGTCTATAGAAAAACAATAGACCATGCTCCATCCTTTTTGGTAATATTACATTTAATAGGTGCCAGTAAAAGGATGTGTGTTTATTGTATAGTGCAAATTGTGAACAATGTTTTGGTTTATGCTGTGTAGCCTTGCCTTATGCAAAATCAGCTGATTTTGCTTTTAATAAGGATGGAGGAACTCCTTGTCAAAACCTAAAAGCGGATTATCGTTGTGATATTCATAAGAACCTAAGAAATAACGGCTTGCGAGGCTGTACGGTATATGATTGCTTTGGAGCAGGTCAAAAAATTTCCCAAGTTACATACAACGGAAAAAGCTGGCGAGACGATCCGGCAATAGCTGAGGAAATGTTCAATATATTTCCCATCATGCAACAGCTTCATGAGATGCTTTATTACCTAAATGAAGCCCTTAACTTAAAAGAAACTCATCCCATCTATACAGACTTACAAAAAGCTATGGCGAAAACCGAGCAGCTTACGAATCAAGATCCAAAATCCCTCATAGATCTTCATGTACCCACCCATAGGACGTTAGTCAATGATTTACTTTTACAAACAAGTGAGTTAGTACGTGAAAAAGTTAAGAAAAACATAGAGCACAACAAATATAGTAAAAAAATCAGGAGTAGAGACCTTATCGGGGCCAATTTGAGAGGCGCTAATCTTAGAGGTACCAACCTGAGAGGAGTTTTACTGATTGCTGCTGATCTGCGAGAGGCTGATCTGAGAATGACAGACTTGATCGGTACGGATTTTAGAGATGCTGATTTAAGTGGGGCTAATCTGGAAGGAAGTATCTTCCTTACACAGGCGCAATTAAATTCGGCTAAGGGCAATTGTAAAACCAAACTGCCCCCTTCTCTAAGCATTCCAAACCATTGGCTGCATTAGTTTTTTTCTAAGCAGTGATTGTATATTCGAGTCGTGTTAGCGCACGACTTCTTTATTATTCTTACCTCAGTATATAGCTCACTTTATAACGTAAATACAGCTTTTATCTTCAAGGATTTTACTGATTACTCAGCTCTTTAATGTATATTGGGCAACAAAAAGTACCTTCCATTGGATCAGGTTCAAAAATCACGCCTTTATGACTGCATCCAGATTTAAATCCCCTTATTCTTCTTCGTTTAGAAATTCCTTTAATCTCTGACTTAGGGCTGCATACTGCTCTGCATTGGTGTCTGAGAATGCTTCTTCCCGGTTGGAGTGTACATGCTGATACAGTGGAAGGCTTGAAAATTGCGACCTCGTAAAATCTATAATGTCCTCACCAATGCGGTTGTAATAGTGCCAACCACTATCCAGCCATGTTTTCAAAATATCGCCGCCAAACCTGTCCTGAACGACGAGTGCTGTGACACCACATTGCCCAGACGCAGGATTATTTGCGGTCCATTTAGAGCTAGACTCCAAAGACCAAGCTCGAAACAACGCCTTTTCTAATTCTAAAAAACGGTTTGCCTTCAACATGCGCCTCCCCTTTCGATTCCATTCTGCACTTATGTGAACGTGCTTTATTTATTTCAACCCATATTCCACACTCTGTGAATCTTGGCTTCTGCCTCTTTCAGTTCTAGCAAATACACGTCGGGATTCGAAAGCTTTTTCCAGTCCTCAAACCCAAACTGCGGATCGTAATGTCGAATGAGAAGAGATAGTAAAGCTCCATGAGTTACAATGATAACCGTTTTTTCCGCCCGCTCTATAAGCTCCTGAACAAGCTGGATTCCTCGATCTACTGCTTCACGGGATGATTCCCCTCCCTCCAGCTTCAAGTCCTCGTCCAAATAGGTCTGTTCCAGCACGTCCAGCCAATGATCCAAATGCTCATGGCTAAGTACCCGTTCTTGAAGACGTACATCAGTATACACCTGCAACTGTTTCCGTTCAGCCAAGGGCTGAATGGTTCGCACGGCCCGTTTCCACGGGCTGGACACAATATATTCCACACCTACATTCTCCATAAAATCAACCAACTGCTCAGCTTGTCGGGTACCCTCATCGGTAAGTCGGGCATCTGGTTCCTGTCCTGTTGCTTGGGCATGTCTGACAAAATAAATTCTCTTCACGTCATCACTCCTAACTGTCACACAAATTTAAAATTATACATATTTACAAATAATTATTTTTTATGATATAATTTATGTTTACATATTTAGATTTAATGATACGATTCCTTTGTATTACATCAACTCTTATGGGAGGGATTCGATGCAATTAGACAAGGGAATACACATGCTCCAGGTTTCTGCTAACATTATGGGAAGTATAGAGAGTATTCACCCGACATTAATGTGGGACGAAGATAACATGATTTTAGTTGATACGGCTTACCCCGGGCAACTCTCACTTTTACATGAGGCTATTGTAGGCACCGGATTCGCAATCCATAAACTTACCTTCATATTAATAACACACCAGGATCTTGATCATATCGGCAGTTTAGCAGATATAATCCGGGCTTCTTCATCCCCAGTTCAAGTATTAGCCAGTTCTATCGAAAAGCCTTATATACAGGGAGAAAAACAGCTTATAAAGCTGACTCCAGAAGCAATAGATCAAGCTGTAAGCTCCATGCCCGAATCCGTTCCGGTAGAGTGGAGACATGCATTCCGGCGTACACTTGAAAATCCCCCAAAGGCTATTGTAAACTCCACCATCGTTGCCGGAGAGGAATTGCCCTTCTGTGGGGGGATCGTAGTTATAGATACTGCTGGTCATACACCAGGACACCTAAGTTTCTATCATAAATCCAGTCAAACCCTGATTGCAGGAGATGCTCTACGCGTGGTAAGCGGCAAATTACTGGCTCCAGACCCGCAATACTGCTGTGATTTCAATATGGCCAAAGAATCTCTTAAAAACCTGCTTCCATATGATATCAAAAAAGTGATTTGCTTTCATGGAGGGCTGTACGAAGGCAATTGTAATCAACGGATATCTGAAATATGTGAATCCTAGCATTTGATCACATGTTCATACCAGTCCCTTGACCAGTCAGTTCAGTGAATCATCTAAAGAAAAGACTAACCAGGAATTCCTGGTTAGTCTTTTTTGAATGAGAGCTAGGCTTTTAAGTGAACTCTTAATACGGGTACTTCTGAAGAGGCAGATGTACCTTCCAAGATTTCCACATGACTGATCATCTCTTGCCCGTCTGGAACAATTACCGGCGTAATTACAGGGAATCCACCCTGTTGAATCGCGTCTAGATCAAACTCCATTAGTAATTGCCCTGCTTTAATGTTATCTCCTGTTTGAACGTGAGGGTTAAACCCTTGTCCTTTGAGGGAAACTGTATTAATCCCGACATGTATCAAGATTTGTACACCGGATTCATGCTCAATGATCAGAGCATGCTTACTTTTCTCCATCACGTGGACGACTTTACCCGTAAAAGGAGCAGTGACTTTACCTTCAGTCGGATGAATAGCGATGCCTTCCCCCATAGCCTTCGTAGAAAACGCAGGATCTGGAACCTCTTCAAGGGAAACCACTTTTCCTTTGACTGGTGCTACCATGTCGAATTCTTCAATACGAGGAGCCGCCTTCTTTTTCAACCATTTAAACATAACGATGCCACCTTATTTAGAGATTACATTCATAAACAGTGAATAGGACTTAACTACACTCTTTTAGGAACCGGTTCCACAAAATAAAAAGAAGAGTGGAAGCGATTTCTAACTGAATTATAGTGAATGCCTGTTCAGGATGTCAAGGCGCTACCGTCGTAAAATAACCCGGCTAAGATAATGTCTATCTTAGTCGGGTCATTTGTTATCACAATTACGTATTTAAGTATTTTCAATCTTAAAAGCGATTGTTTTATGGTATACTTTGCTAGTACAACATACGGCTAAAAGGGCGGTCGGCTAGTCTCCCCGAAGGGAGGTGATGCCCATGGAGGTTAAAGACGCGATTTCCTTGATGATCATGTTTGGCATGTTCATTCTGGCATTGCTTACCTACGTGAAAAAGAAATAGACCGCTCTGACTAAGGAATACGGTCTATATCCGACCTTTTCTTACCCGGCCGACTGCTCTTTATGCAGTTGTTGTATGCTGGAGTCGTGTTGACGCACGACTCCTTTACTATTCTTACCTCAGTATAGCTCATTTTATAACGTAAATACAGTTTTTTTCTTCAAATATTTTACTGATTTCCTCCGCTATTTTACTTGTCCGGTACATATTCTATGAGGTCTTAAAGCTTACAATTAAAGGTATCACAAAGCTTAAATAGAGGTTCCAATGTGGTTGCTTCTCATAGGAAAAAGCACCTTTAGTATAACTCATTGTAAGTTCCAAAACTCTTTAACACCCTTCGCAATAAAAAAAGCAGCCCACAGTGTGAAGTGGCTGCTTTTCTACAATACTATTACTGCGTTAACGCTGGACCTCCCCTTCCAGTGCCTGCTTCAATTCCTCAGGCGAAGCGTCCCACCATTCCTCGTTATGCGAAATTAGCAGGCTTTTGAGCGCTGCCTTATCCTCGCTGCCGAGATCCTCCAGCATGAAACGACGCTTGAGCGCGTAATCCATACGGTTGACGTGATCGGCGAGGATTTTCCAGCCGCGTTTGGCTTCGTCGTCAATTAGCATCTCGCAGGCGGTGGCACCACCGTACATACGTCCTTCGGGCGTACGATCCACGGCTACCCATACGAGCCATACTTGGCGTCCGTTCGGTACGTCCTCTTTATTCGTAGAGAACTTGATGCCACGTTCTACTTTACTTTTGGCATGCATGGCACCGATATCAATTTTTGCCTCTCCTCGGTCAATGATGACCGGGGACATGCTGTTCAGGTCGATTGAGCCTGCGCCGAAGCCCTTATGCTTACTCTTGCCACTGACAATGTTCAGTGCAATCTGTTTTTTGCCGTCCGGCTGATTTTCACTCATGCGTCACTAGGCCTCCATTTTCCGTCTTCACACTCATTCTACACTATAAATATTTTAACTAATAATCTCCTGAAAGCAAACATATACATGCTGTAGATGCTTGTCAACGGGAGGTATCCATTGTATGACCCCAGCACGCACTAAAATCGTTTTATTGTCTACACTAGCCCTCGGTCTCCTCGCAGGGACGTTATGGTTTGCCTGGCAGCCCCAATCGCAATCCGACCCGCAGTCCATAGGCCAACCACTATACGGCTCCCTGTCTGAGTCTGCGCTTGCCCCAAATGTGGGCAAGCCTCTAGGGGCAAACATTCTGCCTGACCTGCCCAAGAACCCCCCACAGCCCGCTACAGAAATCCTCAGCAAACGGGTGGTAGAGTACCACATTGATGTGTCTCTGGAAAAAGGACAGGTTTTGCGAGGCACTGAGACACTGACCTGGAAGCATCCGGGCAAGAAAACCGTGAATGATCTATATCTTCATCTATACCCGAATGCCTTCTCTTCCATGGAAACCACCTTTATGAAGGAATCCGGGGGGAAGCTGCGCGGAGACACCATGCCCAAAGACGGCTTTGGCTCCATGACGCTGACTGAACTAAAAACAGAAGACGGTTTATCTCTCATGCACCGCACCCAATATGTGCAGCCAGATGACGGTAACGCAGGCGACCGTTCGCTTATGAAGGTGCGTCTACCCAAGCCGGTACGAGGTGGCGAAGAAATCACATTATATATGAAGTTTGAGGTAAAACTGCCTGCCATCTTTGCTCGTATGGGTGCGACAGATGATTTTGTAATGGCAGGACAGTGGTTCCCGAAGCTCAGTGTCTACGAGACTGCAGGGCAGCGTGGACGCGCCGAGGAGGGCTGGAACCTCCACCAGTATCATGGTAACTCCGAGTTTTATGCCGATTTTGGAATTTACAGCGTACGGATTCGGGTGCCTGAAACTCATATCGTAGCAGCGACCGGATTTCCCACCCGTGGTGCCGTCCGACAGAACGGCCAAAAAATATATCAATTTTATGCCGATGATGTACACGATTTTGCCTGGTCCGCTTCACCCAACTTTGTAACCGTAGAAGAACCCTTTTCTTCTGCTGAAGTCCCTGGTGTCAAAATCAAGCTCTACCTTGACCCGTCGCACAAGGAGCTCAAAGGACGCTATATGAGCGCAGCGAAGGCCGCTCTTTCCTACTACAGCAAATGGTACGGGCCTTATCCATATTCCACCCTGTCCATCGTCGTTCCACCCAAATTAGGCAATGGAGCTGGCGGCATGGAGTATCCGACACTCATCACGGCCGCTGCTGCGGGTAATCTGAATCCTGGCTATAGTCTGGAACGGACATTAGTTCATGAGATTGGACATCAATATTTCTATGGAATGGTAGCCAATAATGAATTTGAGGAGCCGTGGCTGGATGAAGGCTTCACCTCCTATGCAGAGGAGCGGCTTATGGAGCAAGAATATGGGCTTACCCCCAACTTGCCATTACAATCGGGACAGGTAGCCTCCCCACAGCCGCTAAACCGTGAGTCATGGAAGTACGGCTCGGCTGCTGAGTACGCGCAAAATGCCTACTCTCGAGGCAAGCTGGTACTACGGGGCATTGAACGTCAGGTCGGTATGAAAAAAATGGATCGGATTATGCGGACCTACGTACAGACGTACCGATTCAAGCATCCGTCCTCCCAGGATTTTCAACGTATCGTGGAGAGAGTCACCGGACGCTCATGGAGCCACTATTTTGAACAGTATGTATATGACGGCCAGATGGCAGACTTTTCAGTGGATCATATCACGAACCACAAGCTGGAGAATGGATATGAAGCCGTCGTGACGGTCAGCAAAAAAGGGGCGGATTACCCCAAGATTCCCGTCCAATTTACCTTCAAGGATGGGACAACGATATTCAAGGCTTGGGACGGCGCGGGCAAAAGCACAACTTTTCGGATCAAAAGTACTTCTCCCGTTTCCTATGTAACCCTTGATCCTCTATATACCATTGCACTGGAGAACAAGCATATTAACAATAGCCTAAAAGCCGAATTGGACGAAAAGCAACAAACCCGTTGGAGTGTAAGTGTAACCAAGCTGTTGGAGACACTGCTTGGAAGTCTGTCATGGTGAGGTGTCTATAGATGCGGACTGTTATAAAAGAGGGCTGGGCGCTGGTGCGCATACGATTCTATATCGTTATCATTTTATTTCTGTATCGACTACTATGGGGGGTGTTTCTCTATCGGCTGGTGCAGTCTGCCGTTATCCCGCTATTGCTTCGTTATCCTGATCAGGGTCAAAACGAGCTGGGACAGACCTTGTTTTGGATGGAGAGCCAGATTGCTCTGATGGACAGCCGGGAAGTACATGTGTATTTGTGGATACTGCTAGGGGCGACTGTACTACGCATACTGATCACTCCCTTCATTAGAGCCGGAATATATCAAAGCCTGCATACCGATGCGACTGAACCGCAAAGCCTGTCCTTTTTCAAGGGTATGAAACGCCATGGCATGTCGTCGCTGTTGTATTACATCATCGAGTTGGGACTGCTGTTGCTTCCCGCCTTTTGGATAGTACCGAGACTCTACCCTATTGTAGCAGGTACGCTTCAATCTCCCTCTTACCTGCTGCATTTGTTGCCCTATGCCATGGGATGGATGGCATACGGATGGTTCATTCGGCAGTGCATCCTGTATATGCAACTGGGTACTGTCGGTGGTCACGCCATACTATCGTCCCTGCTCGCCTTCTTTCGCCAGCTCCTCCCAGCTGTCGGTATATCTCTTTTGCTCGGTGCTTGTGTGCTGCTGGTCTTCGGTCTATTTGGCACCGTGGCGATGATTTGGACTGGTATGCTGGCGCTCATTCTCCAGCAATCGTATCATTTTGTTACTAGTCTGGTCAGGCTGTGGCATATCAGTTCGCAGTACAGACTATGGCATACCGATATCTCCAATAGAAGCTAATCCCTGCCTTTATGTTTTTTACTTCATTTCCGTCTGTCGAAAAACCTTGATTCATACCCGCGCAAACGACACATAACTGAATACTGTTAACAAGATCTGTTCCTGGGACATTAGGAGCAGATTTTTTTTGTAACTTTTTGCAATGAAACATTTGCCAAAGCCAGCCGTCTTTGTTACAATAATCGCAGTGAACTGATAGTAACAACTTTGTAATCTTTATTGTAACCTTTATCTCAAAAATATCGTTATTGTGAATACTGCTCTCCAAGGTGCACATCTTAAGTTAAGCCTAATTCCTGGCACCTAGGAAGCGGGGGAACCAGTTTGGGTGAATTGATCTCGCAACAGAGTGGTCATAGGGGAACCTTCTACCGAATCCTTAAGCTAACCTCGCAGGCATTGGAAGGGGTATATTTTTTTTGAAGAAGAAGCTAACGATCGCAGCTATGGGTCTTGCCATTGCCTTTACATCTTTTACATTCGGTGGCGGCAGTGCATATGCAGACTCTAAGATGGACCAGGTCATTCAAGATGCCAAAGGAACGAGCTACAGAAGCGGAGGCACTACACTCGAGGGATTCGATTGCTCCGGCTTCACAATGTATGTATTCAACAAACTGGGAATTAAACTTCCGCATCAATCCGGATCACAATTCAAAATGGGATCTTCTGTATCCCGCGATGAAATGAGACCTGGGGACCTGGTGTTCTTCAACACCACAGGAAGAGGCATTTCCCATGTAGGTATCTTCGTAGGTGAAGGGAAATTTGCCCACTCCTCGACTTCACGTGGTGTAGTAGTTAGCTCACTGAACGAAAATTATTACGCTAACCGCTATGTCGGTGCAAAAAGAATTATGAGCACAGACGCTTACCATTCTGTAGCTTCAGAAATTCCTGATGACGATAACGTAGAATAACTAACGCACAGCAAGCTAACCCTAGCCGCAATTTGATTCTGGCCGGAATCGAATTGCGGTTTTTTATGTCCACACCATCAGCAATTATTATCATAACTGACGAACTGAAGCCACAAAAGGTTTCAGTTTTAGCGAACATCGTCGGTTTTACCGTCACCGCTGGGGGAGCATATGAGCAGTAATTCCTTCTTATTGAATGTATAACCGACTTGGGTTTGAAATAAACACGCTTGCCATTCCCCTGCAACTTGTCTACAATCTGTTGTTAATGATTGAAGTACCTGTAAAAGGAGGATGGAACACATGCCTGCCTCAATATCCAACTATCGGATCGTACCGATGGACGAGCATCAAGCGGCTGCAATCTGTGAGTGGCGCTATGATCCACCTTATAATATATACGGTTGGCTCCCCTGGGAACAAATGAAGGCGCTTGAAGTCGAATTTGGAAGTCCCGCGCTTCGCCAAGAGCAATATGTTGCCGTACTGGATGAAGAGAACAAGCTGACGGGATTTGCTCAATATTTTCCTATGATTGGTGTGACACGGCTAGGTCTTGGAATGCATCCTGAAAGATGCGGACATGGCAAAGGCGCTGATTTTGTCCGTGCCATTGCAGAGGAAGCCCAACGACGCAATCCGAAGAATGAAATTGATCTAGAGGTGCTCACTTGGAATGGGCGCGCTATCCGGGCTTACAAGGCGGCTGGATTTGAGCTTACAGATACCTATGAACGCCAGACTCCCGATGGCAAAAAACCATTTTATTGTATGGTATATCGTCCCGAGCACCCAACCCAGGTTCTATGATAAAAGCGCCTTCGGCATACAACCGCGATGTTGTATAGCGAAGGCGCTTTTATCATCATACGACAGATCATTACAAGCTCAATGACTGCTGCGCATTTTTTCAAAAGCTTCATTATATTGTTGGGCTTCCTTAATATCCACGGCCATAATACCGCCGTCGTCCCAAGAGGTCAAACGTAGAGTCACGGTCTTGTAATCAATCGTAATAAATGGATGATGATTGAATGCTTCAGATATAGCGGCAACTTCATCCACGAATGCAATCCCTTTCATAAAACTGGAAAAATTATATTTCCGAACGATCCAACGTCCTTCCTCCAGTTCCCAGCCCTCCAGTTTCTCCAGATGTGCTTCAATCTCTTCTTGTGTAAAAGGCATGTTACGAACTCCTCCCCGTTTATACGGAAGCCTTTCGACCGCTTAAATACGGCCAAAACTACGATATATTGGTGTACATATTACCACGGCCCCGTTGATAAATCCATAAGACGGACCTCAAATCAAAGGGACTGACGTCAGCTCCTCGTCCCCAATGAGTACATAGATACGATGCTGCTCCGGCTCATAGATCACAACGCCACTGCCTACAGTGATTGTGGGCTCTGTACCCAGTGCATAAAATAAGTCTTCTGCCAAAGCTTCATTGACTTCCTGACGTCCCGCTGGGTCCAGCCTGTCCCAATCTTCTGCTTCCATCTCAAAAAATTCATAGCTATCTGGGATGCGTCCCACAGCCTCTGTCAAATCGTTCAAAATTTGTTCATACTCACGCCCATGCTTTACTCCCATGCCATTTCCTCCAATGGTTCCGCCATTCAATACATAATCACCTTATTATACCGGAAATTCGCACTTAACAAAAAAGAGAGTTTTGTCGATAAATACTATAATCCGTCTTGTAATGACGCGCTTGGGGCAAGGACGACCCCGGCGGCATGAAAGGATTCAAAATCTATTCTCATGGATGAGGTGTATCATGCAAATTTCAACCATTATCGGACTTGTGCTCGGGATTTTGTCACTGGTCGTCGGGATGATCTTAAAAGGCGCTCCGGTCGTCAATCTGGTCAATAATCCCGCTGCTTACATGATTATTTTCGTCGGAACGGCAGCGAGTATATTTATGGCCTTCCCGATGGCAGAAATCAAACGGATTCCGAAGCTGTTCAAGGTTATTTTCACCGAACAAAAACTGTTAGACCGCAAAGAGCTCATCGGTACGTTTACCGAGTGGGCATCTATTACCCGTCGTGAAGGTCTGCTCGCCTTGGAATCCAAGGTAGAGGAAATCGACGATCCCTTTATGCGTGGCGGCATGCGAATGATTATTGACGGCAATGATCAGGAATTCGTACGGGACGTTCTGATGGAGGATATCAATGCTACCGAGGATCGACATCGCTCTGGCGCGCTGATCTTCTCCCAAGCCGGTATGTACGCTCCAACGCTCGGGGTACTCGGTGCGGTTGTAGGTCTGATCGCCGCTCTAGCCGACCTTAGTGACATGGAAAAGCTCTCTCATGCCATTGCAGCAGCCTTCATTGCGACGTTGCTCGGTATTTTTACAGGTTATGTCCTGTGGCATCCGATGTCCAACAAGCTGAAACGGTTGTCCAAAAAAGAAGTGGAGCTTAAATTAATGATGGTCGAAGGTCTGCTTTCCATTCAATCGGGGATATCGACGATTGCCATCAGTCAGAAACTGACGATCTTCCTGACTCCGACCGAACGGGCTACGATGACCCAGAAGGATGGCGATTCCAGTGAGTAAAAAGAGACATGAACCGCATGAAGAGCATGCTGACGAAAGCTGGCTGTTGCCATATTCCGACTTAATGACCCTTCTGTTGGCTCTTTTCATTGTCTTATTCGGTATGAGCTCGCTCGACGCCAAAAAATTTGAAACTATGGCTCAATCCCTGAGTGCAGCTTTTAGTGGCGGCACTGGCGTGCTGGATCACTCGGCCGCAAATCCGTCGTCACAATCCATGGATATGGGCAAAAATAAAGAACAAGTGTCACAACCCTTAAAATCGAAAGCTACTTCTACCTCTGAACTGCAGAAACAGCTTGCCCAGCGGGAAGAAGAAGATTTAAAAAAGCTTAAAAAACAAATGGATCAATACATTCAAAATAACGGCCTGTCACCTCTGCTGAATACCAAGCTGAACCAATCACAGCTGATGATCACCATTAGTGATAATGCCCTGTTTTCATCCGGGCAAGCCGAAGTAAAACCGGGAGCGAGAAAGTTGGCCAAGTCCATCTCTAGTATGCTCCAGCAGTTCCCTGGCTATGATGTTATCGTATCGGGTCACACGGATAATGTACCGATCTCCAACAGCCAGTTCCCGTCCAACTTTGATTTGAGCGCCAAGCGCTCTCTGAATTTCTTGCGCATCTTGTTGCTCAATCCAGATCTCGATCCAACCAAGTTTGTATCCATCGGTTATGGCGAGTATCGTCCATTGGCAAGCAATCAAGATGGTCAAGGACGCGCCAAAAACCGTCGTGTTGAAATATCTGTTCTCCGCAAATATCAGAACGGGACACAAGTCATCAGTCCTACCTCAAGCTCGAATGAAGGTTGATTATGCATATGTTATATGAACAAAGGCACCGCCGCATTTTTATGCAGCTGGTGCCTTTTTGTTTAGCGCTTCCTATAATCTGGCTTGTCAGATACGAGGATCATACGCTGTAGGCTATACGAAGCCCCTCTGGCATTAGCTAAGCGTATAATCGAGCATCTGGCCAAGCTCCTGCTTCTCAGCCTCTGTCAGATCACGCCAGGCACCTTTCTGAAGGGACCCCAACCGAATATTCATGATTCGCAGCCGTTGCAGTTTTTTAACTTCATAACCGAAGGCTGCACACATACGCCGGATTTGGCGATTTTTCCCTTCAGTCAGGATAATACGGAATACATACTCAGATACACGCGTCACCTCACAAGGTAGCGTCCGCTGACCGAGTATTTTCACACCACTGGACATGCCCTGTACAAAAGATGGTATGACAGGGCGATCCACTGTTACGATATATTCTTTCTCATGCTTGCCTTCTGCCCGTAAAATCTTATTCACAATGTCTCCATCATTGGTAAGTAAAATGAGACCTTCCGAATCTTTATCCAGGCGTCCAATCGGGAATATCCGCTGCGGGTGCCCCACAAAATCAACAACATTGCCTCTAATGTGGCTCTCCGTGGTACTTGTGATGCCCACCGGCTTGTTCAATGCAATATAGACGTGATCGGACTTCTCGCGCAGTGGCTTGCCGTTCACGCGAACATCATCGCCTTCTTCCGCTTGACTACCCAGCACAGCCACTTCGCCGTTAATCGTCACGCGGCCGCTCTCTACCAGCTTGTCCGCCTCGCGGCGCGAGCAAAAACCGGTTTCGCTGATAAACTTGTTAATGCGCAACCTGTGTACCCTCCATTTCTACTAACACACTTCCTCCTGCTCGCCAGTCCGTTACTCCGGCTTAGCAATCGGAAGCTGCACCAGGGCTGTCGTTCCCTCTCCCTCTGTGCTTTCAATATCCAGTGTGCCTTTATGACTCTGTATAATACGCTGGCTGACCATAAGTCCTAGTCCTGTACCTGTTTCTTTGTTTGTGAAAAAAGGTTCTCCCAGCTTGGACAGCATTTCTGCGGGAATGCCCGTTCCCTGGTCCCGTATGAAGATTTTAACGCTTTCTCCCTCCAAGAACAAACGAATCGTGATGATACCACCTTTACTCATAGCCTCCATGCTATTTTTAAGTAAATTAATGAATACCTGCTTTAACTGATTTTCTTCAGCGTATACCAGGGCAGGCTCGTCTGTGACCTGAAGGTTGAATACAATGCCCAGCAGATGCGCCTGACTATCTAGTAAAGAAATCACGTCGCTCACAATATAGCGAACATCTTTTTTCTGAAAATGCACTGCCTGTGGCTTCGCCAGTATTAAAAACTCGCTAACGATCAAATTAATACGATCCAGCTCAGACATCATAATATCGTTGTGTTTCATATTCAACACTTGATTTTGCTGCTGTAGTTGGAGAAAGCCACGTAGCGTGGTTAGTGGATTACGAATCTCATGCGCTACACCTGCCGCCAATTGTCCGACGGTTGTCAGTTTCTCTGATCTGCGTAACAGCTCCTCCATCCGGTTGCGACCCGTGATATCACGCGAAACGCAGATAAACCCCAAAATCTGGCCTTCTTCATCCAGAATAGGCGACGTGCTCATACTAATCTCTACTGTACTTCCATCCTTCCGCATTCTAAGGGACTCACTTGATACGATGCTCTCTCCCTGAAGCAGACTCTTCTTCTGAAATTCATACTCCTCCTGTTGCTGCGGAGGTACAAATTCCAGCTTACGACCAACCAATTCTTTCTTGGTCCAGCCGTACAAAGCTTCAAAGGCATGATTGACCCGAACGACGCGATCCTCCTCGTCGGTTACATGAATCGCATCCGCCGTCTGATTAATAACCGATTCTAGATGCTCCTTTACAGAACGGTTCTCTTCATACATCTGTTCGAGTCTCCTCGTGTACATCCCTAGGTTGTAGGCCATCGCATTGATGCGCTCACCCAACTGTGCAAGCTCATGACCACCTTTTATTTCTAGTCGTGTATCAAAATGACCATCAGCCATCTCGTTCACTTTCCCCAGAATCGACTGAATTGGGCGGACAAACAGACTTGCCAGCACATAGCTTCCAATGATTACAACCTCCAAAAGGACAATGGAGATGGCGATTAAGCTTATCAATTGCTTGGAAATAACAGAAGTAATCGTATCATAATTCATAACAATACGGATAACATAGGCTTCACGGTTAGCCGGGTAAAAAGGTATGTAACTGACGAGAACCCGTTCGCCTTTGATATAGCAGTCTTGTACAATACTCTCCCCGGAGAGGATAGCTCTGGACACGGCCAAACGATCTTCCTTCACTCTTGTTAGTTGATACGTGCCGAATTGGATCGGTTTATTGTACATGTAATAGTATTTCGAATCGTTTCCGTTCTTGTCCATCGAAGCGCCACCAAAGGTTGCAGGGTTAATTCCTGTAATCTCCATGATGCGATAATCCACTTGTTGGGTTTGCTTTACGATCTCATCAGGGCTCAGGATGGTTATGAAATTTTGTACTGAAGTATCCTGAAAGGAGATTCGAATTAAGTAGTTACGTTTTTGGTCATAATAAAATCCCCATTTGTTAATTTGTGAGGAGTCTGAACCGGTATAGTCAAATGATCCGGTCCAAAAATGATCCAGTTTCTGACCTTGCGCCATTGCAGCCTGTCCATGCTCATATAATTGGTCAACTGCATTCTTCCAATACCCTGTCAATGGATCAGAAGGCGTTACTTCTTTTGGATCCGAGGATTTAACAACCTTATACCCCTGCCCGTCTCGAATCATCAAAGAAATATTAGTATCTCTGTGGAGTGAGGCCACCTTTTGAAGCTGTTCCTGCTGAATATTTCGGATGTCAGGACCTAGCTGATTGGCAGCCAACGTGGCAGAAAGCCACAGATTATATCCGAGCTGCTTGTCAACGGCCTCCCAGCTATGTTGGGTTTGTTCGATAGCTCCTCCGATAATTTTAGCCGTCAGAACCATTTTAGTTTCACTGTCACTTCTTAGATTTTCGTGGGTCGTGTAATAATTGAGTGCGATATTTAATAAAAGGATAAACAGGACGGACCCCGACAAAATGATCGTTATTCTGATTTTTATCGACACACTGATTTCTCACCTCTTGCCGTATGCTGGCGATTACTGGCAATTGCTAACTCAATGATACCGTAATAGCGCCTGTGATACCAGCATTTACATTTACCGGATATACATAAATACACACCTTGTGTACAGTATTGTCAATAGACAAGGGTTTGCCTACAATATAAGAAGATAATCATCCACAAGTAGTCCACAAATACACAGATTTCATTATAAACTGTGGATAAACCTGTGGACAAGTGCCGTGTTATCCACAATTTTATTCACATCATGTTAACAACGGAATATTTGTTCGTTGGATAATTCCGCGTTTTGAAAGGAGTATTTTCCCAGTGACCATTATGGATCACGCCTATTGGATGAAAGAAGCCATTCAGGAAGCGTATAAGGCAGAAACGTTAGGTGAAGTCCCTATCGGGGCTGTCATCGTAAAAGATAATGAAATCATCGGTCGCGGCTACAATTTGCGCGAGACGGATGCTGACCCAACTGCACATGCAGAGATGGTTGCCATTCGTCAGGCCAGTGAGCACTTAGGCGCTTGGCGCCTGCTGGATTGTAGGCTGTATGTCACTCTGGAGCCGTGTCCAATGTGCGCCGGAGCCATTGTTCAGTCACGGGTTCCCCATTTGATATACGGAACTACAGATCCCAAGGCAGGCTGCGCAGGCACGCTGATGAATTTATTACAGGAGCCTCGGTTCAATCATTGTACAGAAGTAACTAGTGGTGTACTGCAGGAGGAATGCGCCTCGCTGCTAACGAACTTTTTTCGGCAACTCCGGCAAAAAAGAGCGGCAGCCAGATTGTCTCCTCCCCCATCCTCATCCTGAGGGGGAAAAGTCCAAAACACTTCATCTCATTGCTAATTCCCCATGGAAGGAGATCACCCCATGCCTATGAGCTTGTATAATACGCCTCAAGGTATCTTTTTACGGCCATTTCGCTTGGCGGATAGCGAAGCCCTTCTCGCCCTTAGGAACCGAAATAGGGATTCCCATGCGCCTTATGAGCCGCTTTACGAGGATTCATTTTTCACATTAGAGAAACAGCAGGATTACATCCGTCAGAAATTGCGTCAAGCCGAAGAAGATCGAGGTTACGTGTTCGGTATCTTTCTCTTAAAGGAAGAACGGCTCATCGGTTATATCTCCATTTCCAATCTGGTACGTGGAGTTGGACAATTTGCTGATATCGGATACATGATGGACCATGATGAACAGGGTAAAGGCCATATGACCGCTGCCTTAAAGTTGATCATACAATATGCCTTTCGTGCCTTATCTCTACATCGTCTCCAAGCGGGTACTCTTTTGCATAATGATCGATCACAACGTGTACTAAAAAAGTGCGGCTTCCAGCCAGAAGGCATTGCTCGCAAGCTTGTACAGATCCAGGGCACATGGCAGGATCACCAGATGTTTGGACTTTTAGCCGAGGATGACGTGTGGCAGAGCTAAATGACTGCACAGGGACAACATTAACATAAACAAAAAACCGCCCGGCCTATGCCGAGCGGTTTTCTAACATCATATTCAAAAAAAATGATGTTTTGCAATCATCTTATCCCATACTTAAGGAGCAACAGTTTGCATTTTTTGTTGCAGTTGTTCCATCGTCAGGACTTGGTCACCTGTTGGAATACCCACTTTAAATGCTGCTTTAGCATTGATTTTGCTGTATTGCGTGTAACCTGTTACAGACAATTTTACATTGTCTTTTGTAGCCGGATCATTCATCTCTACATTCGCATTCAGGTCTTGATACACAGGAATGTCATCCTTGTTCAAAGCTGTGTTAATGTCAAACTGTTTCACTGTCAAGTAGTTTTTCAACTCATCCAGCTTTTTGCTAACTTCGCTGGTGTTGGATTGCAGTTCTTTCTTCGCTTCAGCCAGCTCTTCCTTCTTCACTTGAAGCATGCTAGCATATTCATCTTTAGACATCACATCAAGGACTTTAGGAAGCGCCTTAGTGATAAATGTATTGGTAGCTTGCTTCACATTGTCGTTCGTAATTTTGAATTGAACTACTTGTTTAGCTTCAACGCCTTGTGGCAATTTAGCGTCTTTAGGATCAATATTAAAGAAGTACGTAGCTTGATCATACTCGTTCATAATTGCAGCAATCACTTCATTCGCAAATTTCTGCGATTTTTCCTGATCCATGGTTGCAGGATTAAATTCTTGTCCTGATTGTTTAGCCAGTTCTTGTGGATCAATGATCAGGAATTTACCTACAACATCCTGTGGAAGCGGGTAAAATGGAATATTAGGAATTTTAACGTACAGTTTATCTTTAGTCATTACCATTGGAATCGTGAAGCTGGTGGAAAGATCACCTTTTAAATGAATGCCGAGCGTCATTTCAGATTGGAAAGGTTCTTTTTGGTATACACCATCCAGCGTAATATCAGCATTTTTCAGCATGCTAGTTACCATTGCACTTTGCTCACTTGGAACAGAAGCGGATGTAATGGTCAGTTCCTTAATCGTGAATTGACTTTTGGATTCATAAGAATTCAATTTCATTGCATTTGCAGTACCGGTCGTAACAGCTTCCTTCGGTTCTAACTTCTTGCTACAACCTACCAGGGCTACCGTCAAAAGCAACACCATAGTGAGTACCAAGACGGATAACTTTTTACTCATTGTGTAGATTCTCTCCTCTCGTAATTAACCCCTTTTTTTATGCTAACAAAAAAATACACACCTCCTATTTTAACTCATATTCTCAAACGGCGAAACACTTATTGGAAAATTTTCTTACAATAAGCACAAAGACACCCTGGCTCTCTAACCAGAGTGTCTTACACTATGCAATATATTTTAGGAGAAAGGTCTGTCTACTTATGAGCCTTCTCTGTTATGATGATCCACGTGATTCCGCTGTTTCACCTTCTTGGAACCGGATAACGGCTCCTGCTGATGACTACGCTCACGCTTTTCGTTACTTCCACCAGAATCCTGTGCTTCGGGGACAGGAATGGCTTTAGGCTTGCCCATTTATGCATCCTCCATTCTCAGTCTATATTTGTGGTACATCAACGAATCCGTTTATTACCATTTAAAATAGGACTATAGATGGTGTAGATCTTCCGTTTTATCGTGATTTAGTGAATCCTGATGACGGCGATCATTACGATCCTGCTGCACTTGCTGTGCCTGATGACTATTCACTGGACGCTGCTCCAAATCATCAACAATGTTAGACAGGTTTTTATCCAGTCCGTTTTTGGCTTTTGTCATGTAGCCTTCCTCCTCATTCCTTCATGACTACGAGTGCGTCAACGACTGTAATGTTTGGGCACATTGGTGAATATGCCGAGTATAATCAGACACTAACTGCTGAATGATATCTGTTCGTTCATCCACAGACTGTCCATCCCGCTCTACATCGACTAAGCTAACCTGTACTTCCCGGGAGTCTACATAAGTACATGCAAAATCAAAGGAGTACATTTGTCGGCCTTCTACCTCGATATGGATTCGTATAGCCCGGTTGTCGGCTTCATCTGCTTGTACTTGTGATTTGTCCCCTGAATTCAAAAGAATCGGCAGTTGTTCCTGCCAGGCCTCTACCAGCTTTTGCTGATCTACTGTCATTTCTCGATTCATGCCAGCACCTCCACATCTGATAACGTGTGAAAAAAACGAGCTTTTTATACAACAAAAAAGCCATTCTCCACGATTTCTGATCATTGGCGTATAAAGGCCAATGTACCAGCTATCGTATTCGAATGGCTTGGTTTATTATTTAGAATATGGCGGAGAGGATGGGATTCGAACCCATGTGAGCTTGCACTCTAACGGTTTTCAAGACCGCCCCGTTATGACCGCTTCGGTACCTCTCCAGGTGGTAAATGGATAAAGCTGCTTCCCTTTAAACATACTCAGGCGCAACAAAATTATTTTACCACAGGACTTCTAAGAATGCAACACTTACTGTTTAGGAGCAATAACCTCAATGCCTCGCATGTATGAACGCAACACTTCTGGGATCACGATGCTTCCGTCCTCTTGCTGATAGTTCTCCAAAATAGCAGCCACAGTCCGTCCTACAGCCAATCCTGAACCGTTCAGCGTATGTACAAATTCAGGCTTCGCCTTCGAATCTGGACGAAACCGGATGTTCGCACGACGCGCTTGGAAGTCTTCTGTGTTTGAACAAGAAGAAATCTCGCGGTACATACCGCTCTCAGGCAACCATACTTCCAGATCGTACGTTTTGGCAGACGTAAAACCCATATCTCCAGTGCAAAGTGCCAGCACGCGATACGGAAGTCCGAGCAGCTGTAAAACACGCTCAGCGTTGTTCGTCATTTTCTCCAATTCCTCGTAAGAGGTATCCGGGTGAACCAGCTTAAGCATCTCTACCTTATTGAACTGATGCTGACGGATCAGGCCACGTGTATCACGTCCTGCCGATCCTGCCTCCGAGCGAAAACAGGAGCTGTAAGCTACATAATATTTCGGAAGCTGCTCCGCATTCATAATCTCTTCACGGTGGTAGTTCGTTACCGGAACTTCAGCCGTAGGAATGAGATAATACTCCGTATCACGCAGCTTGAACAAATCTTCTTCAAACTTCGGAAGTTGACCCGTTCCGTACAAGCTGTCCCGATTTACGATGTATGGAGGAAGCATTTCTTCATAACCATGCTCACTGCTGTGCAGATCCATCATAAAGTTAATCAGAGCACGCTCTAATCTTGCTCCCAATCCTTTGTAGAATGTAAAACGAGAACCCGTTACCTTGGCTGCTGCCTCAAAATCGAGAATATCTAGATCCTGAGCCAATTCCCAATGCGCTTTGGGTGTAAAAGAAAACTCGCGCGGTTCCGACCAGCGACGGATTTCTACATTATCCTCTTCCGATGCACCTACAGGTACTGTTTCATTGGGGATATTCGGAATAGACATCACCAGTTCGTCGATCTGAACTTCCAGTTCGCGTACTTGCTCATCTAATTCTTTGATACGATCGGAGACTTGACGCATTTCTGCAATAAGATCATCCGCATTTTCCTTATTTTTCTTCAACTTGGCTACTTCACCGGATACCACATTCCGACGATTTTTGAGCCCTTCACTTTCTTGAAGTAACTCACGACGGCTTACATCCAGATCTGTAAAACCATTAATCAGATCCAGAGATTTCCCCCTGTTCTGCAAGGCTTTCTCAACCCGACCAAGCTCATTACGTAAAATCTTTATATCTAACACAGGTAATCCCTCCTACACTACAAACCTGACTTTCCACTATTCGCGGACCATATCCACAAAATACTGATGTAACCGGTAATCGTCTGTTAACTCCGGATGGAAGGATGAAGCCAGCAAATGACCCTGACGGGCTGCCACGATCTCGCCGTTATACTCAGACAGCACATCTACTCCCGTTCCCACAGACTGTATTAATGGCGCGCGTATAAATACAGCACGAACCGGTTCCTCAATCCCTTTAATGTTCAAGTCTGTTTCAAAGCTTTCTCTTTGGCGACCAAATGCATTACGCGATACTGTAATATCCATGAGTCCCAAATGTGCTTCTTCCTGCCCTTGAATCGTTTTGGCCAATACAATCAATCCCGCGCAAGTACCAAATACAGGCTTGCCTTGATTGGAAAACTGACGTATAGCCTCTATAAAATTATACTTGCGCATTAGCTTACCGATAGTGGTACTTTCACCACCGGGAATGATAAGACCGGACAGCTCATCGAGCTGTTCGATCTTCTTTACCGCTATACATTCCGCACCCGCACGTTCAACGCTTCGTATATGCTCAGCCACAGCGCCTTGCAGCGACAATACACCTATTTTCATGCCGGTCCCTTCTTTCTTACCAACCACGATCCTGCATGCGCTCATGCGGTGCCAGTTTGGAAATTTCAATGCCTTTCATAGGAGTTCCCAAATTCTTGGACACTTCTGCAATCAGCTTGTAATCCGTATAATGAGTGGTCGCTTCCACGATTGCCCGTGCAAACTTCTCAGGGCTATCCGACTTGAAAATTCCAGAACCTACAAAGACGCCATCAGCGCCTAAATGCATCATTAACGCGGCATCTGCAGGTGTTGCTACACCACCCGCTGCAAAGTTGACCACTGGCAGCTTGCCAAGCTCATGCACTTCCAACAGCAGTTCATATGCAACTCCGAGGTTTTTCGCTTCTGCATACAGCTCGTCCTTCGACAAGTTTTGCACCTTGCGAATTTGACCATTAATAAAACGCATATGCCGAACGGCCTCAACAATATTTCCAGTTCCCGGTTCGCCCTTCGTACGGATCATAGATGCACCCTCACCAATACGACGCAGCGCTTCTCCCAGATCCTTGGCTCCACAAACAAATGGAACGGTGAACTCCCGCTTATCAATATGGAAAACTTCATCCGCAGGTGTCAGCACTTCGCTCTCATCGAGATAGTCAACACCGAGAGATTCCAGCACCTTTGCCTCTACAAAGTGACCGATACGAGCCTTAGCCATAACAGGAATAGAAACAACCTTCATAACTTCTTCCACAATCGTTGGGTCAGCCATACGAGCAACCCCACCAGCTGCACGGATATCCGAAGGTACCCGTTCAAGAGCCATTACAGCTGTAGCTCCAGCTGCCTCTGCAATTTTAGCCTGCTCAGCGTTCATGACATCCATGATTACGCCACCTTTTTGCATCTCTGCCATACCTCTTTTTACACGCGAAGTTCCCGTTTCCATGTCGTTGCCTCCTGTAAGGGTTACGTTTAGATTCTAACTTAATATTTTACCGCACGAATGCCAAATACACAATCATTTCAAGCTGCAAAATAAGTAATGAAAAACAAGGTCCGGTCGCCTAGCTTTGCTTTTTAGAAGAGGTTCTTAATTCCTTGGAACAGATCTCCGAAGAAATCACCGATTGCCCGGAAAAGCATTCGGAACCAGCCGCCCTCTTCTACTGCCGTCGTAGTAACCAGATCAACGGTTTTCGTCTGCCCTTTATCCACACCGTCTGTCTTGTACGTGTACGTAATGGTTCCGACTTTGGCCCCTTGCTTCAAAGGTGCTACAAGAGAGCTTGCTGGTGTAATGTTCGTTGTAAAGGTTACCTTGGGATTGCTCGCACCCTTAGGTACGATAAAGCTTACTGCATCCTTGGTGACGATCGGTACTTCTGTTTCCGTACCTTTGGTCACAGGCACATTCTCAACACCCTTAACCACCGTCTTTGGAGCAACAACCTGCTTCACTTCAAAATTATCAAAACCATAATTCAGCACTTTAGCTGTCTCTGTAAAACGATGAGGCTCTGAATCTGCTCCCATAACTACACTGATGAGACGCATTCCGTTGCGTTCAGCTGTACCGGTAAAACAGTTTCCAGCATTGCTCGTATGGCCCGTTTTCATTCCGTCTAAGCCAGGATAAGCAAACTTTCTAAAGTTAGTAATATTTTTGTTTGCTTCTAACATCCAATTGTAGTTAATAATTGGTGCTTTGTCAGTCGGTCGGAATTTGTAAGATTGAATTGTGGTAAACCGTGTATAATCTGGGTGGTCCTTTATAATGTTACTAGCTAATGTCGCAGCATCTCTCGCTGTCATCACAGTTTCCCGGTCTGTATCCGGCTGGAAGCCTTTCGGCATATCACCACGGTCCAAACCAGTCGAGTTGATAAAATACGTATTTTTCATACCCATTTTCTGAGCTGTTTCATTCATTAATTTTACAAAGTCCTGCTCGGTTCCAGACACGCGTTCAGCAAGGGCTACTGTTGCATCATTAGCAGAACCTACCGCCATTGCAATATAAAGCTCTTCTACCGTATGTTGATCCCCTTGAGCCAAAAAAATACGTGATCCAATGCTCTTAGAGGCATTCTCGTTAACCGTAACCTTATCCGTCCACTTGAGTTTACCTTGCTTAACCTGCTCAGCCACGATGTATTCTGTCATCATTTTAGTCATACTTGCTGGTGGAAGTGGCTCATCTGGATTCATAGACAGCAATACTTGCCCAGTGGAAGGCTCGATCAAAATGGCAGAACGTAGTGCCAGACTAGGAGGGTTAATAGAACCTGTCCCCGTAATATTGGTTGCCTGTGTTGCCGCTCCAGCTGCAAAAGTAGCCACGCTCGGATCGAAATTACCTACAACAGGCAATGCCGACATATACATCATATTAAGCACCATGACTGCAGTCACACTCTTTTTAATCATGCTGCGTTTTGTATTTTGCTTTAAATTGTTCGCTTTCAAATGAATACAAACTCCTCTCGTACCTCAACCCGATCCGCTATGTATAACGAGACGGTGGTTACAGCCTCTACTTGGCCAATGTAATTAATGTTTTAGTATTAAAATCCAGTTTTATTTCGTTTTCTTAGTTGTATCCTGTCATGAGCATTTTCTGCTCGAATCTTTATTCACTGGTAGGAATCGTCCAAAAGACCTACGTACCCTAATTCATCAATAATTTCGTCATAAAGCCGGACACTTGTCTATTCTATCACAGGGGTATCTCTAAAAAAAGACAGGCAGAGCGAAATACGCTCTGCCTGTCGTCAAGTCTACTACAGCCGAACTTTATAGAGAGTAGTTTGGTGCTTCTTTCGTAATTTGCACATCATGCGGATGGCTCTCACGCAGACCAGCACCTGTAATACGGATAAAGCTTGTATCGTTACGAAGCTCCTCAATATTAGCTGTACCACAATAACCCATACCGGAACGAAGACCGCCCAACAGCTGATGAACAGTGTCGGAAAGTGGTCCTTTATAAGCAACGCGTCCTTCGATGCCTTCCGGTACCAACTTCTTGTCGTCATCTTGGAAATAACGATCTTTACTACCTTGCTTCATCGCAGCCATAGATCCCATGCCACGATATACTTTAAAGCGGCGTCCTTGGTAAATTTCAGATTCGCCTGGGCTTTCTTCCGTACCCGCAAAAAGACTTCCCAGCATTACGGCAGATGCGCCTGCCGCGATGGCCTTTGTAATTTCACCGGAGTATTTAATACCACCGTCTGCAATGATCGGAATATTATATTCACGTGCTACTGTTGCACAGTCATAAATTGCTGTTACTTGTGGAACACCAATCCCTGCGATTACGCGTGTTGTACAAATGGAGCCTGGACCAATACCGACTTTTACGACCGATGCTCCAGCTTCAATCAATTCGCGTGTTCCGTCTCCAGTAGCTACATTACCTGCTACAATCGTCAGATCAGGATAAGCTTCACGCAGCTTGCGGACTGCTTCAATAATGTTAATATGATGACCGTGAGCAGAGTCCACGACAATCATATCCACACCAGCTTTTACAAGTGCTTCAGTCCGATCAAATGTATCCTTGGAAATGCCGACAGCCGCACCGACCAGAAGACGCCCTTGTGCATCCTTCGCTGCGTTCGGAAATTGAATAGCTTTCTCAATATCTTTAATGGTGATAAGGCCTTTGAGATAATTTTCATCATCAACCAAAGGGAGCTTTTCAATTTTATGCTTTTGCAAAATGACTTCCGCTTCCTGTAAAGTCGTACCTACAGGTGCAGTTACCAGTTCTTCCTTCGTCATGACTTCACTGATTTTAAGGTTAAAATCGTGAATAAAGCGAAGATCGCGGTTAGTAATAATACCCACCAGTTTGTTTTCTTCGTTTACAACAGGTACACCAGAAATACGGTACTTACCCATAACTGCTTCAGCATCGGACACCAAATGATCCGGAGTCAATGAGAATGGATTGGTAATAACACCGCTCTCCGAGCGTTTAACCCGATCCACCTCTACCGCTTGCTGTTCAATCGACATATTTTTATGAATAATACCGATACCGCCCTCACGAGCCATCGCAATTGCCAACACTGCCTCAGTAACAGTATCCATACCAGCACTCATCAAAGGAATATTCAGCTTTACGTTATCACTCAAACGAGTCGCCACGCTTACTTCTTTGGGCAGAACCACCGACTTGCGAGGTACCAGCAAAACATCGTCAAAGGTAAGGCCTTCCTTACCGAATTTATCTTCCCACACCAAGATGATCCTCCTTCAAATTGTTTAGTCTGTATTGGTCTTGTTGTCTGTCCGACATGGACAAATCAAGGCTCTCTGAAAATATATTATTGCAATCTTAGCAAAGCGGTATAGGGGTGTCAAGCCTTCATCAATAGCCCTAACCTTTAGTATTTCCCTGTACAAACAACTGTACTCCTACGAAGGACAACCTTTAAAAATAAGCGATTCCAAAGGTTATAGCTATTCACAAAAGCATATCTCCTCTTTGAATGCGCAGCATAGAAGCAATTATATAAGTGGTTTATACCGTAATATACCAAAGAGGACCATGATCTCAATGAGATCATGGTCCTCTTTACTTGTTGCTTGGCGACGTCCTACTCTCCCAGGACCCTGCGGTCCAAGTACCATCGGCGCTGGAGGGCTTAAC
>NZ_JBZXYR010000018.1:0-62542 GCF_058895805.1 Paenibacillus sp. NMA1017 | reverse complement strand
TCAAACTCTCCATTAAAGACCAACCGAAGCTGGTTTATAGAAAGAGCGATAAGCTCATGTTGAAACTGACGAGATAAAATATCTCTTGTTCGCTTCCATTTCATACAGCCAGATGGCATGTACTAAAATTTCAGCATTGGATTTTGTAAACAAAATCCATACTCACTCGTTGTTCAGTTTTCAAAGATCAAACCTGCATAATCTCTCACTTTGTTTCATCACCGCGTCTCAGTGGCGACCTTTATAATATATCATCTCTTTTTAGAATTTGCAAGAGTTTTTTTAATTTCTTTTTTCGAGCAAATCCTTCAAAAAGGAACGAAAATTAATTTACCATGAATATTGAATAGAGTCAATACTTTTTTTGATATCAGAAAGTATAAGCTTTTTAAAATAGTTTACTTCCTGATATCTGATATTAGTTCTACCTTATCTTTTCATTGTTTGGTCTGTGGGACTCGCCCTCTGCGAGCATATTTTGATAGCTCCTTGGCGGGCGCAAAACGGGCATACATGCGGAAGACTGT
Source organism: Paenibacillus sp. NMA1017 (assembly GCF_058895805.1). Taxonomy (NCBI): domain Bacteria; kingdom Bacillati; phylum Bacillota; class Bacilli; order Caryophanales; family Paenibacillaceae; genus Paenibacillus; species Paenibacillus sp. NMA1017. Next base: position 62,015 of record NZ_JBZXYR010000018.1, on the reverse strand, counting down.
TTTATATCGAAGTGCGATTGCGTAGCGAATATCTTGATCCAATCGAGTATCACTCATATCAAGCAGCATTTCATCTAGCTCCTTACGAAGAACGTAGTCAAGTTCCTTGCATTCTTTTTCGTTAAACAGCATTCCCAACATATGACCATACTCCCTTATCAGCAGATTATATAGTACTTATATTTGCTCAACTATTGTTCCAATCTTTACCTGTTTTTAAACTCAACTGCTAAGGTTTCAAACTTACCCCGATTAATCTTCAGCTTTTCTTTAGGCTCTCCCCTTTGTTATGTTCAATTTTCGGGAAATATATAAATAATTGGCCATAATATTTTATTGTGACAATAAGCGATAAGTTATGCCACTCTCAATTGCAGCTGCTATAAGCAGTAAGATGACAGACCATAGGGACACCCTCAACGTTTGTTTCATAAATACATTCCACAATGGGCCAGTTCCTTTGCGCTTTAGCCCTACGCCTGTACCTATAGTAGACATTATGTTAATTCCAAACTTCAATCCGAAGGCACAGGCGATAATCAAAACAGGCAATTCAATCACACCGTGAGGCAGTAACCCTTTTACAACAACTTCATACACACTTCTTCCCATATCTGTCTGCAAGTGGACTACAAACCCTAAAACCATACCGTTCACAATTAGAAATACAAACGGTACGATTCCAAATACAGCCCCCATAAATATAACCAGCACACATTTAATTGCATTATTGAAAAAGATGAATACAAAAAAACTCCATTGTGGATGCTCAGAATTCTGCAAGCGCTGCGCTACTTCTCCCAGCCCCTCCATTTGTTGCGCCAGCATGGATTGAATAGCGCCTGTACTTAACCACCCCACTATAATACTTATGCAGAAAAGAAGTGCAGAGATTAAAATTAACCGTCTTGTCGTGTGTAGATCGTGAAAAAATGCTTTTAGTCCCATTTGATAATTCCTCCTATTAGTCTAATGGAATAATTGACAACCCCCGGCATAGCTTTAAGTAAACAAGCACTTCTAGGATGAAAGGAGCGTTATTAACCATGAATTCTTTTTTCTATGTATTGAACGGTAAAAAAATCAAACGATTCTTAATCGTAATGGCTGCAGCCGTCTTTACTGTTGGAGTCATTTATGTAGAAACCGATAATGTTACGGTTTTTTCCGAAGAAGCACCAACCGCTATTTATAGTGTACCCACGGACAAAAAGTTGATCGCTCTCACCTTTGATATTAGTTGGGGTGATAAGCGTACTGCCCCCATCTTAAAAGTCCTTGAGGATAAGAAAGTGACCAAGTCCACCTTTTTTCTTTCTGCCCCTTGGAGTAAAACACATCCAGAGCTTGTGAATCAGATTAAAGAAAGTGGATTTGAGATCGGCAGTCATGGCCATAAACACGAAAATTACAGTAGCTTAAGCGATGAAGATATTCGTAAGCAGATTTCAATTGCTCATACCACATTAACCGAACTGACGGGACAGTCCCCGAAGTTGATCCGTATGCCTAATGGCGACTTTGATAAAAGGGTCCTTCAGGTGGCCGGCACTTTAGGCTACAAAACCATTCAGTGGGATACAGATTCCCTGGACTGGAAAAACCCTGGTACTCAGGTCATAATCGACCGTGTTGTAAATAAAGCGCATCCTGGCGATATCGTCCTTCTGCATGCCAGTGATTCTTGTAAACAAACGCATGAAGCCCTGCCCGTCATTATCGACAAGTTGCGCGCACAAGGCTATGAATTCGTGACCGTATCTGAACTGCTTCAACAGGGTACAGTAAAAGGTAAAGAGGTACGCGATCAGGCACTGGGTCTTTAAGGAGTTATTTTACATCGTTCTCAGCTAAAAACCAAAAGCAAATCGACATATTTCTCCCCACTCATCCGCATACTATCCACATTCATGATGAAGGAGGAATACGGCCATGAATTGGACTCGTTTGCGATTTGTTAGCACGGTATGCGTACTGGGCGTTGCACTGAGTGGATGCGGCTCGGATCAGGGTTCTGCGCCCCCCCAGAACAGTTATAAAGAGATGAAAACGATGGTTGTCGATATCCTGAAAAGCGATGACGGAAAAAAAGCGGTAGAGGAAGCTTTAACTGGGGAAAACAGTTCATCCAAAGAAGGACAATCCGGTCAAAGCAGTGAAGAGGGTGGGTCAGGTGGTGGATCTGGTGGCAGCATGGGAATGAAAATGCTTATGCCCATGCAATCGGCTGAACAGATGAAGATCGCAGTCAAAGATACTTTGGTATCACCTGAATATAAAAAAGAAATCGAAAAAATTATGACTGATCCGCGTTTTGCCGGCGAATTTGCCAAAGCCATCAACAGCCAAAGCAAACAGCTTCATATGCAACTTATAAAAGACCCTTCTTATCAAAAATCAATTGAAGCGATGCTTAAGTCGCCAGAACTAACCAAGATGTATATGGACTTAACCAAAACCCCTGAATATCGCAAACAATCTATGACAGTCATGCATGATGCCATGCAGAATCCGATTTTCCGGCTTGAAGTCATGAATTTACTTAAAACTGTCGTACAAGAGGAGCTTCAACCCAAAGTTGAGAAAAAAAGTGGTGAGCAAGGCGGTGCAGGCGGCGATAAGCAAGGTGGTGGGGGCAGCGAAGGTGGCGGCGAAGGAGAACAAGGAGGAAGCCAATAATAATAAGGCTGGTTTAATAAACCAGCCTTTTTTTCTTTATTCAGATTCCGTGTGCAAGATCGTAATCTGAGCAGCAATATCATTGTAAATGGTCCCCGTGGCAGACTCAGATTTATATACAGATGGAGAAAAGTCGGCTTCTGAAGGGTGATTATCTGGAATACCCAGCGGAATTTGGGCAAGAAGTTTTGTATGAAGGGTGTCTGCCAGCATAGCCCCCCCTCCTCGCCCAAAAACATAGTCCTTTTCTCCAGTGGAGGACACATAATAAGACATGTTCTCCACAACACCGATGACCTTATGATCCGTTTGAAGCGCCATTGCGCCTGCACGTGCAGCTACAAAAGCCGCCGTCGCATGTGGAGTAGTGACAATGATTTCTTCACTCTGCGGAATCATTTGATGTACGTCAAGCGCTACATCGCCAGTCCCTGGCGGTAAATCGAGTATCATATAATCCAGCTGTCCCCATGCAACATCACTAAAAAACTGTCTGAGCATTCTCCCCAGCATGGGACCTCTCCAGATCACCGGATTGTTCTCTCTGACAAAGAAGCCCATAGACATAATTTTGATACCGAATCGCTCTACCGGCTGAATGATACCATCTTCGACAGAAGGAACGTCCTCCGCTCCGATCATATCCGGCACGCTAAATCCATAGATATCCGCATCAATTAGACCTACACGCTTCCCCTGTCTAGCTAAAGCAGCAGCCAAATTGACAGCTACTGTCGACTTTCCGACACCACCTTTTCCGCTTGCAATGGCAATAAACCGGACGCCAGATGCTGGATTAAGCAGCTCATGTTCTTCCATACCGACAGCATGTCCTTTGGTCAAAACCGGGTCAGCGGCTTCCTCGGTATTCTCCCCAGCTTGAATTGCGGACTTTTCATGCTCAGATGCCTCACGAATACGAATATGGACGTGGCTTAACCCTGCCTCTTCTAAAGTCTGCCGGATTTCCTGCTCCAGTTCTGCACGCGTCTCTTCCTGGCTATTCAGACTAATAGCGGTCAAGGATACTCGATCCTCTTTAACGACCACATCCCGAATAAAATGGAGATCGACTAGACGGCGTCCTGTTTGAGGCTCCCGTACTTGTTGAAGTAGCTCTATAACTTGCTCTCTTGATTGCATGAATTGTCAGCACCTCTGCTTTAATGAATTTACGGAGTGGTAAACACTTACAGTATACCACTATCTGGCCTCAGTTGCTGGTGAGGTCCCCTTTTCCCCGGCACTGTAACGCAAAATCCCCTTATATATGGACGCCGCCACCTGCCTTTGATAGTTCACGTCACTTAGTCGTCTAGCTTCCTCTGGATGGGATAAAAATCCGACTTCCACAAGGGCTGCTGGCATTTTAAGAGCTTTCAATAAATAAACTGTGTTCACGGTCTTAGCTACTCTATTCGTATTTTCCAAGTTACGCTTGATCTCTTCCTGAATTAAGGACGCCAAATTCTCGTTATCTGCATGGTTAGGGACGAAAAAGGTCTGTGCTCCACTCCAACGGCTCGACGGGATACTGTTCATATGAATACTTAGAAAGAGGTCTGCTTTCTGCTCCTCAATTATACGCACACGCTGCTTCAAATCCTCCGTTTTTCTTCTGGCGTAACCTTTCGTTTCTTGCTGCGCCAGGTCGCGGTCATCCTCACGTGTCATGACAACAACAGCACCTGCTTGCTGCAAATAATCCCGCAAATAAAAGGCGATTGCCAGATTAATATCCTTTTCAATAACCCCTTCTTTGCTAACCGCCCCTCCATCAGGCCCTCCATGTCCCGCATCTATGGCAATTACTTTACCAGTAAGGGGTAAGCTCCAATGGGTCCAAACTCTCGAAGCAGGTATCTCATACAATGCCAGTGTAATAAACAGAACGGCGAGACAACAGCCCAACAGCATTTTTTGCAACGTCCGATAGCGAATCCACAGTGTAACCTCGTGTTTACGATTATTTTTTTGCATAACAAAACGCCTCCGTCCTATACAGATACTAATAATCTATATGGGACGAGGCGTGTAGATAGTACAACTCAGGCATGAACAAATTCCTTCATACCTTCAATCAGCACTTGAGCGACTTCCGGTCGTGTAAATTCAGGTGGCGGGCAAACCCCAGAGCGCAACAATTCCCGTACTTTGGTGCCCGAGAGTGTCAAATGATGCTCCTTGGGATGTGGGCATGTTTTACTTGAGGCCATATTTCCACATCGGGTGCAATAAAAGCTGTGTTCAAAGAACAATGGAGTAACCCCCAGCTCTTCAGGTGTAAAGTGTCTGAAAATCTCCTGTGCTTCGTAGGTACCATAATAGTCTCCTACACCGGCGTGATCTCTTCCAACAATAAAATGGGTGCAGCCATAGTTTTTTCGCACAATAGCATGGAAAATGGCCTCTCTAGGGCCCGCGTATCGCATGGCAGCAGGAAATACCCCCAGAAAAGTCCGATCAGCCGGATAATAATTGTCCAGCAGCACCAGATAGCTCTTCATACGCACATCTGCCGGAACGTCATCTGACTTGGTTTCACCAACGAGTGGGTTTAGAAACAAAGCATCCACAATCTCCATCGCGCTTTTTTGAATGTACTCATGTGCCCGATGGACTGGATTTCGTGTTTGAAAACCAACCACTGTTTTCCAGCCTCTTTCTGCAAAATAGTCGCGTGTCTGTGATGGTGTATAGTAGAACTCACTAAATTGTGTGGGCTCCGGCCGATTCAACACTTGCACAGATCCACCAACATACGTAGCAGGTCGATCTAACAGTTTGTTTACGCCAGGATGAGCCGGGTCATCCGTCTTGAATACTCGTCTGGCTTCCTCAGCCTGATCTACCTGATAAATACTTTCAATATCAAGTACAGCATAGATAGTACCATCTGTTTCACCCACCAAAGACACCTGCTGACCTAATTTCAGTTCACTGGCTACACTTTCTGCAACTGCAAGAGTAATGGGAATACTCCAGACAGTACCATCGGCAAGACGCATATCCGTTACCACTGACCGATAATCAGATTCATTCATAAACCCCGTCAAAGGAGAGAAAGCTCCCACTCCAATCAAATCCAGATCAGAAATGGTCCATGAGTTTACACGGATAGGAAACAATTCCCTCGCAGCCTGTAAAAGCGCTTTTTGCTCCAGTCCTGTAATGATTTTATCAACAAGTGTTCCGCCATGCGGAAGAATTGCAGTCATAATGCACTTCCCTTCTCTTCATAAATATGACTATAGCTAGCTGAATACCATTTTATTGATGGAGCCCACACTCCGTTTTCTCATTGCCTGACCAGCGACCTGCACGAGGATCTTCACCTGGTAGGACTTCACGTGTACATTGCTCACAACCGATACTGGGATAATTGCGGTCATGCAATGGATTATACAGCACTTCATGAGTACGGATATAGTTCCATACATCCTCGGATGTCCAGCTTGCCAAGGGGTTAAATTTAACGAGTCCAAACTTTTCATCATACTCTACCTTTTTTGAATTCGCACGGGTAGGGGCCTGATCCCGGCGAATACCGGTAATCCATGCATCATATTGTGACAAAATACGTGTCAGCGGCTCAACTTTGCGTATACCACAGCATGTATTAGGATTTGTTTTCCACAGTTCCTCTCCATGCTCAGCCGCTTGCTCTTCAGGAGTAATTAAGGGAGAGACTCTAACAAAATCCAAGTTATATCTGGCTTTCATCTGATCTCGCGTATCGTAAGTTTCTTGAAAATGAAAGTCGGTGTCCAAGTAAAAAATGTCGGTGGAAGGGCTAATTTTTTGAAGCATGTCTACTAGTACTACATCTTCTGCTCCGAAGCTACAAGCAAAGGTAAGATTGGGAAATGTGAGAACAGCATACTGGATAATTTCCTCTGGCGTAGCCTCTTCCAGTTCAACTGCCTTGACTCTAATCAACGCTTCTTTCTCCAATAAATTCATTATCAATGCGCCTCCATATGAAGATTCATAAATAAAGTGTCATCCCAATGCCGACTAAACAAATAAGATTAAATACAGTATAAAACTTTCATAATCATTGTCAATCCAAGGCAAAAAGTCCTGATGTGAGCATTTATCCACCCAAATTTGCAGGAACGTTGTTCTGTCAGCATTCTTTAATGCTTTCTTGCGTATCCAACCAAGTTCATTGACTTTATATAAAATATTCTTATACCAAACATTCGAAAATGGTCCATAGGCTCTTTGGTTACTAAAAGTAACTATTTTAGCTGAAGGTATGCTTGAATGAAGGCTTTTCACGTCAACAAAGGCGGCTTGTTCTCTACTCTCCGAAGACAATGATGTACTACCAGTACGCTTTTAAACAAAGGCCTTTCTTATATGAAAACATATGGAAATAGTTTGGTCCTTGGAGGAATATGCCCTATCGAATTTTTTAGCCAGAAGAAACCCACTACACTATTCTGGAGCCCTAACGTCAACGATGCTTTCATTTATAAAAGAAATGACTGCGCGCTGAACGCTTATTATGCCTCTATCCAATCCTAAAACGCTTGTAGAGGCAATTCCCGAGGAAATGATCCACTGCACACAAGCAAGACTCTTATCGCTACTGGAAGCCTATTTAAAGCCTATCATCAATGAGGAGCAATTTTATGAGGGTAAACAGTCGTACAATGTATTGGCTCCCGGTTATAGTTTGGAGCGATTGCTGTGTAGACTATTTCCATTACCAGTAACATGTACATCGCCGTTGCAATTGCAGTAGCATAGGCAGCGGATAGTGCTAGGCTACTGAGCATCCTTCTTACCAGTGCACACACATAAAAAGAGGTATTCCTTGCCGTATCCCTAGCTGCGCCCAAAACAGCTGTACAAGAGGCATAGACAGTGCCAGCCAGAACATATCAAGGAGCCTTTACATAAACAGGTGAAAGCAAAGTATCCTCATGAAACAGCACTTAGCAGAGAATATTAAGATGAAGCTATATTGAATAGCAGAACATTATATTTTAGCCACAGGTTATAAACATTACAGAATAAACTGCGTTGAAATAGAAAACTGTATTTGTGGATAACTTTTCGTATTCCTGCATTTGCATGCTGTTATTTATGTATTCGCAGGAACATGCTAAAGCCCGTAGCTTTTAGAGTAGGTCTACTTATCCACATGTGGATAAGGATTAGGAAATTAAAAAAGAACCCTTTCCATAAGGAAAAGGTTCTTCTGTATTCGAAATATTAACGTTTCGAGAACTGTGGTGCACGACGAGCAGCTTTGAGACCGTATTTTTTACGTTCTTTCATACGTGGGTCACGAGTCAAGAAGCCTGCTTTTTTCAAAGCTGGGCGGAATTCTGGATCTGCCTTCAACAGAGCACGGGAAATACCGTGGCGAATTGCGCCGGCTTGACCAGAGATACCACCACCATGAGCGATAACGAGTACGTCATAGCTGCCAACTGTTTCTGTCAGGTTCAGTGGTTGTTTTACAATCAGTTTGAGAGTTTCCAAACCGAAATATTCATTAATATCACGCTTATTGATGACAATGCGTCCTTCACCCGGTACGAGACGAACACGAGCTACCGAATGTTTACGACGACCTGTCCCATAGTATTGTACTTGTGCCATGAAACTGTCCTCCCTTTTAATTATCCGCGAAGTTCGTAAACTTCAGGTTTTTGTGCTGCATGTGGATGCTCAATGCCTCTGTAAGCTTTAAGTCTCAGCTTCATTTTCTCGCCTTGACGAGTTTTAGGAAGCATACCGTGAACAGCCAATTCCAACATACGCTCAGGCTTGTTCTTAACCATTTCTTGTGCAACCGTTACTTTCAGACCACCCGGATGCAGGGAGTGACGGTAGTATTTCTTGTTCTCCATTTTTTTACCGGTCAATACGATTTTTTCCGCATTGATTACAACAACAAAATCACCTGTGTCCACATGTGGTGTGAATTGTGGCTTGTGTTTGCCGCGAATCAACGCAGCCGCTTCGCTTGCCAGACGGCCGAGCGTTTTGCCTTCGGCATCAATGATGTGCCAGTTGCGCTCAACTTCATTTGGCTTCGCCATATACGTAGTACGCATGAAAAGTATCCTCCTTAAGTTCGTTAACAGAAATCATCATTTATCTTCGTTCGTTAAGTTGCTGCATTATTGATGGATTAGATGTTACTTTAAAGTGATTATCTTAATTGGGGCTGTGGGAAAGCCATTAAGAAAACACAACTTTTATATTACAGGATAACCATCAATTCCGCAAGGGTAAAATCAATGTTTTTTGATGTTTTCATCGTACTCTACATTCCAGAGCGTTAAAGCGTGTCCAACAGCCGTAGGTCCAGCCTTTGAACGATTTTTCGCCTCCAAAATGGAAGGAATATCATCCGCCGATTTTTTGCCTTCTCCCACTTCCAGCAAAGTACCCATAATAATCCGAACCATGTGCTGCAAAAATCCGCTACCTGTAATATAAGTATGGATAATTCCCTGATCATCCGATCCCGGACGTGAAAAGGAATGGTCTACTGTCATATAGGCTTCGTAAATAGTGCGAACATGATTCGTCTTTTGGGAACGTCGAGATGCGAACGAAGTATAATCAAAGGTGCCAACTAAATGAGCCAACCCTTCCTCCATCGCTCTTATATCCAGTCTCGTTGGATGATGGGCCTGTGTACGACGGTGAAAGATGTCCGGAAACCGGTTCGCATTAATACTGTACCGATATGTCTTCCGCTTCGCCATGCGGCGTGCATGAAAGGACAGGGGCACCTCTCTCGCATCCGTAACGATGATATCACGAGGCAACCAGGCATTAAGTGCCAGACACCAGCGCTGTAACGGAATCGGCGATTCAGTGTGAAAATTGAATACCTGCCCGTATGCATGTACACCTGCATCTGTACGGCCTGAGCCTGTAATTTTAAGACGCTCGCCCGTCAAGGAGTAAATAGCATGTTCAAGGCAGTCCTGAATGGTGTTACCGTTAGGCTGCGTCTGAAAGCCATCATAGTGGGTTCCGTCATAGTTCACCTTCATGCACAAGTTCCGCATGCTTCTCACACCTTTGTAGGGTAGTCTCTGGCCTTACATGGAATAACCGAACATAACAAAGGAGAAGCCCCTCAAGGACTCCTCCAAGAGAAAAAAAGGGTTGTTCAGAATCAAGCCGATTCTGTCCACCCTTCCCTCATCTTCGCCTGTTTACGCGCGGTCAACCAATTCCAGATATACCATTGGAGCGGCGTCGCCACGACGAGGTCCCAATTTCAAGATACGAGTGTATCCACCTGGACGCTCAGTGTAACGTGTAGCCAATTCGCTAAACAGCTTTTGGATTGCATCCTGCTCACCATCCAAAGTTTCACGGCGAACGAACGCAGCCACTTGACGACGTGCGTGCAGATCTCCTTTTTTCGCTTTGGTGATCAGTTTTTCAGCAATAGAACGAACTTCTTTCGCTTTAGCCTCAGTAGTTTGGATACGCTCATACAAGAACAGATCGGTTACCAAATCACGAAACAAAGCTTTACGGGCACTGGAGTTACGGCCCAATTTTTGGTATGCCATGTAATTTCCCCTCCTTCACAAAAACGTTGCTGTACTATTCTTCCGTACGAAGTCCTAAACCAAGTTCCTCGAGCTTCTCTTGTACTTCTTCCAAAGATTTGCGACCCAAGTTACGGACCTTCATCATATCTTCTTCAGATTTAGTCGTGAGTTCTTGTACCGTATTGATACCAGCGCGCTTAAGGCAGTTATAGGAACGGACGGAGAGATCCAGCTCTTCGATCGTCATTTCAAGAACTTTTTCTTTCTTGTCTTCTTCTTTTTCAACCATAATTTCAGCATCTTTTGCCTCGTCCGTGAGACCCACGAACAACATCACATGCTCGGTCAAAATTTTGGCTCCAAGGCTCACTGCTTCCTCGGGACGAATACTTCCGTCAGTCCAAACCTCAAGTGTCAGCTTGTCATAATTCGTAACCTGGCCGACACGCGTATTTTCTACGCCGTAGTTCACGCGTGCAATCGGAGTGTAGATGGAGTCGACGGGAATGACGCCGATCGGCTGGTCATCACGTTTGTTCCGATCCTGCTTAACGTAACCGCGACCGCGATTGGCAAAAATACGCATGTGAAGTCTCGAACCCGGTCCGAGCGTAGCAATGTGAAGATCCGGATTAAGAATTTCCACATCACTATCCGCACGGATATCTCCTGCCGTTACAACTCCTTCGCCTTCCGCATCGATTTCGAGTACTTTCTCTTCATCCGAGTGGATTTTAAGCGATAAAGCTTTCAAGTTCAGAATGATTTCCGTTACGTCTTCCTTCACACCGGGAACCGTTGCAAACTCGTGCAGAACCCCATCGATCTGAACCGATGTGACTGCTGCCCCCGGTAACGAGGATAACAGAATACGGCGAAGCGAGTTTCCCAGCGTCGTACCGTATCCGCGCTCCAGCGGTTCTACTACGAATTTTCCATAGGTGCCATCATCATTGACGTCAACCGTCTCAATTTTCGGCTTTTCGATTTCTATCACTGCAATATCCCTCCTTCAAAACGTCGCTCCTATATGAAACATTCACCTTATCCATAGTCTATCATGCAGTATACCTAAACATCCATTCTTGGCAGTTTGTGCCGGATCTATACTACACGCAGAGGAGAAATCTCATTAGACGCGACGACGTTTTGGAGGACGGCATCCGTTATGAGGTACCGGAGTTACGTCTTTAATCAGGTTAACTTCCAAACCAGCAGCTTGCAAAGAGCGGATTGCTGCTTCGCGACCTGCACCAGGTCCTTTAACCATGACTTCGACAGTTTTCATGCCGTGTTCCATAGCAGCTTTAGCAGCAGTTTCTGCGGCCATTTGCGCTGCGAATGGAGTAGATTTACGGGAACCACGGAATCCCATGCCGCCTGAGCTGGCCCAAGAGATTGCGTTACCGTGTGGATCTGTGATCGTAACGATCGTGTTGTTGAACGTGGAACGGATGTGTGCCACGCCAGTCTCGATATTTTTACGGTCACGACGTTTTGTACGTACAACTTTTTTCGGTTTAGCCATTGAATGTTATCCTCCCTTCTTATTTCTTTTTGTTCGCTACAGTCCGACGAGGACCTTTACGGGTACGAGCATTAGTTTTAGTACGTTGTCCGCGAACAGGCAACCCACGACGGTGACGAACACCACGGTAGCAGCCAATCTCAGTCAGACGTTTAATATTCAAGGAAATTTCACGACGCAGATCGCCTTCTACTTTAACTTCTTTGTCGATCGTTTCACGTAATTTGCTCACTTCATCTTCAGTCAAATCACGAACACGCGTGTTTGCACTGATGCCTGTTTCCTTCAAGATTTTCTGAGAAGTCGTTTTACCGATTCCGAAAATGTAAGTCAAGGCGATCTCAACGCGTTTGTCACGTGGCAAATCCACACCAGCTATACGAGCCATTTTACGCTACACCCCCTTCTATTAACCTTGTTTTTGTTTGTGTTTCGGATTTTCGCAAATAACCATTACATTCCCTTTGCGGCGAATGACTTTGCACTTTTCGCAAATAGGTTTTACAGAAGGTCTTACCTTCATGTTGATTACCTCCTCCAAGCTTTACCCTGGTAAAACTCGCTTCGTGAACATTCACATCGTTTTGCCGAGCAAAACAAGTTTTTTTAAATGACGTACGTTTAATAAAAACCTGCATGAATTACTTGCGGTACGTTATACGGCCTTTGGTTAAATCGTAAGGCGATAACTGTACAACCACCTTGTCGCCTGTCAAAATACGGATAAAGTGCATCCGCAGCTTTCCGGAAACATGAGCAAGAATTTGATGACCGTTCTCCAGCTCTACCTTGAACGTAGCGTTCGGCAGTGGCTCGATTACCGTACCTTCAACCTCAATGACATCTTCTTTGGCCAAAGTCAGTCTCCTTTCTCTTCAGCTTGGTATTCGGACGAGTCCAGGAAAGTTTTCACTGCATGGCGCAGCTTTCCATTCGTCACCCGACCGCTTTCGTTTAAACTGTTTACAATCTCGCTACTAATCTTTGGCTGAGGCACCAAATGAAGAACATTTTTCTTCTTCGCTTGATCAAACTTTCGTTTATCCCCATCCGCAATATATACAAACCTGCTATCTGCTACTGAAACGACAACCGCAATCTGTCCGGCACCTCTGCCTTTCAGAATCTTCACCAGCTGACCGATTTGCAGGTTTCCTTGCTGAATCATTCCAATCACCTACGCACTCAGTTTCGTGAAAATGTCCATGCCGCCCGTTTGGCACGTCACCGCTTGCTCGTTATGAGCACATGAGGTTACGTTCATCGTAACGACCGTCCAGTTGTCTTCCAGCGTCCCTACATGGTGAGAACCTATCTGAATCATTGATTCAATAGCCAGCCCAATGCCGGTTTTCAGCCTCGACCCATGCTCAGGAATACCACGGTTTGGATTCTCAATATATTGCCGAATGGCATGCGACATTGTAAACTGGCGAGTTTTCGCGATGAGATCGCCTTTGTTTAACTTGCGTTTGCCGGGAAATCCGTGCACCAGTTGTTCGTTGACTGAAGCGCAAATGCTAGCAGGAAAACCGTTATAACCTTTAAAAGACGGCACAGCTCCCTGACTGCGAATATACCGATCAGCTAAATGATCAAGTTCACCGGTCGTAATACCGGGCTCGATGTGTCCTGCCAAGAGATGATCCGTTTCCGTATCTATTCTCTTAGCTTTCCTCATAAAGCTTGATTCCGTCCCCGACTTGCAAATGATCATTACAGCTAACCCCGCAACAAGGACACGATATTTTGGGAAACCACATCAATATCCTGTTCTCCGTCAATATGACGCAGAAGATTCTGGTTCTCATAAAACGTGAGGAGTGGTGCTGTTTTATTACTATATTCGTCAAGTCGTGTTCTTACGCTATCTTCATTATCGTCAGGACGCTGATAGAGTTCCCCACCGTCTTTATCGCAAATGCCTTCAACCTTAGGAGGATTAAAGACAATATGATAGCTAGTTCCGCAGCTTTTACAAACCCGCCGTCCTGTGATTCGTGCCAACAAGTTGTCACTATCCACTTTCAGGTTGATGACGTCATCTAGCTTCGTATTCAAACGACCCAAAATTTGATCCAAGGCTTCAGCTTGAGCCAAAGTTCTTGGAAAACCGTCCAGCAAGAACCCTTTCTTGCAATCTGGCTGTTGTAGCCGTTCTTCAACGATACCGATTGTTACATCATCCGGAACAAGTTCACCCTTGTCGATATATTCTTTAGCTTTAATGCCAATAGGTGTTCCCTGTTTCATCGCTAGGCGAAAAGCATCACCTGTCGAGATATGAGGAATGCCGAATTCCTTCACAATGACATCTGCTTGTGTACCTTTACCAGCCCCCGGAGGGCCCATGATCAAAATATTCACAATCTGTCACTCCTCAAGACGACCCCTACACAAGAAACAGCACAAAAGGTGCCGGTAAGCATGCGAACATCCTAAGCCGGTACCTATTGCCTATTTGTTGATGAAGCCTTTGTAATGGCGTTTGATCAGTTGGCTTTCGATTTGCTTCATTGTATCCAATGCTACACCAATGATGATGAGCAATGAAGTACCGCCAATTTGCACGGAACGAGGCAAGCCCGAAAGCGAACCGAAGAATACCGGCAAAACGGATATGACTGCCAGAAACAAAGCTCCTGTCATTGTCAAACGTGACATTACTCGTGTCAAGTATTTCTCCGTGGCTTTACCCGGGCGAATTCCCGGAATATAACCGCCGTTTTTCTTCATATTGTCGGCCATTTGCTGCGGATTCATCTGTACAAAGGTATAGAAGAATGTGAAACCGATAATCATTACGACATACAAAACCATGCCCAGCGGCTTGTCATAATACAAGTAAGTGGTAATCCACTTGGCCCAAGCATGATCTGCCCAGAAACTCGCAATAATTGTCGGGAATTGCAGCAATGATACCGCAAAGATTACCGGAATAACGCCTGCCGCATTAATTTTCATCGGAATATGCGTATTCTGGCCACCGTACATTTTGTTGCCAACTACACGTTTCGCGTATTGTACCGGGATTTTCCGAATACCTTGCTGGATGTAGATAACACCAACAATAATCAGAACAATCACCAGAGCAATTATAATTGCCTTCAGAATATTCATAAACAGCTGATCTGCCTGAATAAACTGAGATTCTACAACCGTCCGAATATGTCTTGGAATACCCGCCGCAATCCCTGCGAAGATAACAATAGAGATACCGTTGCCGATTCCCTTTTCGGTAATTTGCTCACCGAGCCACATAAGGAACGTAGTTCCTGCTGTAAGCACAATGGCAATGACCAGATAATCTGCAAAAGTGGCTCCTGGAATCATCGCTGCACCGTACAGTCGATTAAAGCCAATCGACGTTCCAAATGCTTGAATCAGGCCAAGTATTACCGTACCATAACGCGTAATTTGAGCCAACTTCTTTTTACCATGCTCTCCTTGTTTAGCCCATTCCGCAAGTTTCGGAATCACGTCCATTGACAGCAACTGTACAATGATGGACGCTGTAATATATGGCATAATCCCAAGGGCGAAGATCGAAAACTGATACAATGCGCCCCCTGAGAAGGTGTTAAGGAGTCCAAACAACTCGCTTCCTGCCTGATCCTGAGAAGTAAAGACTTGCTTGTTCACGCCGGGAACCGGCACGAAGGAGCCAATACGATATACAAAGAGTATAAACAGGGTGAACAGGATTCGGGTTCTAAGATCCTCAACCCGCCATATATTTTTCAGGGTCTTGAACATTAGATCACCTCGGTTTTACCGCCGGCAGCTTCAATTTTCTCTACCGCAGATTGAGAGAACTTGTTCGCTTTAACTGTCAATTTCACAGTGATTTCACCGTTACCCAGAATTTTAATTCCGGATTTAGCGTTTTTCACAATGCCATTGTTCAGCAAAAACTCAGGGCTTACTTCTGTACCCGCTGCAAAACTGTTCAAATCTTCGATATTCAAAACCGCATACTCTTTACGAGTAGGATTTACGAAACCGCGTTTAGGCAAGCGACGATACAGTGGGTTTTGACCACCCTCGAAGCCCGGACGTACACCACCGCCGGAACGAGCGTTTTGACCTTTATGACCACGACCAGAAGTTTTACCCGTACCGCTACTAGGACCACGACCCAAACGTTTACGTTCTTTGCGGGAGCCTGGAGCTGGGGAAAGCTCATGTAACTTCATCGTTCGTTGCACCTCCTTGATTATTGTTAAAATACTTTATTTCTTAAGCCTCAATTTCTTTAACAGAAACCAAATGGCTAACTTGATTAATCATCCCGCGAATAGCTGCATTGTCGGGTTGAACTACTTTATGGTTGATTTTACGCAAGCCGAGCGTTTTAACAGTCGTTCTCTGATTACCAGGACGGCCGATCAACGAACGAACGAGGGTAATTTCTAATTTCGCCATGATATTCCCTCCTTAGCCCAGCAGCTCTTCGATGGATTTGCCGCGCAATTTTGCAACTTCTTCAGCGCGTTTCAAGCGGGACAAACCTTCCAAAGTCGCATTGACCATATTCATGGAATTCGAAGAACCCAAAGATTTTGTCAAGATATCACCTACACCAGCAAGTTCCAGTACAGCACGAACCGGACCACCAGCGATAACTCCAGTACCTTCCGATGCCGGTTTCAACAGAACCCGGCCAGCACCGAACTTACCTGTAACAAGGTGAGGAATTGTTGTTCCTACGAGTGGAACGTGAACCAGGTTTTTCTTAGCATCTTCAATACCTTTGCGAATTGCATCAGGTACTTCGCCAGCTTTACCGATTCCAGCGCCTACCCAGCCGTTGCCGTCGCCCACTACTACCAGAGCACTGAAGCTGAAACGGCGTCCGCCTTTGACAACTTTAGCTACACGATTAATATTTACTACTCTTTCAGTCAGTTCCAAAGTATTCGGATCTACACGCAAGTCGTTAACCTCCTTTTGAGAAATGTCTTAGAATTCAAGGCCTGCTTCGCGAGCTGCATCAGCCAAAGCTTGAATCCGTCCATGATACAAGTATCCACCACGGTCAAATACGATGTTAGCATGACCTTTTTCTTTCGCACGTTTAGCAACGAGTTCGCCAACTTTACGAGCTGCTTCTACACTACCGCCGTTTTTGATTTCGCTGCTTAGTTCTTTATCCATAGTGGATGCAGATACCAATGTTACACCAGCTACATCATCAATCAGTTGTGCGTAGATATGCTTGGAAGAGCGGAATACGTTCAAACGAGGACGTACAGCCGTACCTTCGATTTTCTTACGTACACGCAGATGTCTTCTGACACGTGCTTTATTTTTATCTTGTTTTGTAATCATCTCAAGTTTTCACTCCCTTCAGTTTGCCTTTTAAAACTTTATACTAAGACGCACTGGGTAAAAAAGAAGTACGAAGTCTTTCCTGCAGAAAGACCGCACAAAGTCGGTAAGAAACTTATTTCTTCTTACCGGCTTTACCTTCTTTACGAATGATGCGCTCGCCTTCGTATTTAATCCCTTTACCTTTGTACGGTTCAGGTTCACGAACGGAACGAATTTTAGCAGCGTAGGCACCTACACGCTCTTTATCAATTCCGCGAACGATGATTTTTGTGTTCGAAGGAACTTCGAATTCGATGCCCGCTTCCGGTGTGATTTCAACCGGGTGAGAGTATCCAACGTTCAGAACGATTTTATCTCCGGATTTGCTTGCACGATATCCGACCCCAACCAGCTCCAGAGATTTTGAAAACCCTTCAGTTACACCACTTACCATGTTGTTGACAACGCTGCGGGTTGTTCCATGCAAAGAGCGGTGAAGTTTGTTGTCCGAAGGACGAACTACATTAATTTCATTGTTTTCCACAGTAACGGACATGTCTTTATGAAGCTCACGAGTCAATGTTCCTTTAGGACCTTTAACTGTGATCGCTGTGTTGTTCAAAGTCACGTCAACACCACTTGGTACTGTGATTGGTTTACGACCAATACGGGACATATCTGTTGCACCTCCTATCTTTTAAACGTTATCTTACCAAACGTAGCAAACAACTTCTCCGCCGGCTTTGGACTGACGTGCTTCTTTGTCGGTCATGATACCTTTGGATGTTGAAATGATTGCGATCCCGAGTCCACCCAGTACGCGTGGAATCTCATTGCTCTTCGTGTAAACACGAAGACCTGGTTTACTGATTCTTTTCAAACCTGTAATAACACGCTCGTTGTTCGCACCGTATTTCAAGAAAATACGGATGATCCCTTGTTTGCTATCTTCAACAAATTCCGCATCACGAATGAATCCTTCACGTTTCAGGATGTCGGCGATTTGTTTTTTCATTGTAGATGCAGGCATTTCTACTGTTTCGTGACGAACTGTGTTCGCGTTACGAATACGAGTAAGCATATCTGCAATTGGATCAGACATAGTCATTGTGTATAAACCTCCTTCCCAAACAGGACTTTTTACCAGCTTGCTTTTTTCACGCCAGGAATCTGGCCTTTATAAGCTAATTCACGGAAGCAAATTCTGCAGATCTTAAACTTTTGCAGTACCGAATGTGGACGACCACAACGCTCGCAACGAGTGTAAGCACGAACTTTAAACTTTGGTGCGCGTTGTTGTTTGACTTTCATTGAAGTTTTTGCCACTTAGCCTGACACCTCCTAAATAGTTTCGGAGAACAGGGTGTCTTTAAAATCAGACGCCCGAAACGTTATGCCAACATTACTTTGCGAAAGGCATGCCCAGCTGAGTCAGAAGCTCACGGGACTCTTCGTCAGTTTTGGCAGTCGTTACGATAACGATGTCCATACCACGAACTTTATCAACTTGATCATACTCGATTTCCGGGAAGATCAACTGTTCTTTCAGACCAAGCGTGTAGTTACCACGTCCGTCGAAAGCTTTTGTCGATACACCATGGAAGTCACGTACGCGAGGAAGAGTAATGTTGAACAATTTGTCCAAGAAATAATACATACGCTCGCCACGAAGTGTTACCTTTACACCGATCGGCATGTTTTCACGCAATTTAAAACCTGCAATAGATTTTTTTGCGCGAGTGATTACTGGTTTTTGACCAGCGATCAGCTGCATGTCGTTGAGAGCTGAATCAAGTACTTTGGAGTTTTGGACTGCGTCGCCAACACCCATGTTGATTACAACTTTCTCGATTTTAGGCACTTGCATCACTGTTGTATAGTTGAACTTCTGCATCAAAGCAGGAGTGATTTCTTTCAAGAAACGTTCTTTCATTCTTGTTGTAGCCATGAATCATATACCTCCTTTCTTCAAAAAATAATTAGTCGATCACTTCGCCAGAACGTTTTGCAATGCGCACTTTTTTTCCGTTGTCCAAAACTTTGTAACCAACACGAGTTACTTTTCCGCTCTTCGGATCAATGTGCATAACGTTGGAAACGTGAATCGGAGCTTCTTTCTCGATGATGCCGCCTTGTGGATTCAGCTGATTAGGCTTTTGGTGTTTTTTAATCATGTTAACACCTTCCACAAGCACACGGTTTTGACGAGGGTAAGCAGCGATAACGCGACCTTTTTTACCTTTATCTTTACCTGTAATCACCAGAACAGTGTCGTCTTTTTTGACGTGCAGCTTGTTGTTATGGGATTCCAGAACTTTTTTCACTTTTGGCATTTCGTACACCTCCTACGGGCACATTTTAAGGTGAGTTTAGATCACTTCCGGAGCCAAGGAAACGATTTTCATGAAGTCCTTGTCACGAAGTTCGCGAGCAACTGGTCCGAAAATACGAGTACCACGTGGGCTCTTGTCTTCTTTAACGACCACTGCTGCGTTCTCGTCAAATCCGATGTAGGAACCGTCTTTACGGCGGATAGAACGTTTAGTACGAACAACAACCGCTCTTACTACATCACCCTTTTTGACAACGCCGCCTGGTGTTGCTTGTTTTACGGAACAAACGATCAGGTCACCAATTTGAGCTGTACGACGTCCCGTACCAC
This sequence comes from Paenibacillus sp. NMA1017, assembly GCF_058895805.1. Classification (NCBI taxonomy): domain Bacteria; kingdom Bacillati; phylum Bacillota; class Bacilli; order Caryophanales; family Paenibacillaceae; genus Paenibacillus; species Paenibacillus sp. NMA1017. The sequence goes on along the minus strand of NZ_JBZXYR010000018.1, from coordinate 42,289 downwards.
CGAGCACACGGATACACATCAGTTCCTTCGCGCCGGAATTGTCAGCTACAGTCAAACGTGTAAATGGTTGAATCATTTATTTATCCTCCTTTCGGAAAAACTACACTACATTAGATTATAACAGCTTTTTCAACGATTTCGACCAGTCTCCAGTTTTTGTCTTTGGACAAAGGGCGAGTTTCCATGATTTTAACAGTATCACCAATTTGTGCAGTGTTGTTTTCATCATGAGCTTTGAATTTCTTAGTTACTTTAATGCGTTTATGGTAGAGATCATGTTTTTTGTAAGTTTCTACAGCAATCACAATCGTTTTATCCATTTTGTCGCTGACTACTTTACCGACTAATACTTTACGGGCATTACGTTCGCTCATTGTTGGCCTCCTTCCTAATTACAGGCGGATTTTCCACCCGGTCTGATATCTTAGCTAATCCCAAGTTCTCTTTCACGGATCACAGTTTTAGCACGAGCAATTTCCTTACGCACAGCGCCGATCCGAGTCGGGTTATCAAGCTGACCGGTAGCGAGTTGAAAACGAAGGTTGAAAAGTTCTTCTTTAAAACCGGAGATCTTTTGTTCGATTTCAGCAGTGGTTAGGTTGCGGAATTCACTAGCCTTCATTTGCTTCACCACCCAATTCTTCACGTTTCACAAACTTAGTTTTGATTGGCAGTTTGTGAGCGGCAAGACGCATTGCTTCACGAGCAATCTCTTCCGGAACACCAGCAAGTTCGAACATAATCTTGCCTGGTTTCACTACTGCAACCCATTTTTCTACGTTACCTTTACCACTACCCATACGAACCTCAAGAGGCTTCTGAGTAATTGGTTTGTCAGGGAAAATTTTAATCCAAACCTTACCACCACGTTTGATGTAACGAGTCATCGCAATACGAGCAGCTTCGATTTGACGGTTAGTAATCCATGCAGGTTCAGTAGCTTGCAAACCGTACTCACCAAAGTTCAGTGTAGTACCGCCTTTTGCACGACCCTTCATATGACCACGTTGTTGTTTACGATGTTTTACGCGTTTTGGTACCAACATGATTAGTTGCCTCCTTCCTGAGGAGCTTGTTTCTTAGCTGGAGGAAGAACCTCTCCACGATAGATCCATACTTTCACGCCAAGACGACCGTAAGTAGTATGAGCTTCCGCTGTACCATAGTCAATGTCGGCACGAAGCGTATGCAGTGGAACAGTTCCTTCGCTGTACCCTTCGGAACGAGCGATTTCGGCACCGCCAAGACGTCCGCCTACTTGAGTTTTAATTCCTTTTGCTCCGGAACGCATAGTTCTTTGAATCGCTTGTTTCAAAGCACGACGGAAAGAAACACGACGTTCCAATTGTTGTGCAATGCTTTCAGCAACCAGAATTGCGTCCAGTTCAGGATTTTTAATTTCAGAAATATTGATGTGTACCTTTTTACCGCCTGCGATTTTAGTAATTTCATTACGCAGATTTTCAACTTCAGAACCACCCTTACCGATAACCATACCTGGTTTCGCAGTGTGAATCGTTACGTTGACACGGTTAGCTGCTCTCTCGATTTCAACACGGGATACAGCGGAGTCTTTCAATCTTTTTTTCAGATGTTCACGAATTCTAACGTCTTCCAGCAAAAGATCACCGAAATCTTTGCCTGCATACCATTTGGATTCCCAATCACGGATAATACCGATTCGGAGTCCGACGGGATTTACCTTTTGGCCCACACGTTTTCCCTCCTTATTTTTCAGATACCACCAGAGTAATATGACTGGTGCGTTTGTTGATGCGGCTTGCACGACCCATTGCACGCGGGCGGAATCGTTTCATTGTAGGACCTTGGTTTACAAAAACCTGAGATACTACCAACTTATTTACGTCCAAAGAGTAGTTGTGATCTGCATTTGCAATCGCAGAATTCAACAATTTCTCAACGACTGGAGAAGCGGACTTTGGAGTGTGACGAAGAATTGCGATCGCCTCACCAACCTGCTTACCGCGAATCAAATCGATAACAAGTTTCACTTTGCGAGCAGAAATCCGCACGGATTTAGCATGTGCTTTTGCTTCCATTGAGTTTACCTCCTCTCAAACACTACGCTGTGTTGATTATCTTCTTGTTTTCTTATCGTCATCCGTATGGCCTTTGTACGTACGTGTTGGAGCGAATTCGCCCAATTTGTGTCCGACCATATCTTCTGTTACGTATACTGGTACGTGTTTACGACCATCGTATACACCAAACGTATGTCCGATAAATTGTGGGAAAATCGTAGAGCGACGGGACCAAGTTTTGATTACCACTTTTTTGTCCGACTCGTTTAAAACCTCTACTTTTTTCAACAGGTAACCATCAATGAATGGTCCTTTTTTGAGACTGCGACCCATTTATGAATCCTCCCTTCGTTAAAACGTAGTCGTTCCTTAATATGTTAACGTGCGACTTAAGCGCACGTTTTATTACTTAGTACGACGACGAACGATGTACTTATCAGATGCTTTACCTTTTTTACGCGTCTTGTAACCAAGGGTTGGTTTACCCCATGGAGACATTGGAGATTTACGTCCGATTGGAGCGCGACCTTCACCACCACCGTGTGGGTGATCGTTAGGGTTCATTACAACACCGCGAACTTCAGGACGTTGTCCCAACCAGCGACTACGACCAGCTTTACCGATTTTCACCAGTTCGTGGTCTTCGTTACCTACAGAACCGATTGTAGCGCGGCAAACTTTCAGAATGCGGCGAACTTCACCAGAAGTCAAACGAATTGTAACATACTTTTCTTCTTTACCAAGAAGTTGGGCTTCCGTACCAGCAGCACGAACGAGTTGGCCACCTTTACCCGGTTTCAATTCGATGTTGTGGATAACCGTACCTACTGGAATGTTTTCCAATGGCAAGGAGTTACCGATTTTAATATCGGAACCTGCACCGGATACCACTTCGTCTCCTACTTTCAGACCTTTAGGAGCGATGATGTAACGTTTTTCACCATCCACATAGTGGATAAGTGCGATGTTGGACGTACGGTTTGGATCATATTCGATCGTAGCAACGCGGCCCGGTATTCCATCTTTGTTACGTTTGAAGTCAATAATACGGTATTTACGTTTGTGTCCGCCGCCTTGATGACGAACTGTAATTTTACCTTGGTTATTGCGTCCAGCTTGCTTGCTCAGAGGTGCCAGCAACGATTTCTCGGGCTGATTAGTTGTAATCTCCTCGAAAGTAGATACAGACATAGCACGTCTGGCCGGGGACGTTGGTTTATACTTTTTAATTGGCACTGAGTTTCCCTCCTTACTTTACAGATTCAATTATACCGTTTCAAAAAACTCAAGCGGCTTACTGTCTTTGCTCAGCGTTACGAACGCTTTCTTCCACTCGCTCGTATAGCCGGAATGACGTCCGTAGCGTTTTGGTTTTGCAGGAACACGAAGCGTATTTACGCTACTTACTTTCACGTTAAAAATGGCTTCGATTGCTTTTTTAACTTCGACTTTGTTAGAACGAATGTCAACCTCGAAAACGTATTTCAAGTCATTCATCATACCAGCCGTACGTTCGGTGATAACCGGACGTTTGATAATATCACGAGGATCCTTCATTACGCGAGCACCTCCTCTACCTTCTGAACTGCTTCCTTCGTAATGATCAGTTTGTCGTGTCCGAGCACATCAAGAACATTAATGCCATCTGCGGCTACAAACTTCACACCAGGAATATTACGAGCGGAAAGTGCTACATTATCATCATAGCTAGGAGCTACGATCAATGCTTTACGATCAGCTTTAAGGTTATTCAAAATGGCTGCGAATTCTTTCGTTTTAGGTCCGTTCAGTGTAAGAGCGTCCAATACGATAATTTCATTCTCAATCACTTTGGATGACAACGCCGATTTGATCGCCAGACGACGAACTTTTTTAGGCAATTTGTAAGCATAGCTACGTGGAGTCGGACCGAATACAGTACCGCCACCAACCCATTGCGGTGCACGGATCGAACCTTGACGAGCGCGGCCAGTACCTTTTTGTTTCCAAGGTTTACGTCCGCCACCACGTACTTCAGAACGTCCTTTTACTTTGTGAGTACCTTGACGCAGGGAAGCCAATTGCATAACAACAGCGTCATGAAGAACGTGTTTATTCGGCTCGATGCCGAACACTGCGTCATTCAGTTCAATTTCACCAACTTGGCTGCCGCTAATATTAAATAGTGCTACTTTTGGCATTTCGTGTTCCTCCTTTCTTCAGTTGTTTATTTTTTCACCGTTTCTAATACTTTAACGAAGCTATTTTTAGGTCCTGGAATGGAACCTTTCACGAGCAATACATTACGTTCTGTATCGATCTTAACAACTTCAAGACGTTGGATCGTTACCGTTTCATGTCCCATGTGTCCTGGCAGATGTTTACCTTTAGGAACGCGGTTAGCTTGAATGGAACCCATAGAACCTGGACCTCTGTGGTAACGCGAGCCGTGTGCCATTGGTCCGCGGCTTTGTCCCCAACGTTTGATAACGCCGGCAAAACCTTTACCTTTAGAAATACCTGTTACGTCAACGAACTCGCCTTCTGTGAAGACATCAGCCTTCAGTTCTTGGCCAACCTCGTACGCAGCAAGGTCGATGCCACGAAGTTCACGAACGTAGCGCTTAGGTGCAGTATTTGCTTTTTTCGCATGTCCTGCTTCAGGTTTGTTGGATCTTTTTTCTTTTTTATCAGAGAAACCGAGTTGGATAGCTTCGTATCCATCGTTTTCCAGATCTTTCTTTTGCAGAACAACACAAGGACCTGCTTCGATAACCGTAACAGCAAGTACGTTACCTTCAGGGGTAAACACTTGAGTCATTCCGAGTTTTTTTCCTAAGATACCTTTCATGTTGACACCTCATTTCTTTTCCTAATTACATATTACAATTTAATTTCGATATCTACACCGGACGGCAGGTCCAAGCGCATCAAGGCATCCACAGTTTGTGGAGTCGGATTAACAATGTCGATCAAACGCTTGTGTGTGCGCATTTCGAACTGTTCCCGGGAATCCTTGTACTTGTGTACCGCACGGAGAATAGTAATGATTTGTTTTTCAGTTGGCAGCGGAATTGGCCCGGATACACCTGCGCCCGAACGTTTAGCTGTTTCAACAATTTTCTCAGCGGATTGATCAAGAATTCTATGATCGTAAGCTTTCAAACGAATACGAATTTTTTGCTTTGCCATTTTAGTCCCTCCTTCTATCGCCCAATTTGGTATCGGACATACTCCGTGAAAATTTTCCGACAGCCCTCCCATGGCAAAGGGGCCGGGTGTGTCAGTAACCTCTCACATCATCGCACAGTCACAAACAACATTAGTTATTATATCGAATAGTTCTGCCTATTGCAAGCAAAAACGAAAAAACAATGCATCTTATTTTCAAAGGATACAATTGTGCTCGCAGCTCGCGATTTACTCATGAGAAAAGCCCCCGCACTAGGGCGGGGGCTTCTTTAGCTCCGTTCCAATACAATGTTACTCGTTCCAGTACAATGTTGCTTTATTTAAAAGGCTAAAGCCTTCTTATTTGGAGATTGTTGCTACCGCACCAGCGCCAACTGTACGTCCACCTTCACGAATAGAGAACTTAGTTCCTTCTTCGATAGCGATTGGATTGATCAGTTGAACAGTAACTGTGATGTTATCACCAGGCATTACCATTTCGGAACCTTCTGGCAAAGTGATGATACCAGTTACGTCAGTTGTACGGAAGTAGAACTGTGGACGGTATCCAGTGAAGAAAGGTTTGTGACGTCCACCCTCTTCTTTAGTCAAAACGTAGATTTGAGCAGAGAATTCTGTATGTGGGTTAACAGAACCTGGCTTAGCCAATACTTGACCACGCTCGATTTGTGCACGATCTACACCGCGAAGCAGTGCGCCGATGTTGTCACCAGCTTGAGCGGAGTCAAGCAATTTGCGGAACATTTCTACGCCTGTTACTACGGATTTACGGGATTCTTCTTGAATACCGATGATTTCGATTTCGTCGCCCACTTTAACTGTACCACGCTCCACACGGCCAGTAGCAACTGTACCACGACCTGTGATGGAGAATACGTCCTCGACAGGCATCAAGAAAGGCTTGTCAGTGTCGCGTTCTGGAGTTGGGATGTAAGTGTCGATTATTTCGAACATTTCAACGATTTTCTTAGCATAGTCGCCCTCTGGATTTTGCAGAGCTTCACGAGCGGAACCGCGAATGATTGGAGTGTCGTCGCCTGGGAAGTCATACTCGCTCAGCAAGTCGCGAACTTCCATTTCAACCAATTCCAACAACTCTTCGTCTTCAACCATGTCGCATTTGTTCAGGAATACAACGATGTAAGGAACACCAACTTGGCGGGACAACAGGATGTGCTCGCGAGTTTGCGGCATTGGGCCGTCAGCTGCGGATACAACCAGAATCGCTCCGTCCATTTGTGCAGCGCCAGTGATCATGTTTTTAACATAGTCGGCGTGACCTGGGCAGTCAACGTGTGCATAGTGACGGTTAGGTGTTTCATATTCCACGTGTGCAGTGGAGATTGTGATACCGCGTTCGCGCTCTTCTGGAGCTTTATCGATTTGATCGAATGCTACAGCAGCACCACCGTAAGTTTTGGACAATACAGTTGTGATTGCAGCAGTCAAAGTAGTTTTACCATGATCGACGTGACCAATAGTACCGATATTAACGTGCGGTTTGTTACGTTCAAACTTAGCCTTTGCCATTTGAACAATTCCTCCTCAATAACTTGTTTTATTTTAGGCTGCCGGATGCCTTTTTGATAAAACCTTAAGCATACCGGTCAGCTGATACATTGTATTACTCGCCGCCTTTGGTTTTGGCAACGATTTCTTCAGCAATGCTCTTCGGCACTTCTTCATAATGAGAGAGTTCCATGGAGAACACGCCGCGTCCTTGTGTACCGGAACGAAGTGTAGTCGAGTATCCGAACATTTCGGACAAAGGCACCTTCGCACGAATGATTTGAGCTCCACTACGGGAATCCATACCTTCAATCCGACCACGACGGGAGTTCAACATACCCATTACGTCACCCATATATTCCTCAGGAACCGTTACTTCAACTTTCATAATCGGCTCGAGCAATACTGGTTTACATTTGTCTTTCGCTGCTTTCAGCGCCATTGATCCGGCAATTTTAAATGCCATTTCATTGGAATCGACATCATGGTATGATCCGTCCACGATTGTAGCTTTAACGTCCACAAGCGGGAAGCCTGCGATAACGCCGTTTTTCATTTGTTCCTCAATACCAGCAAGAGCAGGAGCGATATACTCTCTAGGAACAGAGCCGCCGACTACCTTACTTTCGAATTGACTACCAGTACCTGGCTCGAGCGGTTCGAACTCAACCCATACGTGACCATATTGACCACGACCACCGGACTGACGAACGAATTTACCTTCGACACGTGCTGGAGCACGGAACGTTTCACGGTAAGCAACCTGTGGTTTACCCACATTTGTTTCTACCTTGAACTCACGACGCATACGGTCAATGATGATGTCCAAGTGAAGCTCACCCATACCCGCCAAGATGGTTTGACCTGTTTCTTCGTTAGTATGAGCGCGAAGAGTTGGATCCTCTTCAGTCAACTTACCGAGAGCTACAGACATTTTGTCTTGGTCAGCTTTGGTTTTAGGCTCAACCGCGATTTCGATAACCGGATCAGGGAAGTTCATGGACTCGAGAATAACAGGACTCTTCTCATCACACAGTGTATCACCTGTACCTGTATCTTTCAAACCTACGGCAGCAGCAATATCACCAGAGTAAACTACAGTGATTTCTTGACGACTGTTCGCATGCATTTGAAGAATACGTCCGATACGTTCGCGTTTACCTTTTGTTGCATTCAATACGTAAGAACCGGATTGAAGAACACCGGAGTATACGCGGAAGAATGTCAACTTACCAACGTAAGGATCCGTCATGATTTTGAATGCCAATGCGGAGAATGGCTCTTCATCGGAAGAGTGACGTTCAACTTCCGTACCGTCTTCCAAATGGCCTTGAATACTTGGCACATCAATAGGAGCCGGCAAATAGTCTAGAACAGCATCCAACATCAGCTGAACACCTTTATTGCGGTAAGAAGATCCACAGATAACTGGGAAGATTTTAACTTCTACAACACCTTTACGGAGAGCGGCTTTAATTTCGGCAACCGAAATTTCTTCGCCTTCCAGGTATTTCATTGTCAATTCTTCGTCCAGTTCAGCAACCTTCTCGATCAATTCATTACGAAGTTCTTCAACTTGATCTTTGAATTCCGCAGGAACTTCTACTTCTTCGATATCTTGACCAAGATCATCTTTGTACATATGAGCTTTTTGTTCAACGATATCGATAATACCAGTAAAATCATTTTCTGCGCCGATTGGCAATTGAATCGCAACTGCGTTCGCTTGAAGGCGATCACGCATGTCAGAGACAACATTCAGGAAGTCGGCACCAATGATATCCATTTTGTTTACATATGCGATCCGTGGAACGCCGTAGCGATCAGCCTGTCTCCATACGGTTTCGGACTGAGGCTCAACGCCTTCTTTCGCACTGAAAACACCAACTGCTCCGTCCAATACACGAAGGGAACGTTCAACTTCAACAGTGAAGTCAACGTGCCCCGGGGTGTCGATGATATTGACGCGGTGACCTTTCCAGGCAGCGGTCGTCGCAGCGGAAGTAATCGTGATTCCGCGCTCTTGTTCTTGTTCCATCCAGTCCATTGTCGCAGCGCCTTCGTGAACTTCACCGATTTTGTGCGTACGGCCTGTGTAGAACAAGATCCGCTCTGTTGTTGTGGTTTTACCCGCGTCAATATGAGCCATGATCCCGATATTACGTGTATTTTTCAAGGAGAACTCTCTTGCCATGAAATGGGTCTCCCTTCAAAATTGAAGTTATTTTTTTGAGCTGAATCCTACCAACGATAGTGAGCAAACGCTTTGTTCGCTTCAGCCATTTTGTGCGTGTCTTCACGTTTTTTCACGGAAGCGCCTGTGTTGTTGGAAGCATCAATAATTTCAGCCGCCAAACGCTCTTCCATGGTTTTCTCACCGCGGTTGCGGGAGTAGTTTACGAGCCAACGTAATCCCAGGGACGTACGTCTTTCTGGTTTTACCTCGATTGGTACTTGGTAGTTGGCACCGCCGACACGGCGTGCTTTAACTTCCAGGACTGGCATGATATTCTTGATAGCTGCTTCAAAAACTTCCATCGGGTCATTCCCCGTACGTTCTTGGATAAGCTTGAACGCATTGTACAGAATGCTTTGAGCAACGCCTCGTTTTCCGTCGAGCATGATGCGGTTGATCAAGCGGGTAACCAACTTGCTGTTGTATACCGGATCTGGCAACACGTCTCTTTTGGTAACTGGACCTTTGCGTGGCATGGATATCCCCCTTTCTTACATGTTAAACCGACATACGCGGTTTATATTCATTAGGATTTTTTAGCTTTAGGGCGTTTTGCGCCGTATTTGGAACGAGCTTGCATGCGGTTGTTCACGCCTGCAGTATCCAAAGCACCGCGAACGATATGGTAACGCACACCCGGAAGGTCTTTTACACGACCGCCGCGAATCAGCACTACGCTGTGTTCTTGAAGGTTATGTCCAATACCTGGAATGTAAGCAGTCACCTCTACACGGTTCGTCAAGCGAACACGAGCATATTTACGAAGTGCGGAGTTTGGTTTTTTCGGAGTCATAGTACCTACACGAGTGCACACTCCGCGTTTTTGCGGGGCACTGATGTCGGTAGCTTCACGTTTCAAGGCATTAAAACCTTTTTGCAAAGCCGGTGATTTCGATTTCTCGATTTTGGCTTGACGTCCTTTACGAACCAGTTGGTTAATAGTTGGCATGTTGGTTGCCACCCCCTTCCTCAATTTTTGCTGTTACTTTACAAACCTTATCTAAGCCCACAGACCCAGGCGGTTCATAAAAGAACAAATGAAAAGTCTTTGCCGCCAAGAATAACAATATTCCTTAGACAAAAACGTTCCTTACCCTATTGTTTTACGATAGCAGCCATTGCGGCTCCCACTTCAATCCCACATGCAGCTCCGAGATTTTTCATTGTGTCTACGAGAGTCACCTTGACTCCTTGCTTGTTGCACAAAGCAATGATGTTGGAAGTGAGACGCTGATCTGCGTCTTCTGCCACATATACTTCTGAGGCAAAGCCCAATTCTACCATACGAATGGTTTGTTTGGTACCGATTTTGACATGAGCATCTTGCAGTCCTTGTTCTTTAGACATATCTCATTCCTCCGAAAAGACCCAATAGCATATAGGCTGCTCACGCACCTTTGCTATATTAGCATTGACTATAAGTAATGTCAAGACAATTATAAACTATAATTAATTTAAACAGTATAGTACGATTCATTTTTGAAAAAAACACCGGAGCACCGTCTGCTGTAGCTTTTATGCAAAGCTTATGTCTACGGTGTTCCGGCAATCATACTATTTTTATATTACTCGGCCGAAATTGGTTCGAGCTCCTCAGATGGAGACTGCCCCTCTTCCGGTTGAGCAAATTTCACGCTACGGTAACGGTTCATACCTGTTCCCGCAGGAATCAATTTACCAATAATTACATTCTCTTTCAGTCCAAGCAACTGATCGACCTTGCCTTTAATAGCTGCATCAGTCAAGACACGGGTAGTTTCCTGGAAGGATGCTGCTGACAAGAAGGAGTCAGTTTCCAGAGATGCCTTGGTAATACCGAGCAGTACCGGCTTGGCTACCGCTGGTTCTTGGCCGCTGAGAATCGCTATCTTGTTTGCATTTTCATACTCATGGACATCAACAAAGGAGCCTGGAAGTAAGATCGTGTCGCCCGCATCAATGATACGGATTTTACGCAACATTTGACGAATCATAACTTCTACGTGCTTGTCGTTGATTTCTACGCCCTGGTTCCGGTATACACGTTGAACTTCCTGAAGGATATAGTTCTGCACCCCTCGAATACCTTTAATACGCAGCATTTCTTTAGGATCAATCGAACCATCTGTCAGTTCGTCCCCAGCTTCAACAGTCATACCTTCGCTTACGCGTAGGCGGGAACCATACGTTACTGAATATGTTTTCGTTTCGGCTTCACCCTGAATGTCGATCTCACGGCGATCTTTACCTTCACGAACTTCTTTAACTGTACCGTCAATTTCACTAATAGTTGCCTGACCTTTAGGATTACGTGCTTCAAAAAGCTCCTGGATACGAGGCAAACCTTGTGTAATATCGTCACCCGCTACGCCGCCTGTGTGGAACGTACGCATAGTAAGCTGTGTTCCTGGCTCACCAATGGATTGTGCAGCGATGATACCAACTGCTTCACCAATCTCAACGTGTTTACCAGTAGCCAGATTACGACCGTAGCATTTCTTGCAGACGCCATGTTTAGCACGGCAACTTAATACAGAACGAATTTGAACTTTGTGTACACCAGCCTTAACAATCGCTTCAGCTTTGTCGGAGTCAATCAGTTCGTTACGTCTAGCCAAAATCTCGCCAGTCTCAGGATGACGCACCGTTTCAAAGCAATAGCGACCTTCCAGACGGTCATAAAGATCCTCAATTACTTCTTTACCGTCCTGGATACGACTTACTGTGAAGCCTTTATCCGTTCCGCAGTCTTCTTCGCGCACGATAACATCCTGTGCCACATCTACGAGACGACGAGTCAGGTAACCGGAGTCAGCCGTACGAAGGGCTGTATCCGCCAAACCTTTACGCGCTCCGTGAGTGGAGATGAAGTACTCGAGTACTGTCAGACCTTCACGGAAGTTTGATTTGATTGGGAGTTCGATAATACGCCCGGATGGATTGGCCATCAGACCACGCATACCGCCGAGCTGAGTAATCTGTGATTTGTTACCCCGCGCTTTGGAGTCAACCATCATCATGATGGAGTTATAGCGATCCATGGACTTCATCAATACTTCGGTAATATCATCTTTCGCTTTAGACCAAATGTCGATAATCCGGTCATAGCGTTCTTCATTCGTAATCAGACCACGACGGTACTGATTCGTCACAACTTGCGCTTTATCTTCGGAGCCCTTAAGAATCTCTTGTTTTTCCACCGGCACGATTACGTCCGATACTGCAACAGTTACCCCTGCACGAGTGGAATACGTAAAGCCAAGCTGCTTAATTTTATCCAAAATTACAGCTGTTTCTGTTGTATGGTAAGTCTCAAAACAACGGGCAATGATATTACCAAGGTAATCCTTGCCTACCCCGTTAGCTTGCGGAGCGTTTTGAATAGCTTCTGTAAGATTTACACCCTTCTCGTAAACAAAGAACTCCTCCGCAGTACCATAAAGCAGGTTCGCACGGGTTGCATCATTGATGTACGGGAAGCTTGCCGGGAAAATTTCATTAAAGATAATTTTACCAACCGTTGTAATCAACATTGCTTCTTGTTGTTTTTCCGTAAAGCTCGTTTTATTCAAAGCTTTAACCGGAATGGCTACACGAGCATGAAGACCAGCTGTACCACGTTGGTAAGCCGATATAGCTTCATTCATGTTGCGAAGGATCATATTGCTTCCTTCTTCTTCTTTGTTATCCATAGTCAGATAGAAGGAACCAAGAACCATATCCTGGGAAGGAGTAACAACTGGCTTGCCGTCTTTCGGATTCAAGATGTTGCCGGATGCCAGCATAAGCAAACGAGCTTCAGCTTGAGCTTCAGCAGACAATGGAACGTGAACAGCCATTTGGTCACCGTCAAAGTCGGCATTATATGCAGTACATACGAGCGGATGCAGACGAATCGCACGACCTTCAACCAAAATCGGTTCAAACGCCTGGATACCGAGTCTATGCAGCGTAGGGGCACGGTTCAAAAGAACTGGATGCTCCTTGATTACTTCTTCCAGCACATCCCATACTTCTGCACTTACACGCTCTACTTTACGTTTCGCGCTCTTGATATTGTGCGCCAAACCTTTGTTCACCAGTTCTTTCATAACAAAAGGTTTGAACAGTTCCAGTGCCATTTCTTTTGGCAAACCGCATTGATACATTTTCAAGTACGGACCTACAACGATAACGGAACGACCAGAGTAGTCAACACGTTTTCCGAGCAAGTTCTGACGAAAACGTCCCTGTTTACCTTTCAGCATGTGGCTGAGGGATTTCAAAGGACGATTACCTGGACCTGTAACAGGACGACCACGACGACCATTATCAATCAAGGCGTCAACAGCTTCCTGCAACATCCGTTTTTCATTTTGTACGATAATATCTGGCGCACCTAGATCTAACAGACGTTTCAGACGGTTATTACGGTTAATAACACGACGATACAAGTCGTTAAGGTCAGAGGTAGCGAAACGACCACCATCCAACTGTACCATTGGACGAAGCTCAGGAGGAATAACAGGAAGTACGTCCATGATCATCCAATCCGGCTGGTTGCCGGAGTTACGGAATGCCTCAATAACTTCAAGGCGTTTGATCGCACGGTTACGACGTTGTCCTTGAGCTGTACGTAGCTCTTCTTTCAAGAATTCTAACTCTTTGTCTATATCCAAATCTTGAAGAAGCTTTTTAACTGCTTCAGCACCCATACCTGCCTGGAAGCCATAGCCGTATTTCTCACGGTAGCTACGGTATTCTTTCTCGGACAGGAGTTGCTTTTTCTCCAAAGGCGTATCTCCTGGATCGGTTACAACATAAGATGCGAAGTAAATGATCTCTTCCAGAGATCTTGGAGACATATCAAGAGCAAGACCCATACGACTTGGAATGCCTTTAAAGTACCAAATGTGCGATACAGGAGCAGCCAACTCAATATGGCCCATACGCTCACGGCGCACCTTAGCGCGAGTAACTTCTACTCCACAACGGTCACAGACAACACCTTTATAGCGTACACGTTTGTACTTACCGCAATGACATTCCCAGTCTTTCGTAGGTCCGAAAATTTTCTCGCAAAATAGTCCTTCTTTTTCCGGTTTAAGCGTACGATAGTTAATCGTCTCCGGTTTTTTGACTTCTCCGCGGGACCAAGAACGAATCTTTTCGGGGGAAGCAAGCCCGATTTTCATATATTCGAAATTGTTAACGTCCAACAAGGAGCAACCCTCCTTAACCAAATCCTGAGTTTTTAGGTTTGATACCGCCCAGCAGCACCGGGCGGTATCAAGAAACCTGATCCATCCTAGAATGGATCAAGGTATATAACAAAGCTGATATGAGTCAGTCAGCAGTCAAACTACTCTACGCCAACCTCAGAGCCTTCTAGATTCAAACTCAGCTTATCGCCGGTTGTGTCATCCTCATCATCAAGCTCTCTCATTTCGATCTCTTGTTCATCTTCAGACAGAATCTTCACGTCCATACCCAAGCTTTGCAGCTCTTTGATCAAGACCTTAAATGATTCTGGAACACCCGGTTCAGGTACATTTTCACCTTTGACAATGGATTCGTAAGTTTTAACACGTCCAACCACATCGTCAGACTTCACAGTCAAAATTTCCTGAAGCGTGTACGCTGCGCCGTAGGCTTCCAATGCCCATACTTCCATCTCCCCGAAGCGTTGTCCACCGAATTGAGCTTTACCACCCAATGGTTGTTGCGTAACGAGAGAGTAAGGACCTGTAGAACGAGCATGGATTTTATCATCGACCATGTGCGCCAGTTTGATCATGTGCATGACACCGACAGTAACTTCACGTTCAAAACGGTCACCTGTACGTCCGTCATACAACACAGTCTTACCATTACGCTGCATGCCTGCCTCTTCCATCGTATCAAATACGTCATACTCCTTGGCACCATCGAATACTGGAGTTGCCACATGAATACCAAGACGCATTGCAGCCATACCCAAATGGACTTCAAGTACCTGCCCGATGTTCATCCGTGAAGGTACGCCCAGCGGGTTTAGAACGACCTGTACTGGTGTGCCATCTGGCAGGAACGGCATATCTTCTTCAGGCAAAATACGAGCAACGACACCCTTGTTACCGTGACGTCCAGCCATTTTATCGCCTTCGGAGATTTTACGTTTTTGAGCAATATATACACGAACCAACTGATTTACACCCGGTGGCAGTTCATCACCATTTTCACGTGTAAACACCTTTACATCTACAACAATCCCGTCTGTTCCGTGAGGAACTCTCAAAGAAGTATCGCGAACCTCGCGTGCCTTCTCACCAAAGATTGCGTGTAAGAGACGTTCTTCAGCTGTCAATTCAGTCACACCTTTAGGTGTTACTTTACCAACGAGAATGTCACCTGCACCGATTTCGGCACCAATACGAATGATTCCACGCTCATCCAAGTTGCGAAGCGCTTCTTCACCGACATTTGGAATGTCGCGGGTGATTTCTTCAGGACCAAGTTTCGTGTCACGAGCCTCGGATTCGTATTCCTCAATATGGATCGAGGTGTATACATCTTCCTTAACCAGTTTCTCACTCAGCAGGATCGCATCCTCGTAGTTGTAACCTTCCCAAGTCATGAAGGCAACGACAACGTTACGTCCCAACGCCAACTCACCCATCTCTGTAGATGGACCATCCGCAAGAATATCGCCAACTTTGACAATATCTCCTCTGTTCACAATCGGACGTTGGTTGATGCAAGTTCCTTGGTTAGATCGCATAAATTTGTGTAATTTATACTTAACAATGTCGCCCTTCACTTCAGCGCCATCTACAGTTTCGATACGACGCAACCAAATTTCGTTAGCCGAAGAACGTTCGATAACTCCGTTGTATTTGGATACAACGCAAACACCGGAATCTTTCGCAGACTTATGCTCCATTCCTGTTCCGACTAATGGAGACTTCGGAATCAGAAGCGGGACAGCCTGACGCTGCATGTTGGAACCCATCAATGCGCGGTTAGAGTCATCATTCTCCAGAAACGGAATCAGTGCTGTCGCAACTGATACGACCTGTTTTGGCGATACGTCCATGTAATCGACACGGCTACTAGCCATCGGAATAATGTTATCAGACTGTTTGTTATAACGGACAATGACGACCTCATCCTTAAAGGTGTTTTCCTCCGTCAATTCCGCGTTCGCCTGAGCTACGATGTAGTTATCTTCTTCATCAGCAGTCAGGTAATCAATCTGGTCTGTAACTTTTCCGGTTTTTGGATCTACCCAACGATAAGGAGCTTCGATAAATCCGTATTCATTGATGCGTGCAAAAGTGGACAAAGAGTTGATCAAACCAATGTTTGGTCCCTCTGGTGTCTCGATAGGACACATACGGCCGTAGTGACTCGGATGGACGTCACGCACTTCCATGCCCGCGCGTTCGCGCGTCAAACCGCCGGGTCCGAGTGCGGACAGACGACGTTTGTGCGTTAATTCAGCAAGCGGGTTCGTCTGATCCATAAACTGAGACAGCTGCGAGCTACCAAAGAACTCTTTAATCGAAGCAATTACCGGACGTATGTTAATCAACGCTTGTGGTGTAATTACATTAGCATCCTGAATCGACATTCTTTCACGCACCACGCGTTCCATACGGGACAATCCGATACGGAACTGGTTTTGAAGCAACTCACCTACAGAACGCAAACGACGGTTACCCAAATGGTCAATATCGTCCGTACTTCCGATTCCGTGAAGCAAGTTAATAAAATAACTGATGGAGGAAATAATATCGGCAGGCGTAATATTCTTAACCGATTTATCAATATTTCCGTTAGCAATCAGTTTTACTACTTTACCATCCTCAATTGGTGAGAATACATCGATCGTTTGAAGTGGAATATCATTGCTTTCCAGCACACCACTCGCAACATGATACGTACGATGTCCTACTGATTCCTCCAGTTGGGCCAAAATCTCGTCCAACAGGCGGCGATCCACCATTTGTCCGGCTTCAGCAATGATTTCACCAGTTGTTGTATCAATCAAAGTCTCAGCAAGTCTTTGATTGAATAGGCGGTTTTTGATGTGAAGCTTTTTATTGATTTTGTAACGGCCTACGTTAGCCAGATCATATCGTTTTGGATCAAAGAAGCGCGCAACTAGCAAGCTCTTTGCGTTATCCAGTGTAGGCGGCTCACCCGGACGAAGACGCTCATAAATTTCAATCAGCGCTTTTTCCGTGGAATCCGTGTTGTCTTTATCAAGTGTGTTGCGGATATATTCGTCATTGCCGAGCAAATCCAGAATCTCAGCATCAGTGCCAAAGCCCAGCGCACGCAGCAACACCGTAACCGGAATTTTACGGGTACGGTCAATCCGGACATAGATAATATCCTTCGCATCCATCTCCAGTTCGAGCCAAGCCCCCCGGTTAGGAATTACCGTTGCGGTGTATGTTGTTTTCGCATTCTTGTCGACTTTTGTGCTGAAATAGACGCTGGGAGAGCGAACCAACTGGCTGACAATAACCCGTTCCGCACCGTTAATAATAAACGTACCCGTTTCAGTCATCAGCGGGAAGTCTCCCATGAATACTTCCTGCTCTTTCACTTCCCCGGTTTCTTTATTAATAAGCCGGACTTTTACCCGAAGCGGTGCTGCATACGTAACGTCGCGTTCCTTTGCGTCGTCAACGGTATATTTGGGTTCTCCGAGAGAATAGTCGATAAACTCCAGAATCAGATTTCCAGTGAAATCCTGAATTGGAGAAATATCCCGAAACATTTCCCGTAATCCTTCCTCCAAAAACCAATCATAGGATTTTTGTTGGATCTCAATCAGGTTCGGAACCTCGAGTACCTCATTAATACGTGCATAACTGCGCCGAGTGCGTCGACCATATTGAACAAGATGTCCTGCCAACTTAAACTCACCCCTCATGTCTACTCACTTTAAAAATACATTGCGAACCTCTGTTTGTGACCTTATAATAAGACACAGACAGAAGATTCAATCTTACAAATACAGAAAAGCCCTTACTCGAATGCATTCGAAAAAAGAGCACCGTATCTGCAGAATCCTCTTACCGGAAGATCTTCATCACTTGTAGATTTGCCCAAAATGGTTGTATTATACGTAATAGAGAGAAATACTATACCTACTACGCATAAATCTATTGACATTTCAATAAACTAAAGCCATGGAGGGCATCCTAATACTGACATTTTATAATAATATCACAGACCAGGATTCAAGTCAATGGTCCTATTGCATTTTCTCAAAAACTTTTTTCAGCCTTCAAAATTCGATAACCTTTATCCTTTGTAACTTCCTCCACATGACCGAAAAGGCTCTCTATCTTAGCACTCGCCGAAGGGGCCCCCTGCTTTTTCTGAATGACTACCCACAAAGCTCCACCCTCGTTTAAATGCTCATAAGCAAGCTCAAAAATGGTATGCACCGTTTCTTTTCCTGCACGTATAGGAGGATTCGTCAAGATTACGTCAAAACGTTCATTCTTCACTTCCGCAAACAAATCGCTTTGCTTAATGGTGACATTCTTAACCCCATTACGTTCCGCATTCTCTATCGCTAGTTGAACGGCTCGCTCATTAATATCAACCATTGTGACGTGTCCCTCTGGGACAAGCGCGGCTGCCGCCAAACCGATCGGCCCGTAACCGCATCCTACATCCAATACCGAGGCTTGTACAGGAAGCTGCATCGCTTCAATCAGCACACGACTCCCGTAATCAATTCCCTGCTTCGAAAAAACGCCTGAATCGCTAGCAAAACGGTATGACCGCCCCCGCAGCACTGTTTCCAGGCTCCGTCGTTCATGCGCCGTCTCTGGCCGCTTGGAGTAATAATGATCAGCCATTCATGCCCACCTCTTTCGGTTGTACTACCAGCATAGCCTTTACAATAACCTTTCAGACATGCTGGTACTACCGTTTTACAGCAACAAACCCCTTGAAGATCACCTCAAGGGGTTTGTTTTAGTTCATTGTCTGCTAGAAAGCAGTCAATTATTTTACTTCTACAGAAGCGCCTGCTTCTTCCAATTTTGCTTTAATGGATTCAGCTTCTTCTTTAGCGATTTTTTCTTTCAATGGTTTTGGAGCGTTGTCAACCAGTTCTTTTGCTTCTTTCAGGCCAAGACCTGTGATTTCGCGAACTGCTTTGATAACGTTGATTTTGGAAGCGCCAGCGCTCGTCAAGATTACGTCGAATTCGGATTGCTCAGCTTCAGCTGCGCCACCTGCTGCGCCACCTGCTACAGCTACTGGAGCTGCTGCAGTTACGCCGAATTCTTCTTCGATTGCTTTCACGAGATCGTTCAGTTCCAATACGGACATACCTTTAATTGCTTCCAAGATTTGCTCTTTACTCATGGTTGAACCTCCATTTAAATTCGTATTTTTTTGTTCTCAACTGCTATACAGCAGGTTTAATCCTTAACTTATGCGCTTTGCTCTTCTTTTTCTGCAACAGCTTTAACTGCAAGCGCGAAGTTGCGCACAGGAGCTTGAAGCACGCTGAGGAGCATGGAAAGGAGACCTTCGCGGGATGGCAGTTCTGCCAGTGCTTTGATTTCCTCAACACCGATAACGCGACCTTCTACAACTGCACCTTTCAGTTCCAGTGCATTGTTCTTCTTAGCGAAATCGTTCAAGATTTTAGCTGCAGACACTGCATCATCTTTGCCGAACGCGATTGCAGTAGGACCTGTCAATACTGCGTCCAGTTCAGTCAATTCTGCTGCCGCAGTTGCACGGCGGAGCAGTGTGTTTTTCAGCACTTGAAATTCGATTCCGGCTTCGCGAAGCTGCTTACGCAGCTCAGTTACTTGGGCAACATTCAGACCGCGATAGTCTGCAACCACAGTTGTTACGCTCTCGCGCAATTTTGCAGCTACAACTTCAACAGCTTCTTGTTTTGCTTGAATCACCTTTGCATTTGCCAAACTGTACACCTCCTGATCAATTTATCCGCTTTGTTTGAAGCACCCGATCTGGTGATCTTACAAAGCTTGCTTTCATAAGCATGAAAAAAGCCTCCGTAGAGTACGAAGGCTTGATAAATCTACATGGACGGGACAAGCCCGTCACATGAAACGTTCTATCATAACACCTCGGTAGGAAATTAAGCCCGAAGGCACCTACTGTCTACGGTAAGCATATTCAACTTTAATGGTCAGTCACAAGGACTCACAACTTTTATAGAATAACAAATTTAATTGAACATGTCAATTAAAATATTATCTGTAAACAGATGCGTTCACACGTGCACTTGGTCCCATAGTCGAAGAAATAGCGATGTTTTTCAGGTATACACCTTTAGCAGCCGCTGGCTTCGCACGGTTCAAGGCTTCAACCAAGGCTTTAAGGTTCTCGTTCAGCTGTTCAGCACTGAAGGAAGCTTTGCCGATTGGCGCATGAATTTGACCAGCTTTGTCGAGGCGGTATTCGATTTTACCGGCTTTAATTTCTTGAACAGCCTTGGCAACGTCGAAAGTAACTGTGCCTGCTTTAGGGTTAGGCATCAAACCTTTACCACCGAGCAAACGACCCAGTTTACCAACCTCACTCATCATATCAGGTGTCGCAACGCAGACGTCGAATTCGAACCAGCCTTGTTGGATTTTGTTGATCATATCTTGATCACCAACAAAATCAGCGCCAGCCGCTTCCGCTTCTTTCACTTTGTCACCTTTTGCAAATACCAGAACGCGTTGTGTTTTACCCGTACCATGTGGCAGGACAACAACACCACGAACAGCCTGGTCTTGTTTACGGGAATCTACGCCCAGACGAACTGCTGCTTCAACGGTTTCGTCGAATTTAGCAGTCGCAGCCTTTTTCACCAGTTCAACGGCTTCTAAAGGCTCGTAAGTTGCTTCGCTGTCAATCAGCTTAGCAGCTTCCAGGTACTTCTTACCATGTTTAGCCATAATGTTTTCCTCCTTATGTGGTATTAGCGGATATTCCTCCCACACTTGCCGGACAGTCAAACTGCCGGCACACGTAGATTAATGAAATTAATCTACGATGGTGATACCCATGCTGCGAGCAGTACCTTCAACCATACGCATTGCCGATTCTACGGAAGCTGCGTTAAGGTCAGGCATTTTTTGCTCTGCAATTTGACGAACAGCAGCGCGATTTACAGTTGCAACTTTCGTTTTATTCGGTTCACCGGAACCTTTTTCGATTTTAGCAGCAACTTTCAACAGAACAGCAGCCGGTGGAGTTTTGGTGATGAACGTAAAAGAACGATCCTCAAATACCGAAATTTCAACCGGAATAATCAGGCCTGCTTGATCAGCAGTACGAGCATTGAACTCTTTACAGAATGCCATGATGTTGACACCTGCTTGACCCAAAGCTGGACCTACTGGAGGCGCTGGATTAGCTTTCCCTGCAGGAATCTGCAGTTTTACCATTTTAATTACCTTTTTTGCCATGGATGACACCTCCTTGACTCAATAGTGGTAGACGGACCTATCGATCCTCCCACAAGAAACCTGTAAGAAAAATCTATATTTTCTCCACTTGAGTATAATCCAACTCAAGCGGGGTTTCCCGTCCAAACATGTTGACGTGAACCTTAAGCTTGCTCTTCTCAACCAAAATCTCTTCCACGGAGCCCACAAAATTCGCAAAAGGACCAACTTTAATTCGCACGGATTCCTTAACATCGAATTCAATCTTCGGTTTCGGCTCTACCATGCCCATATGCTTCAGAATCTGTTCAACTTCTTCTGGAAGCAATGGCGTCGGTTTGGAACCCGAGCCTGTCGACCCTACAAATCCCGTAACACCTGGTGTGTTGCGTACAACATACCAAGAGTCGTCGGTTTGGACCATTTCGACTAAGACATAACCAGGGTAGACTTTACGCATAACGGTTTTTTTCTTACCGTCCTTGGTTACCAGTTCTTCTTCCATAGGAACAAGAACACGGAATATCTTGTCTTCCATGCCCATGGACTCAACGCGTTTTTCCAAATTGGCTTTGACTTTGTTCTCATACCCTGAATAGGTATGAACGACGTACCATCTTTTTTCCATATCAAGCCACCTGGAACCCTTCCTAGATAATCGCTTCGATCACAGCGGAAATGCCGATATCGAGAACCCAAAAATAAATCGTGACGAACGCAATTGTCCCTATGACAATCAGCGTATAGTTGGTCAGTTCTTTACGATTGGGCCAGCGAACCTTCTTGAGTTCAGCCCAGCTTTCAGAGAAAAAGGAAAACAGAGACTTGAAACTGCGTTTCACGCCGACTACACCTCCAAAAACTATCTGGTTTCCCGATGAGAAGTCTGTTCGTTACAGGACTTACAGAATTTCTTCATCTCCATGCGGTCGGGGTGATTACGCTTGTTTTTCGTCGTTGTGTAATTTCTTTGTTTGCATGTTGTACAAGCCAAAGTAATAATTACCCGCATGATGTGCACCTCCCGAAGACATCCAACACCGGAAGTCTCATAATTGATCCTAAAAAAAACCGCGAATTTAGGCCTACCTAAAACACTTTATCACACGGGGTTTTCCATGTCAACGAATGTTTGCATACAATTCGCAGTCCCGGCTGTGGTGCATTTTAACATCTGTGCATCCTTTAAAACTGTTCTCTGAAAAGCTGCTTCAAAAATCAAGGCGATATCTATTATTCATCTTTTTTAGTATAAATCATTTGTAACACTTATAAACCTGCATTGCCTACCTATAACGAATAAAAAAAGACTCGGACTCGAGCCTTTTCCCTGTCAGCCTCTACTTTCAACTATCTCTTACTTCCAGATACTTTTCAAGTTTACGCTTGACCCGTTGCAGCGCGTTATCAATGGATTTCACATGGCGGTCAAGATCCTCTGCAATTTCCTGATACGAACGGCCGTCCAGATACAACATAAGTACCTTGCGTTCCAGCTCGCTCAGAATCTCGGACATCTTGTCCTCAAGACCCACAAACTCTTCCTGATTGATTATCAGCTCTTCAGGGTCACTTACTTGTGTTCCGCAAATCACATCGAGCAACGTCCGGTCTGACTCTTCATCATAGATGGGCTTGTCCAGAGATACGTAAGAGTTCAGAGGAATGTGCTTTTGTCGTGTAGCCGTCTTAATTGCCGTAATAATCTGTCGTGTAATGCACAACTCGGCGAAAGCCTTGAACGAAGCAAGCTTGTCTCCCTTAAAATCACGAATGGATTTGTAGAGACCAATCATGCCCTCCTGAATAATATCCTCGCGATCAGCACCAATCAGGAAGTAGGATCTGGCCTTGGCCCGCACAAAGTTCCGGTATTTGTTGATCAGAAACTCCAGCGCTTCCCCATCACCTTCATGGACTGCTCCGACAATGTCTTCATCATTTTTGTAATCAAACTTTGACAACATGATATCCTTGAGGTCCACACTCACTAACAATCCCTCCGGCTGCAACGCAAGGTACCCGTTACTCTCTCAAATATACGACAAGTATACGCGATGTAACCTGATACCGTCAACCACAACAACCTAAAAAAGAAGAGCGCTAACAAAATTGTCAATGGTTTCAAAATGGAGGAGTGTCCAATTATTGGGTCATTCTCTTCTCCATCGTTCAAACAACTTTCGAAGCTCCGGGCTCAGTTTGGCATCTAGCGAATTACGGGACAATTTGGCACTATCCTGCTGGATTCGCTTCTGCACTTCCCTTTCGGATTCCTCAATCTCGATCAGTAATTCCCGCGCCGACACCCTGAGTGCACCTTGTCCAAATGCGACATGTTGCTCTACCTGATCGCTTGTCGCTACGTAAATACTTCTTCTTTTACTGCTCAGCTCCCGAACCAATCGCTCGATGCACTCATCAGCAGTTTCTTTTTCTCTGGTAAAATAAATCTGGACTTTGCTCTGAGCAAAAGTTTTACCTAATCCTGGCACCCTGTAAGCATCAAATACGACGATGACTCTTCTGCCGGAATACGCCTGATGATCCGCCAGTCGTTCAAGAAGTCTGTCCCTCGCTTCCTGCATACCAGATTGTACCAGTGCGGAAAGTTCGGGCCAGGCTCCAATCATGTTGTAACCGTCCACAAGCAGAACATCCCGCGTGTCAGCCATATCGTTAGCCCCGTGCCTGTCGTCCGCGCAATACTTCGTACATGACAACACCTGCAGCTACAGAAGCATTAAGGGAATTAATTTGCCCAGCCATTGGCAGCTTGACGAGTACATCGCATTTCTCACGGATCAAACGGCCCATTCCTTTATTTTCGTTACCAATGACAATGGCTACCGGCCCCGTGAATACTCCATTCCCAAAGACAGGATCTGTCGCTGTAACATCCGTGCCAACGACCCATACACCTTCTTCTTTAAGACGATCAATGGTTTGTCCCAGATTGTTTACACGCGCTACCGGGACGTACTCCACAGCACCTGCCGATGTTTTGGACACCGTTACAGTTACAGCTGCAGAACGCCTTTTCGGCACAATAACACCATGTGCTCCAGTACAGTCCGCTGTACGAAGGATGGAGCCCAGATTATGAGGGTCTTCAATCTCATCAAGCAAAATCAAAAACGGCTCTTCTCCCTTAGCACGAGCAGTGGCGAGCAATTCTTCCACTTCAACATAGGCAAAAGGCGCAGCTTGCGCGACCACTCCCTGGTGCTGAATGCCTGGAACCATTTGATCCAGCTTGCGCTTGTCCACCTGCAAGACAATAATTCCTGCTTTTTTCGCCTCAGCTGTAATCGGCAGCGTCAAATGTTTTTGTGCATTATCCGCAATCCAGATTTTATTTATCGTTCTGCCTGAACGCAATGCCTCCGTTACCGAATGCTTACCGGCAATCCATTCTTCTTCCATCTCTAGCTTCCTCCCGGGAAACGGCTGATGCTTGTTCCATCCAGTCCGTTCCCATTTATAATTTTTCTGTATTTTCCATTTGTGCAATTCCGTACGTAATCAACTCTCTTAATCTGTCCAAATGTCCATCACAATAAAGAGATCCAATCAACCCTTCCAGTGCAGTGGCGTGCCGATACTCAAGCACATCAGCATTTTTGGGCAAACTTCCTGATTTAGCATTTCTTCCTTGTCGAACAATATCGCGTTCTTCTTCCGTCAGTACCTTTTCCAATAGCCCCAACATGCGACTCTGCGCCTTGGCGGAGACTAGCCCAGTGGCTCGCCGATGCAGATGATTTGGACGCAGGTTAGGCTGTGCCAACAAATATTGCCGGACAGCTACCTCATACACTGCATCACCAATATAAGCTAGTGCAATAGGGGGCATCAAACGAGCTGGCTTGGACGCAGGGTACGGGAACCAGTTCCCCGTACTTTCCGATGCTCCTGAGTTCAGTGGCTTATCACTCATTTTCGCCGCCACCGCATACCCTGCGCCGTATCTTCAAGCACAATGCCTTTTGAAGCCAACAGATCGCGAATTTCGTCAGCTCTACCCCAGTTTTTGGTCTTACGAGCTTCGACACGTTCTGCAATTAACTGCTCAATTTCGTCATCCAGCAACTCTTCACTCGGTTCCGAATAAATGCGAAGTACGCTATTCATCGAATGAAAGGTATGCAATACAGCTTGTAGTTCCGCCTGATGTACGACATCTCGCTGCAACAAATGGTTTGCTTCGCTAACCCAATCAAATACAGCAGTAATCGCATCAGGTGTATTGAAATCATCATTCATTTTTTCGCCAAACTGCTGCAAAATTCCGTCGAGCTTCGTTTGCAGTTCCGTCGATACTCCCCCATTACCTTCCAGCGCATTAGCCAAACGATGCTTCACATTGGCAACTGCATTGGCGATCCGCTCGACACTGTTCTCCGCCTGACTCATAGTCTCTTGGTTGTAGTTCAACGGATTTCGGTAATGCGTCGACAACATAAAATAACGTAAAGCCTCCGGCTTGTGATGAGCGCGCAAATCTTTAACCAAAATACCATTACCGAGTGATTTCGACATTTTTTCATTATCTATGCGAATATATCCGTTATGCATCCAGTAGCGAGATAATGGCTTACCTGTAATCACTTCGGATTGTGCGCATTCACATTCATGATGCGGAAATTGCAGATCCTGTCCGCCCCCATGAATATCCAGTGTATCCCCCAAATAATGGCGAGCCATAGCAGAGCATTCGATATGCCAGCCTGGTCGTCCATCTCCCCAAGGGCTCGACCAATGAATTTCGCCCGGCTTCGCTGCCTTCCAGAGTACAAAGTCCTCGGCATTTTCCTTGCGTTCATCCACATTGATACGAATTCCGAACTGAAGTTCTTCCAGATTTTGACCTGATAGTTGTCCGTAATCTTTGAACTTTTTGGTTCGATAGAACACATCGCCATCATTTTCATAGGCATAGTCTTTGTCTACCAATTCCTTAATAAAATCAATAATCAGGTCCATGCTCTCTGTTACACGAGGGTTCATGCTGGCAGCAGGAACATTCAATCCTGAAAGATCCTCATGGTAGGCAGCAATAAATTTCTCAGCAACTGCCGAAACCTCCATATCAAGTTCCCGAGCTTTGCGGATTAATTTATCATCGACATCCGTAAAATTCACCACGTAGTTTACATCATAGCCCAAGTACTCCAGGTAGCTGCGCACCACGTCAAATACAATTACAGGTCGTGCATTGCCAATATGAATGTAATCATACACGGTAGGTCCGCATACATACATTTTAACCTTTCCAGGCTCCAGTGGCACAAAAGGCTCCCGACTCCTGGTCATTGTATTATAAATTTGAAGCGGCATTGTTATGTTCCTCCCTCATGAAAATCATTTTTCTAATTTATTCTCTTGGGTCGCGTGATGTTTCTGAGCGGATGCCCCATCCTTCAAATCAGACATTTCTGCACGCAAACGTTCTATTTCCCGTTGAAGCTCTCGCATAGAGTCCACAACCGGATCAGGCAATTGATGACTAAGTCGGTCTGGACGCCTACCATCCTGTCTGACAACTCGTCCCGGGATGCCCACCACCGTACTGTTTGGTGGAACTTCTTTGAGCACAACCGAGTTGGAGCCAATGTTGGACTGTGCCCCAATCGTGAAAGAGCCCAATATCTTCGCACCCGAGCCGATAACAACATTATTCCCAATGGTCGGATGGCGCTTCCCTTTCTCTTTCCCAGTCCCGCCGAGTGTGACCCCCTGATACAATACGACATCGTCGCCAATCTCACAGGTTTCACCGATGACAACTCCCATGCCATGGTCAATGAACAGCCTCTCTCCGATACGAGCGCCAGGATGAATTTCAATACCTGTCATAAACCTCGATACCTGGGATATAACACGGGCTAGAGTACACCAGTTTCGCAAATAAAACCAATGTGCGATTCGGTGTGCCCAAAGGGCATGAACGCCGGAATACGTAAAAATGACCTCCAGCTTACTTCGGGCGGCCGGATCATTATCCAAAACAGTCTGAATGTCGGATTTGAAATGTCTGAACATGTCGCCCTCCTATTCCCTTCATATCCTTGCCGCATCTTCACAACACTTCACGTTTCGCCAATTTCCGCATCCACCAGTACTCTTCGACATTTTTCAATCTATACCGAGTCTGAGTCTGATAAAAAAGAAAAAGCGCCTCCGCAGCCTAAGCTGCAGAGACGCATGAACGTGGTCCCACTCTGCTTCGAACATATCTGCTGTATAAAAAGCAGAGCAGTTCGTCTTTGACGTCCTGTAACGGGAACGACTCGGCACGCCCTTGCCACATCAGCATTTGACGCTAATGAGAGTTCGGGCGCACGGCTCCCAGGCGCATTTCCTCCGCAGGTCATCTGGACGGCTCTCAGCCAGGGATTTCCCCTCGACCGTCCTCTCTGGCAGATGCCCATATGCAGTGTACTTCTCCTGTTCGCAGCCTTTACACGTAAATATCAATCCGTATCAATGGAGTCATTATAGCGAAAAGACAACAAATTGACAAGAAATATCAGCCTTTAATTTGTGCCTTGAGACGATCCAGTACCTTGTCACGTCCGAGCAAAAAGATGGTTTCATTCAGATCCCGTCCATGAGTTTGGCCTGTAAGGGCCACACGAATCGGCATGAATAGTTGTTTTCCTTTAAAACCGGTTTCCTTTTGAACTTCCTTAATCAGCTTAGCCATTTGTGAAGCTGTAAATTCCTCGCTCGTTTCAACTTTACCTGCAAAAGCTCTAAGTACCTCAGGAACCTGCTCTTCGGCCAATACAGCTGCTGCTTCAGCATCCAGTTCCAGATGTGAACGGAAAAACAACTCAGACAACGCTACAATATCGGACGCAGAAGTCATCTGTTCCTGGTATAAGCGAACGAGGGCCTTAGCCCAATCCAGTTGTTCCGCAGACAGTTCAGTCGGCAACAGCCCGGCTGCCTGGAGATGTGGAATCGCCATACTGGCAATTCGTTCTGGATCAGCCTTTTTAATATAGTGATTGTTCAGGTAAGCAAGCTTATTTGTATCAAACACAGCTGGACTTTTGGACAAACGATTAGGATCAAAAATCGAAATCAGTTGTTCCCGATCATAGATCTCTTCTTCGCCTTCCGGGGACCAACCCAGCAGTGCAATGAAGTTGAATATAGCTTCTGGCAAATAGCCCAACTTGTCATACTGCTCCATGAACTGAATAATGGATTCGTTACGTTTACTGAGCTTTTTGTGATCCTCGCCTACAATCAGCGTCATATGACCGAAGCGCGGCGGCTCCCAGCCGAGAGCTTCAAAGATCATCAACTGCCGCGGTGTATTAGAAACATGGTCTTCGCCCCGTAATACATGCGATATTTTCATCAAATAATCGTCAACCGCTACAGCGAAGTTATATGTCGGAATACCGTCCTTTTTGACGATTACAAAATCGCCGCTTTCCTTGGAATTGAACGTAATTTGACCTTTCACGATATCGTCAAACGTATATTCACGATCTTCCGGTACGCGAAAACGAATACTTGGTACACGGCCCTCTGCTTCAAATGCCTGGCACTGTTCTTCTGTTAGATTACGATGTTTTCCAGAATAGCGTGGTGTCTCCCCACGTTCCGTCTGCTCTTCACGCTCGCGCTCCAGCTCTTCTTCAGTGCAGTAACAGCGGTAAGCCAAACCACGATCCAGCAAATCCTGCCAGTATGTTTTATATATGTCCAAGCGTTCAGTCTGACGGTAAGGTCCAAACTCGCCTCCCACGTCTACGCTCTCATCCCAGTCCATACCCAACCATTTCAAATATTTAAGTTGGCTTTCTTCTCCGCCCTCAATATTGCGCTTCACATCTGTGTCTTCAATGCGAATAATAAATTTCCCACCTTGATTGCGGGCAAACAAATAATTAAATAATGCCGTTCTGGCATTTCCAATGTGCAGATGCCCTGTAGGGCTTGGTGCATAGCGTACACGAACTTCCGTGCTCATATAATCTCCTCCAAATTGAATTACTCAAGATGATAGCATTTACTTGATAAGACAGACAACCGATTGAGCCGCGATTCCTTCACCCCGTCCGGGAAACCCGAGTTGCTCTGTCGTGGTCGCCTTGACGTTCACCTGAGATAGCTCCTCTGCTTCCAGCGCCCGTGCGATGACCTCATTCATCTGCGGAATATACGATGCCATTTTGGGCTTTTGTGCGATAATCGTAGAATCAATATTCCCCAAGCGATATCCTCGCTCTTTAGCTAGTCCCCACACATGCTCCAGTAGCTTAAGACTGTCGGCATCCTTAAATTCTGGGTCGTTATCCGGAAAATGCTTCCCGATGTCTCCCAAGCCAAGCGCGCCCAGGATAGCATCGCTAATGGCATGCAGCAGCACGTCTGCATCGGAATGGCCCAACAAACCTTTTTCATACGGAATATTCACACCTCCGATGATGCATGGCCTTCCTTCCACCAGCTGATGGACGTCAAATCCTTGTCCCACTCTGATCATTTGATATCCTCTCCCTCTGTTTTTACCCATAACGCCGCCATATCCAAATCCTCAGGCGTAGTAATTTTGATGTTCTTGTAGCTGCCTTGAACGACAGTAACCGGAATTCCTAGCCGCTCTATCAGCATAGAATCATCTGTTCCCAAGAATCCCGACTGCTCCGCTTCCTCATAGGCTTGCAGCAGATCGGAAAGACGAAAAGTCTGTGGCGTTTGAATACTCCACAGACTTCGGCGATCCGGCGTTGCTGTAATGATACCATCCCCGTTCACTTGCTTGACCGTATCCTTTACAGGTACTGCCGCTACAGAAGCACCAGTACGCTGGGCTGCCTCAAGGCATGAACGTACAAGCTCAGGTTGAATGAGTGGACGCACACCATCATGCACCATCACCCAATCCGCTTGTAAGTGGCGCAGACCGCGATAAACCGAATGCTGACGTTCACTACCACCAGCCACCACCCGTACATTTTTACCGATTTTGTATTGATGAATCCAATCTCGGCAGCGTTCCACATCTTCTGTCCCAGTCACCATCACCATTTCATCCACTTCGGGCATAGCTGCAAATATTTCAAGTGTATGTATGAAGATGGGCTTGTCCCGCAAAAGCAGAAATTGCTTGCTCTCCTGCGTCCCCATACGGGAGCCGCGCCCTGCTGCCACAATGACAACTCCTACCCGATTGTTCATTCAAATAACTCCTGCCTTGATCGCACTTGGACGATCCGTATGATAACACATCTACTTCATCATACCGCGTTTATTGAGCTTTTTCCAATAATTTCGGTTTGGCAAAGATCATACGTCCGGCCGAGGTCTGAAGTACACTCGTGACCAGCACCTCCATCAGAGAACCAATATAGTCACGTCCGCCTTCTACAACAATCATCGTGCCATCATCCAGATAGGCTACACCCTGCCCATGCTCCTTGCCGTCTTTAATAATCTGCACCATAATTTCCTCACCAGGCAGTACGACAGGCTTCACTGCGTTCGCCAAATCGTTAATATTCAGCACTGATACACCTTGCAGTTCGCATACTTTATTCAGGTTAAAATCATTAGTTACAACTTTACCCTGCAACACCTTTGCCAGCTTGACCAACTTACTGTCGACCTCTGAAATTTCCTCAAAATCACCTTCGTAAATGAGCACATTTACATCCAGTTCTTTTTGGATTTTATTCAAAATATCCAGACCTCGCCGTCCACGATTACGCTTAAGTAAATCTGATGAATCTGCAATATGCTGAAGCTCCTCCAGCACAAATTCAGGAATCACAATTGTTCCTTCAATAAAACCTGTCTTGCAAATATCCGCAATACGCCCATCTATAATGACGCTGGTGTCCAATATTTTATGTTCCTCCAGCTTGCGTTCTTCTACACCCGTTCCCCGACCAAAAAAACCAGAACTCCAAAAGGATGACAGCTCGTCCCGCTTTTCTAGCCCAACCATTAATCCTACATATCCGCATATCACGGTAACAGCGGTCTGGATAAGTTGACCCGGGGCCCCCAACCATGAAAAAAGCGGGTAAACTGCTAAGGAAAGTATCAATCCCACCGCTAAACCAATCACACCTGCCATCATCTCGTTCATCGGAATTCGTACCAAGCCTTCAATGCCCTGCTGCAATCGATTCGCCACGGATGCCCCTGCGAATGAACACCCAGCCATAAATAGCACTGCTCCCGCCATCATCCAAACAATCATTCCCGGTAAAGACCCATCACTCAACCATTGCGGCATCCACGTTACAATGCCTCCTACCCGCTGGTATAACGTATAGCCAAACCATGCTCCGCACAATCCTGTAAAAGTTAAAATAGCCTTTCTCCACATTGAGTCTCTATACCTCCTTTATTTTCTTTTCATATAGTCTGCTATTTGTTGGATACATAGCATTTCTCTTACCAGTATGATCCATTTCCCACGTAACTAACCCTGTGTTTTCACTTTTTATGCATAAAAAAAGCATTTATCTCCCTGAAATGCTTCAAGGAAATAAATGCTTATTCTTGTTCTTGCTTGATACTAACGCTGTGAATGGCGATATTGATCGTCCTGTTCTTCCTGACTGGAACGCTCCCGATCACGTCCACGTCTGCGTGACAGCTTACGAATGTTCAGCTTCATACCATACAATGCATACAGCACCAGCGGTACAAAAATCAGCTTCGACAGCTGGTCAGGGAATTTAACAGCCAACACCACCGCTGCAATTACGACCCATGGAGCAACCC
Source organism: Paenibacillus sp. NMA1017 (assembly GCF_058895805.1). Lineage (NCBI taxonomy): Bacteria > Bacillati > Bacillota > Bacilli > Caryophanales > Paenibacillaceae > Paenibacillus > Paenibacillus sp. NMA1017. Next base: position 10,181 of record NZ_JBZXYR010000018.1, on the reverse strand, counting down.
AGATCGCTTTTTTCGGGAGGCCGACCTTTTTAAAATTCGGATATTTCATGGAGCTGACCATCAAATAAGAAACCAGCAACATGGCAATCGACATGTATAACAATGAAATATCGTTATGGAATAAGGACAAAGTAGCTAATACGCCACCTGCTGCCGGAATTGGCAAACCCGTAAAATAACCTGGTACACCAGGACGTACGTTAAATCGAGCCAAACGCAACGCTCCGCACATCGGGAAAATGGCAGTAACCGTCCAAGCGAGAGCCGAATTCGCATCATGAAAAGCAACCATGTACATAATAACTGCGGGAGCAACACCAAAAGATATCATATCTGATAAGGAGTCCAGTTCTTTACCGAATTCGCTTTGGGCATTCAGGACCCGGGCCATTCTTCCATCCAGTCCGTCCAACAACATGGCGACAATAACCATAATAGCGGCAAGACTGTATTTTCCGTCTACAGCCAATAAAATGGCGATCATTCCGAGAAACAAGTTACCTAAGGTACACATGTTCGGAATTGATTTGGTAATCATCTCTTCACCTCAATGTATGAATTGTTCCATTATAATCCTTTCACTGTATTACATTTACATTTGCCTGTCAATGAAAACTTGTTCCTGCAAACGTTTAAGACCTTCTTTAATCGTACGCGCACGAACCTCTCCAATACCATCCACTTCATCCAGTTCTTCTATCGTTGCTGTGATGACATGTGGAAAACGTCCAAACCGCTCCACCAGATTATGAATAATCACATTCGGCAAACGCGGTATCTTGTTCAGTACCCGATAGCCGCGTGCAGCAATATACTCCTCTGATGTCGCAGCTGAAGAAGGGTAGCCTAGTAAACGTACAATATGATTCACATCCAACAATTCGTCGTCCGTAGAACGTTTGAGTCCCAATATAATTTCACGAATCTTCTCGTCGCTATCGTCTTTGGCATAATCCTTATACAGCAACCATGCTTCTTCCTCAATGTTGCTGACAAGCTCTTCCATCTGCATACTAATCAGACGGCCCTCATTTCCGAGCTCGTTAATAAATCGTTTGATTTCCATTTTGATGCGCAGCACCATTTCGATCCGCTGGATGACATTAACGACCTCCGGCATGGTAACCAGCTCTTCGAATTCAGATGCTGTCAAATTCGTAGAGGCTTGCCCCAACACGGATCTATATTTTTCTAATGTCTGAATAGCCTGATTGGCTTTGGTTAAAATAACCCCGATTTCCTTGAGCGCATACCGTAATGTCCCCTGATACAAGGTAATAATATTACGCCGCTGGGAAATAGACACCACTAGTTTGCCAGTCTGCTTTGCAACTCGTTCTGCTGTCCGGTGCCGAATTCCTGTTTCAATTGAAGAAATGGAGGAGTCCGGAATCAATTGCGTATTGGCATATAAAATTCGTTTTAAATCCTCGCTCAATATGATTGCGCCGTCCATTTTAGCCAACTCATACAAATAGTTCGGCGAAAAATCACAATTAATGGAAAAACCGCCATCCACGACTTCCATAACTTCTGGGCTATAACCAACGACCAGAAGAGCACCCGTTTTGGCACGCAAAACGTTTTCCAACCCGTCGCGAAAGGGAGTTCCCGGTGCCACAAGCCGCAGCAAATCGTTCATTTTATCCAGTTGGCTCGCTTCTTTCATTCTCAATGCCCCCTAATCTAATGCGGCTGCCAGTGCATCTGCCACCGTTCCTACTCCTATAATTTGTATCCCTTTCGGATGTGTCCAGCCCTTCAAGCTTTTCTCCGGCATGATCACCCGTTTGAAACCTAGTTTCTCCGCTTCCCGTACTCGCTGTTCTGCTCGGGATACCGCGCGCACCTCACCTGTCAGTCCCACCTCGCCAAAAATCACATCATACGGCTTTGTAGGAGCATCCCTAAAGCTGGAAGCAATGCTCACAGCTATAGCCAAATCCACCGCCGGTTCATCCAACTTTACGCCTCCGGCTACGTTGAGATAAGCGTCCTGGTTTTGCAAAAACATGCCCATCCGCTTTTCTAGCACGGCTATGATTAATCCCATTCGATGATGGTCGACTCCTGTGCCCATTCGGCGTGGAGATGGAAAATGCGTAGCTGCAATCAATGCTTGCAGTTCAACCAATACAGGTCGGGTTCCTTCCATACTGGCGACAACAGTAGAACCCGCCACCCCCAGTGGTCGTTCAGACAGGAAAAGTTCAGAAGGATTTGACACCTCACGCAAACCGCTTTCAGCCATTTCAAAAATACCGATTTCATTTGTAGAACCGAAACGGTTTTTAACTGCACGCAAAAGCCGATACGTATGATGACGCTCTCCTTCAAAATAAAGCACACAATCAACCATATGTTCCAACAAACGTGGGCCTGCAATGGCCCCTTCCTTGGTCACATGTCCTACCAATACCGTAGCAATACCTAGTCCCTTGGCAATTCGCATAAAGCGTGAAGTACACTCCCGCACCTGAGCCACACTACCTGGTGCACTCGTCACCTCAGGTAAATATACGGTCTGTATCGAGTCGATGACCAGAAACTCTGGCTTCAGGCTGTCCACCGCTTCTTCAATCGTCTCCAAATTCGTCTCACATAATACGTATAGACTGGGGGACAAGGCACCGAGCCGATCTGCACGTAGTTTTGTTTGACGGACAGATTCCTCACCAGACACGTACAGCACCTTTAAACCCGTTAAAGCCAGCTCATTAGATGTTTGCAGCATAAGCGTAGATTTACCGATTCCCGGATCACCGCCCACCAAAACGAGTGAACCCGGCACCACACCTCCACCGAGTACTCGATTCAATTCGCCAATCCCCGTCAAAATTCGTGTTTCTTTGCCACTCTCCACCTCTATAATAGGGAGTGGCTTGTCTTTTGTGCTATGAGTAAGAAGGGAAGACCCCATTCCTTGAGTTTTTACAACGCTTTCCGTTTCTTCGACCATGGAATTCCATGCCTGGCATCCAGGACATTTTCCGTACCATTTGGGCGATTCATAACCACATTCCGTACAGGAAAATTTAGTTTTCACTTTAGCCATACTTTGTTCCCTGGCTCCTTATTGACGACGATGATGTCAAATTTATGTTCATACAGCCCAGAAAGAGCTGTAACAATAAAAGTTTACCATTGAAGCTTGGCGGACGTAAAGCAATATCACAAACTTTCCCAAAGCATTTACCCAACCTTTTCACCGTGTTTTATACACAAAAAGGGTGTCTTCGCAATAGCTTTCCAGCCTGCGAGACACCCTTTTCTACTATTTATTTAGTAAACTGCTTTAGGACTTGGCAGATACATTATCCTTTTTCGTTACAGTCAATGCACCGTTCTCCTCATCAATAAAGAGAGAATCACCTTTAGTAATGTTGCCAGTCAACAGTTCCTCGGACAGGCGATCTTCAATATGCTTCTGGATTGCACGACGCAATGGACGCGCACCATACGCTGGATCAAAGCCTTCCTTGGCAAGGAATTTTTTAGCGTTGTCTGTCAACTCGAAGTCCACCTCATACTCATTTAGGCGCTTACGCAGCTCCTCAGACATGAGTGACACAATTTCGGCAATATGTTTTTCTTCGAGAGAATGGAAAACGATAATTTCATCAATCCGGTTCAAGAACTCAGGACGGAAGCTTTTCTTCAGTTCATCCATCACTTTGCCCTTCATATTATCGTAATCCGCCCCAGCGTCCACTACAGCTGTAAAGCCAAGCGTGGAGTTACGTTTAATCGCCTGTGCACCAACATTAGATGTTAGGATGATGAGTGTGTTACGGAAATCGACGACACGCCCTTTGGAATCTGTTAGACGACCATCTTCCAGCACTTGCAGAAGAATATTGAATACTTCTGGGTGTGCCTTTTCAATTTCATCCAGCAACACAACAGAGTATGGCTTACGACGTACCTTCTCAGTCAGTTGACCGCCTTCTTCATATCCAACGTACCCTGGAGGTGCTCCTACCAGACGGGACGTGGAGTGCTTCTCCATATACTCGGACATATCGATACGGATAACCGCATTTTCATCTCCAAACATGGATTCAGCCAAGGCGCGTGCCAACTCTGTTTTACCGACCCCAGTTGGACCGAGGAAAATAAAGGAACCGATTGGACGCTTCGGATCTTTCAGTCCGGCACGTGCCCGGCGAATCGCCCGGCTTACTGCCTTAACTGCTTCATCCTGTCCAATTACCCGCTCATGCAGCAACTCTTCCATATTCAACAAGCGGTGTGTTTCTTCCTCTTTCAGTTTGCTGACTGGAACACCTGTCCAGATTGCAACGACTTGAGCGATATCCTCTGGCGTAACTTCAGAATCTGTACGACCCTGTTGTTCTTTCCATTGGTTTTTCGTCACGTCTAGTTCTTCACGGATTTTTTGCTCTGTATCACGCAACGCTGCCGCTTTTTCAAACTCCTGACTTTGTACCGCTGAGTCCTTTTCCTTACGGATATCTTCCAGACGGTTTTCCAGCTGTTTCAGGTTTGGCGGTACAGTGTAAGAATTCAGCCTTACTTTGGAGCCCGCTTCATCAATAAGGTCAATGGCCTTATCTGGCAGGAAGCGGTCGGTGATATAACGATCTGACAATTTTACGGCCGCTTCAATAGCCTCATCTGTGATCTTTACACGGTGATGCGCTTCGTAACGATCACGCAGACCATACAAGATTTGAATCGCCTCTTCTGGAGAAGGTTGATCCACTGTAATTGGTTGAAAACGACGCTCCAAGGCAGCATCTTTCTCAATATATTTGCGATATTCATCCAGCGTGGTCGCACCGATACATTGCAGCTCGCCACGTGCCAGAGCAGGTTTCAGGATGTTGGACGCATCAATTGCGCCTTCCGCTCCACCAGCGCCAATCAACGTATGCAGCTCATCAATGAACAACACGATATTTCCCGCTTGACGAATCTCGTCCATAATTTTTTTCAAACGATCCTCGAATTCACCACGATACTTGGTGCCTGCTACCACAGAACCCATATCCAGTGTCATTACGCGCTTGTCACGCAACGTTTCGGGAATCTCATTCGCTATGATTTTTTGTGCCAATCCTTCAGCAATTGCCGTTTTACCTACCCCAGGCTCACCAATCAGAACCGGATTGTTCTTTGTACGGCGGCTGAGCACCTGAATTACGCGTTCAATTTCCTTGCTACGCCCAATAACAGGGTCCAGGTTGTTTTCCTTCGCAGATGCCGTCAGATCGCGTGCCAGACTGTCCAGGGTTGGCGTGCTGACATTAGCTGGAGCACCGTGATGGCTGGAAACCGCCTCGCTGCTGCCGAGCAATTGAAGCACTTGCTGACGCGCTTTATTCAGACTGATGCCCAGGTTGTTCAGTACACGTGCTGCTACGCCTTCGCCTTCACGAATAAGACCAAGCAAAATATGTTCTGTACCTACATAGGTATGACCCAGTTTGCGGGCTTCATCCATGGACAGTTCAATGACTTTTTTGGCGCGTGGAGTATAGGCAATGTTCGTCGGTTGCTCTTGACCGCGTCCAATCAGCGTTTCCACTTCATCCTGGATTTTTTCCAGTCCCAGCCCTAAACCGATTAAGGCTTTCGCTGCTATTCCTTCACCTTCACGAATGAGGCCTAGCAAAATGTGCTCTGTGCCAATGTTGTTGTGTCCCAATCGAACAGCTTCTTCCTGAGCCAAAGCAAGCACTTTCTGTGCACGTTCCGTAAATCTTCCAAACATCATATATCCTGCACCTCCACAGTGTGTATTTCAGATCATTCTATATATTAAAGGGTTGTGCCTAATTTTTGCCGGATCAGCTTCGCCCGGTACATATCGCGCTCACCGGTATTCATTTTATCTCCAAAACTTTTTTGCAGGAATCCGGGTTGTGTCATCACATTCAGCTCATTCATCGCTGCGGTGGAAGGACGCTCCAAAATTCCTAAATCTACGCCAAGACGTACATCGGACAGCCGCTGTGCAGCCTCCTTGGAATCCAATACTGCTGCATATGACAAAATACCGAATGAACGCATCACCCGATCTGTAATTCGCAGCATAGATTCATTCATTAGCCTTTCTCTGGCAGAACGCTCGTGCTCAATAATTTGTAGCACCACGCCATGTAGATTCTCAATAATCTCCGCTTCGGTTTGTCCCAGTGTAATCTGATTAGACACCTGAAACAAATTTCCGACCGCTTCGCTGCCTTCACCGTAAATGCCACGAACTGTAAGACCTACCTGTGAAACAGCAGACAATATACGATTGATTTGATGAGTCATGACTAATGCAGGCAAATGCATCATCACCGAAGCTCTCATACCTGTGCCGACATTCGTCGGACAACTGGTCAGAAAACCTCTCCGATCATCAAATGCATAATCAACATGCGCTTCAAATGCATCATCAATAACCATAGCACGTTCCCAAGCTTCTCTAACCTGACATCCCGGATATAAGCACTGGATACGCAGATGATCCTCTTCGTTTATCATAACACTAACCGATTCATCATCGCTAATTAAGACAGCACCGTTACGAGATTCGTTCGCCAAATTAGGACTAATCAAATGCTTCTCAACCAGCACCTGCTTGTCGATCTCATCCAACTCGGATATTTTCAACGTATGAAAAGTACCAAAACCGCCTAAATCATCATACTGAAGGATATCCGTCAAGCGTTGAAGTGCTTCTTCCGACTGCTGATTGGTAGCAAGCATGGGAAAAGGCAGATGCTGCAAGTTACGCGCAATTCTCACCCGGCTGCTAATGACAATCTCCGAATCCGCAGCATCGCCACGCATCCAGTCACTTAGCGGCTTTTCCGTAAACCGAATATTGGGCATTACGCATCCCTCCTACTCTTCACAAACTTTACTCTTCAGTCATTTCTTTTTCAAGCTCTCTGATTTGATCCCTAAGCTCAGCAGCTGATTCGAATTCTTCCTGTACAATATGCTGTTGCATCTCTTTTTTCAAATCGTCAATTTGCCGTTTAACCTTCAGTCGGCCTCCAGTGCGAACCGGAACTTTACCAACATGACTCGTACTGCCATGCACACGCTTGAACAGAGGGTCCAGACGACTATCAAAATATTGATAGCACGACGGGCATCCGAAACGTCCCAACTTACTAAACTGTGCATAGGTCATGCCACAATCCTTGCATTGCAGGTTCTGCGGACCACTGTGGCCTGGAGACTGGCTCTTTGTACTGGAGTCAAAATCCAGCATCCCCGACAACAAGCTATGAATCGAAAAGCCGTTAGGTGTTCCAGGGATCATCTCCCCTTTTTCCTTGGCACACGTCTCACAAATATGAAACTCTGTCTTTTCGCCATTCACAATTTTGGTGAAATGCAAAGTTGCCGGCCGCATATTACATTCTTGGCACAGCATAAAAGCACCTCCTTCAATGTCAGGATTTATACCCATCCCTACATCCAAACGTTAGTCTCTATTTACTGGTTAATGGCTATTGGCTATTTGGTCGCCAGCAACGAGATCAGCATAGCCTTAAGCAATCTTGCTCGCAGTTGATCACGATAGGGAAGCTTCAGTAATAATGTATCCCTCGATAAAGCAGCCTTCATTAGACTAGCTTCCCTTTTGCTTAAAAAATGAGCTTCCTCTAACTGATAAATCAGTCCTTCTGCTGCCGATTGGCTAATTTCTTCCCCGATGCTCTGATGAAGATGTGTATGAATGGCATGCTGTGCAGGCAGCTGAATTCGCTGAATGCGAATGTAACCCCCGCCACCGCGTTTACTTTCCACCACATAGCCTTTTTCCAGCGTAAACCGGGTGCTAATTACATAATTAATTTGCGACGGTACGCAGGAAAAGCGGTCAGCCAGATCATTGCGCTGAATCTCCACTAAACCTTGGGGACTTTCCAGCAATATACTCTTCAAATATTGTTCAATAATATCGGAAACATTGCGCATTTCATCATCCTCCACTAACGGAAACGCAAGTATTCAAGTACATTTCACGCTCCACAGAGTCCGCCGTATATTGAACTTAACCAAACGGTAAAGTCACGAATCTGAGCTGTATTCAGGCTATTGCCTGTTCTACATCCATTGGAATTGTACCGTTTTGTCTCTAGTGTGGCCTTTATTTGCGATTAATCATACACTTCTCTTATGTTCATAAGAGTCAGCTCCTAACTATACGCAAATCATTTCAATCCTCGTTTGCTTCTTTGCTATCGAAATTACTTCATACGGCCAATCCATCAGCATAATACTTCTACAGAATCACACTAGGTTTGATTGACTTTGACTTTCTTTGACTATATTCACATTATAGCACATTATTCATTTTTGCCAAGGGGTCAATACCATTTTTCGCAATCTAATTATGTTTTATACAATACCATAAAAAAACTCTTCCCATTACAGAAAGAGTTTTGAAAATAATGATAACCACACAAGTTATATTCTCTGAAAGATGAGCTTAGACGATCTAAATAGGCCTTTATCAGAAAAAATCCAATAAAAATGTTTGTTTTACTGGTATTACGCGTTTAAGGGCAGACACAGACTCACTGCTGCCTTCAATACGTCCCCACTTATACAGATCATCAGCCTGCTGGTAGCCAAGCATCAGAGTCGTCAGTGACTGAATCCCAAGTTTCAAGTCAGCTACCATAGCATTTTCAGATGAATTGCTTGTATCCACTCTCTCCAAATGTCCTTTCCCTTCCGTAGTAATTGTTAATCTCCATACTCCTTCATTCCATGGAGCATACCGATCTGTCAGATTTAAGCTTAAACGTGTTTCCTCTCCAACTTGCTCAAAAGGGTATCTTTCTACAAAAGCAGCTGCATCCACAATACGGCCCATAAAATAAGGCACAGTTTCCTGTTGAATTCGTGGATCATCAAGTAAAAATGGCAAATTATCATCTGCTGGAACGTAAATAAATTTACCTTGGGTTATCATTGAGTCATGATTTGCAAAATAAGTCCATAAAGCCCGACGAGCCATCTCATTTTCATATACCAACTCATCACAATTCAACTGTTTATCTTCAATTTTGTATAGTGCATATCCCTGAGGATCACCTGTTTCTGAGTAGTATACCGCAGTTCGATAATTCTCATTTAAAATCCGCTCTTGCCACCATTCCTTATCTCGTACCAGCGTACCATTATAACGAGATGCATACGCTTGATACACTTGGTCCAGTTCTGAAATATCTTTGATATCGCGTTTGACTGTACCTTCTGTTTTAAGTTTTGTAGGGAATTTATCAATGGAAATGACGTATTTTTTGTACTCTGTATACGTTTCCCATCCAAATTTACGATAGAAGGCAAAGGAGAATGGATGCAAAAAAGAAAGGCTTTGTCCCGCAGACTTCATCTCTTCAAGCGCATGCGTCAACAAACGTGACACCATGCCTCCGCGACGCTTTTCTGGCCATGTTGCCACACCAGCAATGCCCCCCATATCAAAAACCTGACCGTTTATGTATACCTGAAGCGGTAACAAAGTCAGTTTAGCATTTAATTCATGTCCGTCGAATATTCCCCATGTTTGCTCTGGTTTGAATTTCTTCTTGGATTTTTCTAGATCCTCTAGGGACATTGTAAACTGAAAAGCATATTGAGATAATTCAATAGCCGCTTCAAATTCCTCACGTTGTAATTGTCTGATCTCCATAACTTCGTCACCTCGCTTGTATACTTGGGCGTCCAAAAAAAAGGTTACACACTTAGAGTGTGGCAAACCCCAGTCTCTCTGTCAACCTTCGAAGCAACTGGTCATCCAAAAACGCATAAAAAAAGGATGATAATCTCAGTGAGATTATCATCCTTTTCACTTTTGCTTGGCGACGTCCTACTCTCCCAGGACCCTGCGGTCCAAGTACCATCGGCGCTGGAGGGCTTAACGGTCGTGTTCGGGATGGGTACGTGTGGAACCCCTCCGCTATCGCCACCAAACATGAATTTGCTACGCAAATTCTTCCGTATTGAAACTCGGTTCATCACAGCTGTGTGAATGAATTTCAATGCGTATTTCGTATGTACTTCTACATACCTTCAAGGTTACACCCTGAAAACTGGATCCGAAACTTATTTGCGTTTTATTTTTAGGATAAGCCCTCGACCGATTAGTATTGGTCAGCTCCATGCATTACTGCACTTCCACCCCCAACCTATCTACC
>NZ_JBZXYR010000017.1:0-65507 GCF_058895805.1 Paenibacillus sp. NMA1017 | reverse complement strand
CGTACCCATCCCGAACACGACCGTTAAGCCCTCCAGCGCCGATGGTACTTGGACCGCAGGGTCCTGGGAGAGTAGGACGTCGCCAAGCAAATACAAGTATGACCTCAACATAAAAAACCGCGATTATCGCGGTTTTTTTGTTTCCAAAAAGATGTGCTTGTCAAAAATTCAGTATGGATCCCATAAGTCAAGACAAGTAAGACAAAAGTAAACCAGTTTTGTTTCTGAAAAAACCATGTTAAACTTTTCTCATAAAAACAAAGTACTTTCTGAGGTGAGTTATAGTGCTGGAACGATCTATGGAGAATACAAGGGAATTAAATTATGGAAAGGGAGTGATTAAAAAAAGAAAAGGAGACGATGAAGATGAGCACTTATCAAAGTGTTATTAGTGATGGATTTGAGCTGAAGTATTGTATAAGAGGTTACGGAAAGCCAATATTGGTGATAGGCAGTAGTATATATTATCCTCGCTTGTTTTCAGAAAATTTATATAAAAAATTCCAGTTCATTTTCCTGGATCATAGAGGATTTGTAAAACCGCCTCGAGTTTTAAAACATGAAGACTATACATTGGATAAAGTAATAAATGATATAGAAGCCGCCCGACAATACCTTAATCTAGATCAATTTATTATACTAGGGCATTCCGGGCATGCCTTTATGGCTTTGGAATATGCTAAACAATACCCGGACTATGTTCAAAAGGTGGTGCTTTTAAATTCAGCACCTACGAACAGCCAGGAAAGACAGCGGCAAAGCGCTGCATTCTTTTATGAAACGGCCAGTCCAGAAAGAAAGGAACGTTTTGAAAAGGACATTGTTTTATTAGAGGAAGATATCAAAAGAGACCCTGATAGAAGATTTGTTCACATGTGTATACGCATGGGAGCCCAGAGCTTTTATGATTATACCTATGATGCGGCTTACATGTGGAAAGATGTATATACGAACATGCCTATCATTGATTATTTATGGGGAGAAGTATTCGGTAACATGAATCTGATACAATCCTTGGCGGATGTCCATAAACCCGTATTTATTGGTTTGGGAAGTTATGATTATTTGGTTGCGCCAGTTTCTTTATGGGATATGGTCGATGATAGCTATACGAACGTGAAAAAGGTGATTTTTGAACATAGTGGGCATAACCCGATGTTTGAAGAACCTCATTGTTTTGATCAAACATTAGCCAAATGGATTAATGAAGATCACTAGTATTTTTGCTAAATCATCTCTTAGATGTTCAGTAGCCCGTAAAATGAACGTGAGCCTCATTTTACGGGCATTCTTGTTAAGTGGTATTTACCTTTTGCACCGATGAAAAATACTATGACTTTGTTATTAGTGACTTGACGGCTTAACTAGGTTCTGTATAATAACCGAAAGGAAATAATGTATTGTTAGTTTTTCGTTGTACTTCTATCTATCAGCTCAAAGGATCAAGCAGACTGAACAATTTAGTAAAGCAATGATATGGAGGTCGTTATGAAGTACGAAATTATTTTGTTTGATGTCGATGACACGTTGTTTGATTTTAAAAAGGCAGAGAGTCATGCGCTACATAATACGTTTACCCAATTTGGATTGCCCCAAGGGGCCACTGAATATAAAGCCAGTTATGATGAAATCAACAGTGCGTTATGGCGAGAGGCAGAGGAAGGACATATTACCTCAGCGCAACTGCGTGTGGAACGGTTTAAGCGATTATTTACTGTTCATGATCTAGACTTTAATCCAGATGCTTTTAGTGATGCATATTTACGTTATTTGGGTGAAGGTGCTTTTTTGATGGACGGAGCGATTGAATTATGTAATGTACTATCCGACTGTCGTTTGGCGATCATTACGAATGGAATCAAAGAGGTGCAAACCTCCAGAATTCAGCTTTCGCCGCTGCGTGATGTGTTTGAACAGGTAATTATTTCAGAGGAAGTGGGTTGCCAAAAGCCACAAGCTGGTATTTTCGATTACGCATTTACCAAGCTAGCCATTTCAGATAAAAGTAAGGTTCTTATGGTCGGTGATTCCTTGACCTCCGATATTCAAGGAGGCAACCAATACGGAATTGATACCTGTTGGTTCAACCCTGATGGGAAAACAAACGCGTCTAGCATTCAACCCACGTATGAAATAAAAAGCCTGATGGAGTTATCGAATGATGTGCTTTCAAAGCGTCTCGTACTGAATCATTCATCGGCGGAAATCTAGATGAATAATGTAGAAATCAGAAGGCCGAAAGTTAAAGACACCGAAAAGTTAAATGAATTGTTTAGAATTGTGATTGCAGACACGTTTGCTAAAGAAGGCATTGGTCATATGCTGGAAGACATAGAGGAGGAAATTGAGACTAAGAGGGTATATTTGGAAAGTGACTTTGAGAGTCATGGTGAACAGCGATATTTCTTAATCGCTGTAGATGGGAATCAAATAATGGGTTCTATTGAATATGGACCAGTAAGTGAACTAATAAGTAAATCTACCAATGATACATTTAAAAAGTTATGCGAGGTAGGAACTGTATTTGTTCACCCTGACTACCAGAAGATTGGGGTAGGGAATTTATTGTTGAAATCAATGTATCTAGCGTTGAAGAATAGAGGAGTAGAAGAATTTTGTTTAGATAGTGGGTATCGTACTGCACAAAGAATATGGGAAAAGAAGTTTGGAACTCCTGATTATTTATTAAAAGATTATTGGGGAGCAGGCTTTGATCATATGATATGGAAAATCAAAGTCAAGGATGTTATTAAATGATCAATTGCTTGGCAATCTCTTGTGCGTCTTCAATCCATGGGGACCGAAGTTATTAAAACAAGGCAGGCCGGAAAATCGGCCTGCCTTGCTTTAATTTTTTTATCGTCACTGACCGCATCTATGATTAGCAGGAGATCGCTTTAAGGCGGAAGGTAGAGCTGGCGAAATCTCCAGAGAGATCCGAGACAACAAGCCCAATTTTCATTAGGCGGTCACCTCCAAAAATTTCGCCATCAAATGCTACGCAGAAGGGGGAACCGCCATCTTCTACTAAGGTATTACTCGCATGGACTGCAGTGTTGCCCGTCGCCCCGTGTTCGATTATATACTTTTTATCTGGGTCAAGTCCTTTTAGAGTTAGTCGCCGGATGGGCCCATTCGGTTCAGCTAGTACACGGAAGTAAGCGGCAAACGCTTCGGATTGGTCTTCGCTAACGAACATCCAGGCCGTATCGCCTCGGCCCTCAAACGGACTAAGGAGTCGATACATATCTCCCTGCTGTACAAGGGAACGAATTTCCTTATACTGGGCGATTTGTTTGGCAGCGAGTTCCTTTTCTTCATTTGTAAAGGCAGTTAGGTCAAGTTCGTAGCCAAAATTTCCGCTCATCGCCACGTCGCCGCGTATAGCGAGGGAGGTGATTCGTCCCACCTGGTGATTCGGTACGTTCGATACGTGTGCGCCCATGGTACTGGCCGGATACACGATGCTTGTACCGTACTGGATAGCCAATCTTTCAATGGCATCGGTATCGTCACTGGTCCATGTCTGCGGCATATAGTAGAGCATTCCGGGATCGAATCGTCCACCGCCTCCAGAACAGCTTTCGAACAAGATGTCCGGGAACTGGGAGGTCAGACGTTCCATCAGATCGTAAAGTCCGAGCATATAACGGTGCGCAGTTTCCTTTTGTCGTTCGCTAGGAGATGTAGCTGAAGCAATCTCCGTCATGTTACGGTTCATGTCCCACTTGACATAAGTAATCGGAGCGATCGAGAATACGGAGCTAAGCGTCTCGTACAAGTAGTCGCATACTTCCTTGCGGGAGAGATCGAGCACCAGTTGGGATCGGCCTTCCGTCCGCCGCCGACCTTCTGCATGCAGGCACCAGTCGGGATGGGTGCGGTACAGTTCACTATCAGGTGATACCATTTCCGGCTCAACCCACAAGCCAAACTGTAATCCTTGTTCATTAACCCGTTTGGCCAGATCGGCAAGGCCGCCAGGCAGCTTTCGGCGATCTTCAAACCAGTCCCCAAGCGAATTGTCGTCGTTGTCGCGCTTACCAAACCAACCATCATCTAGAACAAAGAGCTCAATTCCAAGGGGCCCTGCTTCCTTGGCAATCGCTTCGATTTTGTCGGCGTCGAAGTCGAAATACGTGGCTTCCCAATTGTTCACGAGAATCGGACGCTCTTTGTCACGGTAAGCTCCCCGGCACAGACGTGTGCGATAGAGTCGGTGATAGGTGCGTGACATGCCTCCAAGACCTTCTTCGGAAAAGACCAATACGGCTTCAGGAGTCTGGAATGACTGACCCGGCTCAAGCCGCCAGGAGAAGTCAAAGGGATTGATTCCGATACTTACACGAGTCTGATTGAACTGCTCTACTTCCGCCTGTGCGACGAAGTTGCTGCTGTAGATTAGACTGAAACCGTACACATCCCCATGATCTTCAGTCGCATCAGGACGAAGCAGTGCCAGAAAGGGATTCATTTGGTGGCTGCTGGAACCCCGTCGGCTCTCGAGCCGAATGGAGCCGGGTCCGAGATCGCGGCGTTGGATATGTCTTTCCCGAACCCAGGCTCCAGGTAAGTAGAGAGCTTGGTAGTTGGAATCGGCGAAGTCGACAGAGGCGCTCATGGCGTGTTCAATATTCATGGTAGCGCTTCCCTTTTGTTCAAAAAGAGTAGACCTAGCAATGGCACTGTGATTCGCAAATACAGTATAGAGCAGAGTAGTCTTAAGCCCAGAGTATTGATCTTCAAGGATCAAAAAGAGGGTTGTGGCTTCATCATCCGATTCGGTATAGACGGAAGGAAGTCCCTCGAGCTTTGGTTTACCCGGTTCAATACGGTAACCACTATATTTCAGCTCCGTAGTCCGAGTTCCGTCCGCAAGTGTAACCTGGTAAGCTGGTTGACGAAAGTCGCTTGTTCCATACTGGGGGTATTCCTGTGGAAGCGTGTCCAAAGAAATTGTACGGCTGGAAGAAACGGGAGTGGGAGAGAAGGAGCAACGCTCCCTAAGCTCCAATATACTTGCGAGACTTTGGTCATGATGAAGTTGAGCTCCCCAATAGACATGTGCGGGATATCCTTCTACAAGCTGGATAATATAGCTGCAATCCTTGGACTGCAAATGAAACAAACCAAGTGCCTCGTTAACATGAATGTTCATGATATTCACTCCTTAGGGGTTTATCATTATTGTTTTACGTAAGGATACTAATCAATGACAACAAGACTCTCAAGTACTGATGTTAGCCTTTTTTGCATGAGCTCTCCCGAATGACAAGCTTAGTCCCGATCACGCTGTACGCAGGTGGTTCACGCCCCTCAAACCGTTCAGAGAGCAGTTGCACGGCAGCCTTTCCCATCTGTTCAGGGTAGGCACGGACAGTGGTTAGCGGAGGCTGTACGAAGGCTGCCATCTCAATGTCGTCGAAGCCGACAACAGCCATATCTTCTGGTACTTTGACTCCATGGCCATGAAGGGCGCGGAGGGCACCAATAGCGAGCGGATCGCTTGCAGCGAAGCAGGCTGTCGGTCGTTCCTGTTGGGTTAGGAGTTCGTTCATCATAAAATAACCATCTGCGGTACTCCAGGCACCTATACGGACGAATTGAGGATTGTACAACCCCTGTTCCCGCATGAATCGTTCAAAATAATGCGCTCTTCGCTCACCGTCGCTCTTACCGCCGATAAATCCGATTTGTCGGTGGCCAAGCTCAAGTAGATGTCCGAGTGCCTGATCAACAGCTTGCCGGAAATGAAGTCGTACAGAATCATACTCCAACTGTTCATGGTACTGGTCGACAAGGACAATGGTGTTCTTATCAGGATGAAGTTTGAGTACCTCCTCAGGATCAACGCCGCCCACAACAATCAGACCGTCCGCCTTCTGCAGGGTACCGATGGATGAGCGGCCACGCAAGGTCTGCCCCAACGTCAGGCCAAGCTCTTCACAGCGCAGTTCGATTCCACGGCGGATCGAGGCGTAATACGGATCGTCTCTTTCCTCCTCAATAGAACACCACAGCAGGAGGGAGACCGTCTTCCCGGCACGTTCCGTGTTCTGCTTTAATTGTCTCAGCCGGGAAGGCTTATACTCAAGCTGTTCAGCAATTGAAAAAATTCTGTTTTTGGTGTCTGGGCTCACGGACAGAGACAAGTCGTTATTTAAAACCCTCGAAACGGTTGCGGCAGACACACCCGCTTCGCGGGCAATGTCTTTAATGGTTGCCAAAAGAACTCACACCTTTTTAGTTAATAATTTTACTAAAAATCGACTTTATCCTAACACATCTCTGAAGCACTTTCAAGATGGATGGTTGAATTTTTTTAACTTTATTTTTGATCTACTACTGTACAGATTGTTTGTGTTAACATGATGAATATTCTCTTGATGACGGAGGGGTTCTAGTTGAATATTCTGTCACTAGCTCGTAAGTGGTTTGGTCGACTTCGTTTTAAAAGCAAAGTTATAACGGTATTTCTTCCGCTAATTATTGTTTCTCTGCTTACTCTCGGACTGTTGTCCAACCAGCTTTTCAGCCGTTCTTTGATAGACCGAACCACCAGCAACGTGGTTGATGAGTCTCAGCTTATCTTGTCTCGGACCGATTACATATTCAGCAGTGTGGAAACGGCGGCCAATATTATGGTCACGAATATTAACCGAATGTATGATTCATACGGTGCCAAACCTGACACTGCCATGGAGCCTATTCAGTTTGGAAACTTGATGCAGAGCCGTCTATCCATTGATTTGTCAATCTTTCGTGAGGTGGATGCCGCTGTATTCATTGATAATGAAGGGACAATTTTTGCCTCTTATACCGAAAGCGGTGATGATCGTAAGATCTATAGCATGCTTAAGCGGGTAAGAGAATCTGAAAGTTATGGACAGGCCCTCTGGTTTGATATGGAGAAGAGGGATTTCCTAACACCAGATCCGAGCTCTCCGGTATTGACGCTGGGGAAGACGGTCATTAATATAAACACCGGCGAACCCTATGGAACGCTTTTTCTGTTAGTGCAGGAAGAAGGTTTGTCCGATTACTTTCGTTCCAGCGATCCAGATGCACCCAAATCTTATTATTTTTTAGATAATGAAATGCGCGTGGCTGTGGCAGAAGACAATGAGATGCTGATGAATCCGGTGAATCCACAGCTGGGTGAGGCTATCCAACGTTGTGCACCTAATGCATCCCATGGAACGTGCTCATTCGAGGATGAGGGCAATCTGGTAACGGTCACTGATTATACCCGAATGGATTGGAAGTTGGTCAATATTGTATCTCTTAGCCTGCTCATGGCTGATGTCCGGCAAAATGTTAGATTGTCGCTCTTAATCGGCGTGTTATGCCTTGTTTTTTCCTGGCTGGGTGCTAGCTTTCTATCCAAAATGGTCGTTAGCCCTCTCGAACAACTAACTGGGGCCATGCGAAAAGTAGTAACTGGTGATTTGCAAGCGGTTACGACAGTCCGCACAGAGGATGAGATCGGTACCATTGCTGAAGCATTTAATTTTATGGTAAGACGAGTTCGGGAGCTGCTGGAAGAGGTAAGGCAGGAACAGAACCGTAAACGTGAATATGAGCTCGCACTGATAAGTGCACAAATTAAACCACATTTTCTGTACAACACTTTGGATACCATTTATGCACTCAATGAGTTAGATCGTAATGAAGAGGCTAGAGATACTACAAAAGCGCTGGCAGATTTTTATCGAATGGTGCTGAACAAGGGACGGGAACTAATCACTTTAGAAAAGGAAGCTCAGATTACTGATGATTACCTGACGATTCTGCAAATCCGTTATCCCGATGTGTTTCGCTATGAAGTGGATATCCCTCCTGAGCTTGCAGGTACACCGATCCCGAAGCTCTCGCTTCAGCCGCTTGTCGAGAATTCGATTTACCATGGTCTTAAGAAGAAAGAAACAAAAGGTTTTATCCGCATTTTCGCCTTTAAACAGGGCGATAAGGTGGTCGTTCGAGTGGAGGACAACGGTGTGGGGATGGACGAAATACAGGTTCAGACCATTATGTCCAGACATTTGCCGGAAGAAGGAATACGGTCAATCGGTACCTACAGTGTTCAGCAACGACTGAGTCTGTATTTTGGCGAAGAGTATGGGATATCCGTGCAAAGTGTTCTTGCGGAGGGAACAACTATTGACTTGTCGCTGCCGATGCTGCCAAAGGGGAGTGAACACCAAGATGTATAAAGTAATGATTGTCGATGATGAGCCGCTGTTCCGAGACTTTCTGCGTATGAAGATAGATTGGGAAAGTTATGGTTTTCGGGTTTGCTGCGAAGCAAGGAACGGACAGGAAGCACTTCAAGAAGCCGAGCGGCATCAGCCGCATCTCGCCCTCGTAGATATCAATATGCCCTTCATTGATGGAATTGAATTAGCCGAGAGGTTGAAAGTCAAGTTCGAACGCATCGTTATTGTATTCATATCCGGACATAACGAATTTGAATACTTACAGAAGGCGGTTCGAACCGGAGTACAGGATTATTTGTTGAAGCCGTTCAATGCAGAAGAAATGCTCTCGATGTTGGAACGTATTAAGCCGAAACTACCGGTGTTTCCGCAGGAGAACGAAAGTACCGAGTGGGGTAAGCATGGTAGCGAAGCGTTGCACGGCAGAGCAAGTATGCCTGATTTGGGTCATCTGCGTGATGCGGTCGTGCTAGACCTTCGATTGAAAGACAGTGAAACATTAGAGGAAGTCCGTAAGGCAATCCAGCAGCTTAGTATGTATAAGTGGGGGGATGAATACGCGGACGCAATGCTTATGGGAATCGTATCTCTAGCACTTTCTTTTGCAAGTGAACGTGGCATTCCTTATGATCGGCTATGGGATGAAGGTTTGAACAAGTTTCCTTACGACCGGCTGCGGGAGTTAGATTCCTGGGAGACTGCTGAAGGTTGGATGCTCGCCCTGTACCGCAAGCTGATTCAGTTGATGGAGAATATGCGTCCTACGAAGGCTTCCAATTTGTTTGCGGCGGCGATCACCTATATTGAGGAACATTATGCAGACACAGAGTTGTCTGCTGAGCAGGTTTCGTCTGGGGTTTTCGTCGATCCCAGCTATCTGCGACGCGTCTTCCGCAAGGAGTCCGGCTTCTCCATAGTGGATCATATTACACACATCCGGATGAAAAAGGCTAAGGAACTCTTGCTGAACAGAAATCGGAAGTTGTCGGAAATCGCTGAAAGTGTTGGATACAGTGACCCCAATTATTTCAGCAAATGCTTCAAGAAACGCTTTGGCATGACACCGACTGAATATGAGCAACTCCAAAAAAGGTAGATGTTGTCCTGCGAGGCAGGACAACATCGATTTAAGCCTGGCGGTTTTCCTATATGGAGAACCGCTGCTCTATTTGTCCCGTTTTTTACTGATTATGCCCGTTTTATTCCTTAATCAAGAAAAGAAGCGGCAGTATACTGTAATCATGCAAATGAAAGCGTAAACATAAAACACACTGCATAAGGGGGATTAAACAAATGAAAAAAACTTACAGAAGCTGGAGTGCAGCTTTGCTAGTGCTCACCATGTCTATTGGATTGGTCGCTTGCGGGGGAGACAAGTCAGCTTCCTCCGAGGGCGGGACGGGAGACACAACGATCAAATTGAAAGTATATGCGCAGCATTTTGACGCCGATACCACGAAGCCGTTCGATTATGCGGTGGAAGAACTCAAAAAGGACATGCCAAACGTTGAGATTGAACTGGATCCTGCCGTTCAGGACGGATACCAGAAGCTGAAGACTTATGCAGCGACAGGAAACATGCCGGACATTTATTTCACGGATTGGCCAACTCTACAAACTTTAGCAAAATCGAAAAATGTCGAGGTGCTGGACAACTATGAGACAACGGCTAAATTCAAGGAGAATCTTAATCCGGGTGTTGAATCTCGTTTAGTAGCTCCAGACAATCATGTGTATGCTTATCCGGATACAGGCATTGAATTCCAGCTTATCTATTACAACAAGTCGATTTTTGAGAAGGCGGGGATCGAAACGCCGATTAAGACGATTGATCAGATGGGCGAAGCAGCTAAAAAGTTGAAAGCTGCAGGTTATGTGCCCATGTCGATCTTTGCCAAGGAAAAGTGGATTACGACTGCTTTTTATAATGGGCTGGTTACAAGAGAGCAGCCCCAAGGATTCGGAGCACTTGATCAGAAAGGTGTAAAAGCATTGCCGGAAGCGTTCGTAACGGCAGCACAGCAGATGAAGCAATTGCAGGAAGCCGGATTGTTCGACGCAAATGCAACGAACACCAATTATGATCAGGCATCGTCCCTGTTCTATCAGGGGAAGGCTGCCATGTTTGTGAACGGACAATGGGAAATTTACAGTTCACAGGAAAAGCTGGGCGACCAGGTAGACTGGATGTACTGGCCAGCAAAGGATGAAGCAACCTACGAGAAGTCCAAATATTTTATCGACGGCGCGGGTTCGCCACAGGGTTACGCAGTATCGTCGAGTAGCGAGAACAAGGAAACTGCCGTAAAGGTAGCAGCATTCCTTGCGACAAAGTCAGCCGAGTACAAATATACCCAACTTGGAAGTCCAATCATTTCGCCGAAAGTGGATAAGCAAATTGCCTCCAATGTTCCAGCAATGATGCAGCGAGTCGCCGAAGAGTTGCTGCCAAACGCCAAGGAATATGCTCAGCTTCTGAGCAATACCAAAATTCAGAACACAATCAATGACAACACCCAGAATCTGATGGTGGACAACTTTTTGGTAGAGGGTTTTGTGAACAATCTGAACAGTACATTGGAGAAAGAAAACTGAAAATCCAGGGACAAGCAACCCCTGGCGACATAAGACGTTGGGGGAGCCGTCCCGAAAATAAGGGGTGTAAGCAATACATGAATAAATATTTGGGGAACAAACCGGCGCTGGCACTGTTTCTGCTCCCTGCTTTGATTCTATACAGTGTGATCCTGATTTATCCCGTTCTGCAGACCGTTCTTCGTAGCTTTTATGATTGGGATGGCCTTAGTACGCCGATCTTTTCGGGATTGAGTAATTACCGGGAGCTATTTTCCGATCCTTTACTTTCTACTTCGCTTAAGAACGGATTGATATTTGCCATTGTACTGGTGGTCTTTCAGATTGGACTGGGAACGCTATTGGCGCTGATCTGTGCAGACCAGCGTACACGCGGACGCAAAATACTGAAAACGGCTTATTTTATTCCGGTTGTTCTGTCGGTAACTGTGGTGTGCCAGCTGTGGATCGCCATTTACGACCCGACCAACGGGCTGATCAACCGGCTGTTCGATCTTTTGAATATTCAGTATCAGCAAAATTGGCTGAGCTCCCCGACAGCATCGATTATTGCCATCGCCTTCGTTAATGCCTGGCAGTTTATGGGGTATCAATTCGCGCTGCTATATGCAGGAGTTAAGTCAGTACCTGGGGACTACTTTGAAGCCGCCACGATTGACGGTTGCAGCAAATGGAGAGCGCATCTGCATGTTACACTTCCTCTGATGAGGGAAATGTACAAATTTTGTTTCATTATAGCGATTACCTCTGGGATAGGCGCCTTTGTGCAGATGCTGATTATGACCAACGGGGGACCTGGTACTACAAATTATACAATGACATTTATGATTTACCGCTATGCTTTTATGGAGAGCAACTATGGCTATGCGTGTGCTGTATCTGTGCTGCTTGTACTGATCTCGCTGCTGGCAACTGTAGTTATCAATAAGTTGTTCGACCGCGGACAAACCGCCTGATAAGGCGTGTATTGAAAAGGAGAACGAAATGAGTAAAACCGCTTTGAGCAAGTTCAGACAAGCAGTTCTGCAGATACCGCTGTGGCTGTATGTGATTGTTTCGATCTATCCATTGTTCTGGATGGTTTCCTACTCGTTGAAGAACAATGATGAGATATTTGTTACCAACCCATTCGGACTACCAACGCATTTTCGTTACGAAAATTACATCAATGCCTGGACGCAATTTAATATTCCTCGTTACTTTCTGAACAGTCTTGTCGTATCAACGATTTCGACTCTGCTCATCCTTTTACTGGCACTGATGTTTGCCTTTGCAGTGGCGCGCATGAGGTGGAGGTTTCGATCTGCTGTCCGAACTTATATGATCATAGGAATGTTTATGCCGCTACAGGTTATCATGATACCGCTGGCGATTCTGGTTCGCGATTTTCATCTTACGAATACGTATGGAGCTCTTATTCTTCCCTATATCGCAATTGGCCTTCCTTTCTCGTCAATGATTTTCTATGGGTTTCTGGCAGGAATTCCCAAGGAGATTGAAGAGGCGGCATGTATGGATGGAGCTAATATTTATAGACTGTTCCTCAAAATCATTATGCCGCTTGCAATGCCTGCAATTGCGACTGTAGCCATTTTTCAGTTCTTGAACAACTGGAATGAGTTCACTTTGGCCTATATTTTGATTTCTGATGAAAATATGAAGACCTTGCCGCTAGGCTTACTTTTTTTCCAGGGCTCCTACAGCACGGATTGGGGAGCCATGGGAGCTGTTATGACTATCGCTTCCCTACCGATGGTACTAGTCTATCTGTTTTTGAGTGAACAAGTGGAGCGGGCGATGACGGTAGGTTCCGCTGTAAAAGGATAGAAAGGATTAACTGCCCGGGCTTGAGAATCAGAAATAGATTCTTTAACCCGGGCAGTTTTGTTATGTACATACGCTACTAGTTCAATCCGACAATGGTTTGTGGCTAATCAGAAACCTTACAGCAAAATAAAGGTTTTTGTAAGTTTCAACTGTTGTTCATTACGTAGAAGCTAATTATGATGTTAAATAGCTATGTAAGGAAAGAAGTGAGCAGACTTTGAAAGATCTAAAGCAAACTTTCAATGAAACATTGAAAAATCGTAAAAGATCCATTATAACAGCCACAGTTATCGTTATTATAATTATATTGTTAATCACTCTGGTGTTTGGCACCATGCATATTATTCGGGATTCAATATACACCACTATAAAAACCTCCTAAGTCTACAACCAAATGGGGCTAGTTTGTTGCTATTGCTTGAACGACCAAATAAAGGCATTATATAGAGAAATCAGTTGTTAAAAATTCAAGCACTAAGAAGGTAGAAAACACGATGCAAAAGATATTAATAATAGAGGATGACCCTCAAATCAGTTCCTTGCTCCAATCCTATCTTGAGAAATATGGTTATCAAGGCATTATTGTTTCAAATTTTGATCAAGTTCTGTCTATCTTTCAAGAGGTAAAGCCTGATCTGGTACTACTTGATGTGAATCTACCTCGCTTTGATGGATTTTATTGGTGCAGGCAAATACGGACTCAGTCTACATGCCCCATCCTGTTTGTGTCTGCACGTGATGATAAAATGGATCAGGTCATTGCTTTGCAAAACGGAGCAGATGATTACATTACGAAACCATTTTATCCCGAAGTACTGTTAGCCAAAGTAGAAAGCAATCTGCGACGTGCCTATGGTTCTTATGCCGTAGCTCCAAAATCACGTTCCTTAAATGTGTCAGGTTTGACGCTATATCCCGATATTATGGAACTTCAGTTTCATGACAAGCAGGTAGAAATTAGCCAGAAAGAAGCAGCACTGCTAGAGCTATTGATGACGTATCCTAAGCAGGTTGTGGGTAGAGTTCATCTCTTAGAGGCTTTATGGGACGATCACCAATATGTTGGCGAAAACACTCTGAATGTTTATGTCACTCGGGTCCGCAAAAAGCTGAGTGAGTTGGGACTGGGGGATATCATAGAGACGGTTAGAGGGGCTGGTTATCGCCTTCACTTGACTGAGGAGGAAGAACGGTGAAGCTTTTTTGGCGCGACCATTTTTCGCTGGTCATTTTTAATATCATCCAACTTTTTCTTGTGTTAAGTATCTATTGGATGGATGGTTACCATAACTGGGCGACGGCCCTGTATTCCGTCTTTTTTGGGTCCATCCTATTAGTAGTCTATTTGCTGTTCCGATACGTTATGTATTCTGGTTTATATCGCATATTATCCACTACAAACATTAGAGATTTAGATGAACTTATTCAAAGGAAGGTACTTAATCCGTTAGCCTCCTCTTTACAACATTTGCTTTTACAATATTACCGATTGTATCAGTCCCGAGTTCATCAGTTAGAACATCAGCAACACGATCATATTACGTTTATCAATCAGTGGGTTCACCAGATGAAAACTCCTCTTTCTGTTATTCATTTAATCCTCAAAGGAAAAATAGATCCCGAATCGGATCAGATTCACGATGAGATAGATCGGATGGGAAAAGGACTAGACATCATTTTATATATGTCACGGTTGGAATCCTTTGAACCTGACTTTCATGTCGAGCCTGTTGTATTACGAAAACTGGTTAGTGATGTGATTTATGACAACAAAAGATTATTGATTCGCAACGAAATTTATCCTTCCAATGAAGTGGACGAGCAGTTGAGTGTGATTACCGATGCCAAGTGGCTAAGATTCATAATTAACCAATTGGTGACCAATGCGGTGAAATACTCTTCAGGTCATGCCCACAGCCTGAAACTAAAATCTGACGTAAGAGAGCATGTCATTGTATTGGAAGTACAGGATGAGGGGATTGGTATCCCTAAAAAAGACGTAGAACGGGTATTTGAGGCTTATTACACAGGTGAAAATGGACGGAAGTATCGTGAATCAACCGGGATGGGACTCTATTTGGTGTCTGAAATCTGCAAAAGGCTGAATCATGACATTCAACTGAAATCGACGGTTGGTGAAGGGACGACGGTTCAAATCCTGTTTTCAATTCGCAAATGAGAAACCTTACAACACATTTAAGGTTTTTGTAATGTTAATCGGTCGCTTCACTTATCTGGATGGATTATGATCATAACATAGGAAAAAGAAAGGAATGAATTATGGAGATTGTACGAATGGATCAAGTCACCAAAATATACTATGGCAAGGTTCCCTACCGAGCCCTTAACAACATCCATTTAACGATCAAACGAGGCGAGTTTGTTGCTATTATGGGGCCGTCTGGTAGTGGGAAGACTACACTATTAAACATGATTTCGACCATTGATATGCCGACTTCTGGCGAGGTTTGCATTAAAGGGGAAAATCCACATCAACTCAAGAAGGATAAGCTGGCTTTATTTCGTCGCAAAGAGCTGGGACTTGTATTTCAGGGCTATAATTTGCTGGAAACCCTCACTTTGGGAGAGAACATACTGTTTCCGCTGATGCTGAATAAAAAAGGATTAAAGGAAATGGAGCACAAACTGGAAGAGGTAGCGAAGAAACTGGATATTTTTGATATTTTGGATAAACGGCCTTATGAGGTGTCAGGGGGACAAAAGCAACGGGCAGCCATTGGTAGGGCTATTATTCACTCTCCTTCACTCTTGCTCGCAGATGAGCCCACTGGAAATCTTGATTCCGAGTCTTCACGTGTTGTGATGGAAATGCTGGGACTTATCCACCGTGTAGATTATTCCACAATCGTGCTGGTAACACACGGTGCAATGGAAGCCAGTTATTGTGATCGGGTAATTTTTATTAAAGATGGTGAGTTATATAATGAAATCCACCGTAGTCACAGTCAGCAAATATTTTTTCAGGAAATCATAGATATGCTCTCCTTTTTGGGGGGAAATAGACATGCACATGAGCTTTCGTCTGTTAGCATGGAATAATCTCAAACGCAATGCGCGTGCTTACATTCCTTATTATTTAAGCAGTTCTTTGATGATTACGATTTTTTTCGTATATGCGATATTTATTTTTCACCCGGATGTCTCAAATGCAATCACCGCAGTGAATGTAAAAAAGGGATTACAAGTTGCTGATCTATTGATTTTTGTATTTTCCTTTTTTTTCGTATTGTATACAAACAATATTTTCGTTGCTGCACGAAAGAAAGAATTTGGTATACTCACCATTTTGGGAGCACGTCACAGACAAATTTATTTTTTGGTCGCATATGAAAATCTAATTATAGGCTTTTTATCCTTGATTACCGGCATTATCGGAGGATTTGTTTCAGCGAAATTCTTTCTACTTTTGGGTTCCAATGTCATAGGAATGTATTTAACATTTTATTTTCCTTGGAAAGCACTGGCTTTCACCGTGGTTGGTTTTATGTTTTTGTATATATTGATCTCACTTGTGTCTGTTTTCTTCATACGCCATTTTAAATTACAGCAGCTTTTTAGCAAGGTTCCACAGTTCAAAAAGGAATTAAAAGCTTCATGGAGTCTGTCTTTTCTTGCAATAGCGTTAATAGGAGCGGCTGTATATTTAATGAAGCTTGATTTTCCACCATACATTTATCTGGCACCGTATCGTTTAGGGACTCTCTCCTTTTATATAATGCACTATTCAGTTGGAGACACATTTAAATATACAATTTCAATGGGGATTATTGGTACTTACTTGTTTTACAGTCAATTATGTGCACTATCCATTCAATTGCTTAGAGCTAACAAGAAACGGTCTTGGAGCGGAACACGTTTGTTATGGTTATCTGAGATCATATACAAAATGAGGAATAATGCCGGGCTTTTTTCATTGATTACCCTTATTTCTATCATTTTTTGTGTAGGAGCAGCGTCAACTTTTGACTCCATGCAGCAGCAAAAAAGATTTCTTAAGGAGCAATCTTATTCATTTGCACTTTCTTCTGATGTTGTAAGTTCTATAGAGCTTGAAAAAGATATTGACCAAAATCTTTATACGGCTGGGGTGGATTATTCGAAAAGTGAAGTACTGATCTTTCCCTTTCGTGAACAGTTCGCACCTGTGATGGAACAATCCAACTATGAAGCTCTTGCTTCCAGGTTTAAGGAACTAAAACAGGCAACTGTGCTTCGGGATCATCAAGGCTTTTTCATTTTTGATTCAAACGGGATGTCTTTAGAAGAACAGAAAACCTTTTTTGAAAGAAATCTAACTTACAATCAAGGGAAATCTCACATTATGAATATTCAAATTATGGATACTCAGAAGATAGACCCTAGCATAAAGTTTGATGGAAACATCATCTCTGAATTAGGAAGGTTACTTGTTGTTTCAGATAGAACTTACGACCATTTAGTTGAACAACGGTATTTCAATGATCCATTAGCATACAAATCTGTTTACTACTTTGTGCCAAAATGGAAGAATGGTCAACTTTCCTTGGAAACTTCTGAAACTCAAGAAGAGGTTTGGTTGTATTCCGTGCTGGCCAACAAGGTGAATAAAGGGGCGCTTAACTCTAGAGCAGTGGATTATTTGACATCGGAGACGGATCTGAATATTAGTAAATTTATTGGTGGATTTATCGCTATTATCATGTTGGCAAGTATTGTAAGCCTGCTATATTTCAGATTGTATGTAGATCTTCAACGGGATGAGGAAATATACCTGGTTCTATCCAAAATCGGACTAAGCTCAAGGGAAATGAGACAAGCTGCATCCAGAGAAATTGCATTCCTTTTTCTTCTGCCATTAGTCGTATCATCCGTAGGAGTAGTGCTTTGTTTATCTGGAATATATGTAGTACCCTTTCATCTTACGGTTATTCAAATTATGCTTTGCTTTTGGGCAATCCAATTCTTTTCCTTTCTTATTGTACGTTTCCTGTACCTTCGTCAATTGGATTTAAAGATGTTATAAGGAACGATAAGCTGTGTGCAAAAAAGTTGCAGAAGGGAGGAGTGGTTCCTCCTTTCTGGAATCTCCACGGATTATAGACGATGAAGCTCTCAATTCACGATTTCCTTGATGGGGAACCATACAAAGAAATTGTAGTGTAGAGGAAGAATTATAATTCATATAACAACGTATTTATTAGGCTTAATAAACTTAGAAAGAGAGGGATATCTATGAAAAAAAGTGTGTTTATTTTATTGTTGTTGGCCTTATCAACCAGTTCTTTTTCAGGGTCCTTTGTTCAAGCAGAGGGGCAGCAATTGGCTTCCAATGCAAGTGTGAAACTAACATTGAGTCAAGCCCAGCAATGGGCACGGTCTAATAGCTTTAGTTTGAAAGAAGCCCAGCAAACGATAGATCGGAACCGGATTAACCTAAAAAATGCAGGTAAGAATCTGGATTTCATTCCAGCAGGCGCAGGCAACGGTGAAGAGGACGCGGCTAGTAGTTCTGCTTGGAAGGGGTATGCCTCATCGACGGTTTCTTATTTGGAATCCAAGAAGCAAATCGAACTTGCTCAAGATCAGACAGACTACACCACAATGAAGGACTATTACGACGTACTTTTGGCTGACAACAAAGTGAAGAGTAGTGAGGATGCACTTTCGCTTGCGTTATTGGAGGAAAAAGCTGCTGAGGCGAAAGCCAACCGTGGAAAAATTTCTCCAGGTGAACAAAGCACCATTATTCAGACTCGTTTAGAAGCAGAAAAGAATGTAGAGATTGCAAAAGCTGCGCTGCGAAAAGCGATGGATTCACTAAATACGCAAATGGGCCAACCTCAAGGTTCGGTGTATGAACTGGTTGATCGACCTGTTTATCGGAAGATGGACAACACAAATTTGGATACGCTTGTAACGCGTGCAATCTCGGCGAGTCCTTCGGTTTGGAGGCAGGAGGAGGCTGTCAAGCTGGCAAAAATGGAAGTTAAATATTACACATGGAACTCGGGAACGGACGATTATGAAATTAAACAGATTGATGTAGACTCAGCGGAAGGCGGACTCAAAAATACCAAGGATCAATTGGCAGAATCACTAAAGAGTATCTACTTTAACTTACAGCAAAATGATGAACAATACGAACAAATGCAAAGTAATTTACAGAACGCTATTAAAGTGTTGGACATATCTCGTAAAAAAAGGGAACGTGGATTTGCCACAGGTACGGAGGTCGCCACGAATCAGTTAAAAGTGAAGCAAATTGAACGGAATAAGGATGAACTCATTATTCAAATGACAATGCTGCAACATGCTTTAAACAAACCGTGGAGCGTATAGGTTTTAGAAAAAATACATTTTAAGGGGATATAACATTGTCGGAAGCAGAAAAGAAAGATGCATTGCAAGTATTAAGAAGGAAAAAAAGATTGAAAGGGATCATAGGTATTCTTGTCTTGATTATTATAGCGGGAATTGGCAGTACTGTTTATATGAATAGAAGTCAGGAAAAGCCCGTGGAGGGTCCTGCGAACCAGATCGTACAGGTACAGAAAACAAACATGACCGAATCGCTTAAAGTAACTGGAACCGTTCAGGCTTCTAAGGAAGTCAATATCAATTTTACAAATGTTGAGGGTGCCAAGCTCATTGCCGTCAATGTCAAAGCAGGAGATAGTGTCAAAGAGGGTCAGGTGTTGGCTCGTTTGGATGATTCAGATTCCAAGTTACAAATTAAAAATGCCGAATCCAATGTAGCGATTGCACGAGCCAAGGTGGAAGAAGCCAAGCGTGGACCAAAGGCTAGTGATATTGAGCTCCAGAAGGCAAATGTCCTAAAGGCACAGATGGCGATAAAAACAGCCAAGGACGGAATGGAATTAGAGGAAGCCACTGCACAAAAAGAGGCAGCTAAGATGACTTTGGATAAAGCCCAGAAGGATTATGATGACCAGACTTATCTAGTCCAGAATGATGCAGCTGCAGAAAGTGACCTGGCGACGGCCAAGCAAAACCTTGATAAGGCAAAATTGGATATGAATAATGTTGAACTTCAATACAAGAAGGCAAAGAATCGACAAGTTCAGGCGATTGAGGACGCGGAAATGGGCTATAAAACGGCTTTAATACAATTAAAGGCAGCACAGTCCCCGCCTGATGCCTCTAATATTCAATCCGCACAGGCTTCTTTACAACAGGCTGAAACGGAATTGGAACAGAAGAAAAGTGTTCTGAACAAATTACAGGTTACGGCACCGTGGGATGGAATTATTTTGAAGGTCAATGGCGATGTGGGTACCAGTCCTACAGCACCTTTCATTGTTATGAACAACTCCAATACAGGCGTTATGAAGGTTAGTGCCAAGGTTAACGAAAGTGATATCGCTAAATTGAAGACTGGACTTCAGGCTACGATGCACACGAATTCATTCCCGGACAAACAATTTAAGGGCGAAGTCCTCTTTGTTTCTCCAGAGCCGGTTACCGAATCCAATGTGACTACATACAAAATTGAATTGTCTTTGGATAGTCAAAAGATAAGACTACAACCGGGGATGAACATGGATGTATCACTCCTCTTGGCTGAACATAAAGATGCGTTGTCTGTTCCATTGTTCGCATTGAGATCCGATGGTGGAGTGGATGGAGTATATGTAGCAAAGAACCCGGCTAACCCTGCAGATTATGAATTCAGACCGGTGAAGCTGGGGGTCTATACAGCGGATCAGGCCGAAATCAAGTCAGGTGTCAAGGAAGGCGAAACCATTGTTATTCCGCCTCAGGGTGGTAGTGCTGGTCCGAATGGTAGTCAAGAGGGTCAAGACCCTGATGGGGGTCAGGCTCAATGAATGAAGCTCAATCGAATGCAAGCGTTATTGAAATTAAAGAATTAAAAAAAGTATATGAGGTAGGCGGTCAGGAGATTCAGGCTCTACGTGGTGTTGATTTATCTATTAGCGAAGGTGAGTTTGTTGCCATAATGGGCCCCTCTGGTTCGGGTAAGTCCACTATGATGAATGTCATTGGTTGTCTTGATCATCCTGATACCGGGAAATATTATCTGGATGGGTATTCCATATTGGATGCTCGTGAGAACGAGCTTTCCGAGATTCGAAATCAGAAACTGGGTTTTGTGTTTCAGAAATTCTATCTACTTCCCCGAACTACAGCATTAGCAAATGTAGAGCTACCTATGATGTATGCAGGTATACCTGCCAAGGAACGCCGGGAACGAGCTGTGGAGGCGCTTAGAAGTGTGGGGCTTGCAGAACGGATGTACAACAAGCCTAATGAGCTATCTGGTGGTCAGCAGCAACGTGTCTCCATTGCGCGTGCGTTGGTGAATAATCCTGTTATTCTGCTGGCAGATGAGCCTACGGGGGCACTAGATACAAAGACGAGCGTCGAGATTATGGAGCTGTTTCAAGGCTTGAATGAACAGGGGAAAACCATTGTCTTGGTTACTCATGAGCTGGAAATTGCCGAATATGCCAAGCGACTGATCAGCTTTCGAGATGGGAATATTGAGCGGGATGAGAGCATTATGAATAGAAGAATTTCATCAAGGATGGCAAGCCTATGAATTTAATGGAAACGATCCGTGTATCAATTAACAGTTTAACGACCAATAAGCTGCGCTCCTTTTTAACAATACTCGGTATTATTATCGGGGTGGCAGCGGTTATTGCCATTATGGCGATTGGAAACGGCTCTACAACCCGCATAAAGGCGGAAATTAATAAATTAGGGAATAACGTATTGATGGTTGCGCCAGCTATGACAATGGTCGATGGGGGAATAGATTATGACAACACGCCATCGTTTACTTGGGCTGATGTCGAGACATTGGAACAAAAGAATTCCATAGATGCATTGATGCCAAATATAACGAGCAATTCAAAGGCTACGTGGGGGCGATATAACTATAACGCCACTATTGTAGGGACTTCCGCTTCATTCTATAAAGTCAAAAAGTTTTCCTTTGCCGAGGGCAGAACATTTACCAACGATGAGATGGATAAACGCATGAATGTCGCCATTCTTGAAAGCCAAGCGGTTCAACGTCTTTTTGGTGGAGATACCCAAAATGTATTGGGGCGAACGTTTCAAATTAAACAGATTCCTTTCAAGGTAATTGGAGTATTAAATACTCAGCCAGTAACGAAATTAAGCTACAGCACTAATGAACAAATTTACATCCCTGCTACAACCATGATGAACCGTCTGGGTGAGAAGAACATTACAGGATTGGACGTGTCCGCCAAGTCACCAGCTTTGATGGATCAGGCACGTTCAGACATATTGGAAAGCTTGCGTGTGACGCACCAGCTAAAACCCTCGGAACCGGATCAATTTCAAATTATGAGTCTGTCAGAGGCAGCAGGTGCAGCTTCCGGTGTAGATAGTATCATGACCAGCCTACTGGGTGGGGTAGCCGCGATATCCCTTGTGGTAGGGGGAATTGGAATTATGAATATTATGATGGTTTCAGTTATAGAACGTACAAGAGAAATCGGTATTCGAAAAGCTATTGGCGCCAAGCCGAGAGATATAATGATTCAATTCCTGTCTGAAGCAGTCATTTTTGGTCTCTTAGGAGGTACAATCGGGGTTATAACAGGCATAGGGGCATCCAAGATACTTGAGGCAACTGCACATATGACCATTGAATTTACGATCTCGCCTATCATATATTCGTTTCTTAGCTCTGCGGGCACAGGCATTCTATTTGGGGTATATCCGGCTTATAAAGCAGCAAGTTTGAAGCCTATAGATGCATTGAGATACGAATAATTCCCATTGGAATTCGCAGCAAAATGAAGCGAAACAGCCAGTCTCTCCATTCTGAGAAGGCTGGCTGTACTTATATCTTTTTAGGAACTTTTGATGGCATCCACCCTTGGAAAATATGGTTTTATATTTGGAGGAACATAAGCTATGGAAAAAATCTATACACATAATAGAACAAGAGCGCATCGTATAAGGAGAAATCGAAGAAGATTATTGATTATTATTACTATTATAATCGTTCTAATCGCTATAAAACTCTTTGACATGTTTGATAGTAAGCAACCACCAGTAAAGACGATCGAATTTGCGAATGAAGTAAATGCGGTGTCAACGGACAAATATAATAACAAATCAGAGGGGATAGCATCCCCACAAAAAAATGAAGCTGGCGTTGAAGATGCGGCATTTGTTGAAAAGTACTTAAATCAACAAATGCAAGGGCATCGGCCCGATGGGATAGACGGTAAAAAGGTTGTCTATTTATCTTTTGATGATGGACCATCGGTCACCGTAACGCCTAAAATATTAGATGTTCTTAAAGAAGAAAATGTGAAAGCGACGTTTTTTGTGGTAGGAAAAGCAGTAGAAGAAAATGAAGTGGCTGAAAAAATAACAAAAAGACTAGTTAAAGAAGGACATGCTATCGGAAATCATACCTATTCACATGACTATAGTTATTTATATCCTAATCAAACTGTGAATTCTAGCATTTTTATGAACGATATTGAAAAAACAAATCAAATTTTAAAGCAAATATTGGGGCAGAATTTTTCCACAAGAGTGATTCGATTGCCAGGTGGCCATATGACATGGCAGAGAAATGATCCCGATGGTATGGAAGTGCTGGACAAAGCTCTACATGATAAGGATTACCATCAGATTGACTGGAATGTGTTACCTAAAGATGCAGAAGGTGTGCCTAAGAATGCTGAACAATTAATTCGCGAATTCATAAGGAACATGGGGACTAGAGAAAAAGCAGTGGTACTCATGCATGACACTTATGGGAAGGAAGAAACAGCCAAAGCCTTGCCTGAAATCATAAGATATTTAAAAAAGCAGGGATATGAATTTAAGACTATAAAGTGACTTACCGATTCCAATCGAACAGAAAGGATAAACAATAATATGGACATTAAAGAGCTGGAAAATCTATATTTTTCTTGTAAATCAGAACTCATGGGCTATCTTTTGAGGAAATTGCATAACAAACAGGATGCCGAAGATTTGTTGCATGAGTGCTTTATTCGGTTTATAAGAGCTTCACCTGACTTGCCTCAAGATCGTATTCGATTTTATCTTCTGAGAATTGCCAAAAATTTAGCTATAGATTTAATAAGAAAACGAAAAAAGATGGATGAATACAACTTACGCAAGAAGCTGCTCTACTATCACTGGGATACCCTCGATTTTGAAATTCAGGAGGAGGTCAATCGAATTCTTTTGATGGCAAGTAATACCGAGCAAAGGACGGTACTTGAATTGCGTTTAGTCCGAGGATACTCCATAAAAGAAACAGCTAGAATCTTAAACAAGAGTGAAAATTCAGTAAAGTCTTCGCTGCACAGAGCTTCAAAACGCATTAAATTAAGATATATTTCCTGAACTGATTTGGTCGACAGCAATTTCTTAAAGAGGAGTAGACATAGAGTCTGCTCCTCTTTTCGCTCGATACAGAGATAAAACAATAAGATCGATATTTTCCACCATAATAGATAATAAATATCCCCTTTTTTTGGATTGTTTCTATTTATAATGAAAACGCACCCATAACAATCAAAGGAGCTGATTTGTTTTGACACGTAACAAACGCTTAAGAAGATTGTCCACCGCCATGTTAACGGTGCCTATGCTCACGATGTTCGCTTCAGGTGCAATGGCAGAGCAGGAAATGAACGGACATAAGCCTCCGGTTTCTACTGGAAGCGGCGTATTTTATGAAATTTATATCAATTCTTTTTATGATTCGAATGGAGATGGACATGGTGATTTGAAAGGAATTACACAAAAACTTGATTACTTAAACGACGGCAAACCCCATTCGGGCAAGGATTTGCAGGTCAGCGGCCTCTGGCTTATGCCCCTAAATCCATCTCCAAGCTACCATAAATATGATGTAACTGATTACTATCAGGTGGACCCGCAGTATGGGAGTCTAAATGATTTCCGCACCTTGATGAAAGAAGCGGACCGAAAAGGCGTCAAGGTGATCATGGACCTTGTTATCAATCATTCGAGCAGCGAGCATCCATGGTTCAAGGAGGCCAGTGCCAACCCACAAAGCAAATTCCACGACTATTACGTCTGGGCGGATGAGAACACAGATTTGGAAGAAAAGGGCTCATGGGGTCAGCAGGTATGGCATAAGAATCCGAATGGCGAAGGGTATTTCTACGGTACGTTCTGGTCAGGCATGCCGGATCTGAACTTCGACAATCCCGAAGTGCGCAAGGAAATGATCAAAGTCGGCAAGTATTGGCTGCAGCAAGGTGCAGACGGGTTCCGGCTTGACGCAGCGATGCATATTTTTAGAGGACAGACGAAGGATGGTGCGGATAAAAACATTGCCTGGTGGAATGAATTCCGTTCTGAAATGGAGAAGGTAAATCCAAATGTATATCTGGCAGGTGAGGTATGGGACAAACCGGAGACCATAGCTCCTTATTACGGACCGCTCCACTCCCTTTTTAATTTTGACCTGGGCGGAACGATTTTGAACTCCGTGAAAAACGGCCAGGATCAGGGTATCGCGACATTCGCCGAGAAAACGCTGCAACTGTACAAATCGTATAATAAGGCGGCGCTCGATGCTCCGTTCCTGAGCAACCATGACCAAACCCGTGTCATGAGCGAACTGGGCGGGGATGTGCGAAAAGCCAAGCTTGTCGCTTCCATTCTTTTGACGCTTCCGGGTCAGCCGTTCCTCTATTACGGGGAAGAAATCGGTATGAAGGGAGAAAAGCCTGATGAGTATCTTCGTGAGCCTATGCGCTGGTACAAGGGAGATGGCCCCGGTCAAACGACGTGGGAGGAACCCAAATACAACACAGGCGAGGTATCGGTGGAAGCGCAGCTGAGGGACGATGATTCCCTGCTGGAAAGCTACCGCACACTCATCCGTCTGAGGGAAGAACATGAAGCTCTACGCAGCGACAGTTTGCAACCTATACAATCAGGTTCTGTCAGCGTGACCGCTTTTAAACGTACTTCAGGCAAAGAAGCATTGTATGTATATCATAACCTGTCTGGAAAGCCGATTACCCTGCAGCTGAAAGATTCCGATAAGGGTAAATGGAAAGTGGTCTTCTCCACCTCAAAGAACGTGAAGGTGAAGAAAGGAACAGTTACAATTCCGGCTTACAGCTCTCTGATTACCGAAGAAGACAGAAAGGGCTGAACATACGCAAAATTACCGTTCAGATGAAGCAGGATATATATCGATGAATCTGGTTTGGGGTGTTAACAGCACCCCATTTTTCTATATGAGTTTTGCTGCATACGAATAGAGGATTTAAAACCGTCAGAAGATCAGTTATATGTCAAAAGGATAGTTTTTACGACTGTTGTGTGTTGAACCGGGAACGTACGTGTTCTAACTATACCGATTCGACGTAGAGCACGCCCCTTAGAGTACACACAGGGAATGATAATGACATTCTCCAGTGTATATTCCAAGGGGCATTATTTAATACCCTTAATCATAGAAAAGATCGGACGATTCCATATGATTATAAAGGGGGTATGCCTTCCGGTACATTTCGGCTCTTGCTCTTAGCAAGCAACTGCTCATCAAACGGCAAATTCTCTTTGATCGCCCACAGGTCGTCATAGCTGAGAATCCAGCGATCGGCTTTGGACAGATCCTGCCGGCCGGAGCCGGGGTTGTGGAAGCCGATGCAGTGCATACCTGCACTTTTGGCTGCCTGGACCCCGTTCTGTGAATCCTCAATAACGATGCAATGGGCCGGTGCAATGTCTAGCTGCTCGGCGGCGTATAAGAAGATGTCCGGTGCCGGCTTACCCTGCAAAACCTCTTCACCGGTGATTCGAATGTCGAAGTAACGACCAAGTCCTGTCTTTTCCATAATGAGATCAATCAGCGCCCGTGGAGAGGATGAGGCCACCGCGACCGGAATCCCTTTCTCTTGCAGCCAGTCCAGCCACCGCTCCAGTCCGTCAATCGCCACAAGTCCCTCGTGTGCAATCATCGTCTGCATCACATTTTTTCGGTGATACGACAGGGCCTCTTCCACCGTATTGGTGAGCTGATGTCTGGTCAGTACCTGACGCCACATAGATTCGAGTGTCACTCCAACATAGGTATGGTGCTCTTCTTCTGTCATGGACGCACCGAAATGGGCAAAGGAATTGCGCTCGATCTCAAAATAAATCGGTTCGCTGTCTATTAGCACCCCGTCCATGTCGAAGATGACTGCCTTGACCGGAACGGACGCTGATAGGCCTCCCAAGCATTCATTATTTGGTTGCACATCATGATGAACGGTTGTCATGTCCATTCTCCTCCTTGTTCGTATCTGGATTAGTTACCGGAACCGTTCGATTGCAGCACAATCTTGATCGCCTGAGACGAAGGCTGAAGTGTACGCTCGTTGATATTGCATCCGAGGGTTAGAAAAGCCTCACGATAGTCTTCCAGCGGATAGGAGTGAGTAATGATTTTTTTGGCGGGAATGATCTGCTGCTCAATCAGGTAATGAGCCGTGGAGAACGTTCCCAGGGAATCAATTGAGCCGATGATTTTGAGGCTACGGTCAACTACCTCTTTCGGATTAAACGAACTTATCCCATCTCTCAGCCCCACCAGCATCAGATATCCGCCGCTTGTAAGCTGGGACAGTACCTGTGTACCGACCACGCCTGTGGTATCCACAATCATGTCCACTTGATTCTTTAATGGAGCCAGCTCATGAATGGCCGACTCCATTGTGGCGTGCGCGGACCACCGATCGGGGGCAATAGAATCCGCTATGGCGAGCCGTTCCTCCGAGATGTCAACAAGACAACCAGTTACGCCTTTTGAAGCAAGAGCATAGCTATACAGAATCCCGATTGGACCTGCGCCTATAATAACGGTTGTGAAGTTCGGCAGCAGGTGAATCTGGTTGATTCCGGTCAGCATACAGCTCAGCGGTTCGGTCAGCGTCGCTTCTTCGTAGCTGATATGGTCCTTCAGCTTGTACAAAAAACGGTCCTCAGTCACATAATAATCGGTGAACGTACCGTCGGCGCTGACTCCGGTCTCTGTTACGGATTTATGTGTGCAATGATTCTGTCTTCCTGTCCGGCACATTTCGCATTGGCCGCAGTAGTATGTTGGATCAATCACCACCCGGTCCCCAGGCTGCAGTGAACTGACGGCTGATCCTACAGCGATCACATCCCCCGCTGATTCGTGGCCCAAGATAGTGGACGGCACGGCATGATATTTGCCACTGATGATGCCTAGATCCGTACCGCATACGCCTGTCGCGCGAATTCGGACGAGTACATCGTTATCTTTTTTAATCTCCGGGATAGGTCTTTCCTCAAGTGCGACATCCCAGGCTGATTTGTATACCAGTGCAAGCATAAATAGTCCTCCTTTTGCCTGTTAGGCAGATGGTTAGTGAAGGGTGGTCAGAACAGTGTCAAGCCGCTTAACAATTTCAACAATCTCGTCTTCTGTAGCCGTGAGGGAAGGTCTCACTTTGACCACATTGCCGTAACCGTAACGGGAGCCTCTGAGAATAAGCTGCTGTTCGGCAAAAGCGTGGTCGATAATCGCATTGCTCTTAACTGCGTCTGGGGCATCATCCTCGTCGACAATTTCCAGTCCCCACATCAAGCCGACGCCGCGAGCCTCACCAATGATGCAATCGTGCTTGTCGGCCATCTCTGTCAGCAGGGTTCCGAGCAGGCTTCCTTTGGACCGAACGGCTTCCAGAAAACCGGGTTCAGATACAACCTCTAGCGTGGCTTTGGCTGCCGTAACCGAGATTAGATTGCTACCTGAGGTGAAGGAGTGCTCGTGCTTCTCGAGGACATTAAGACGAGACTGCATCAATACCGCTGCAACCGGTACA
Source organism: Paenibacillus sp. NMA1017 (assembly GCF_058895805.1). Lineage (NCBI taxonomy): Bacteria > Bacillati > Bacillota > Bacilli > Caryophanales > Paenibacillaceae > Paenibacillus > Paenibacillus sp. NMA1017. The sequence goes on along the minus strand of NZ_JBZXYR010000017.1, from coordinate 36,997 downwards.
CCAATGCCACCGAGACCCTTGGCGAGAGTAATGATATCTGGTTGGATATCAAACAGCTCACTTGCGAACATGTAGCCTGTCCGCCCAATTCCGGTCTGCACCTCATCAGCGATCAGGATCAACCCGTACTCGTTGCACAGCTGACGGAGGCGCTTAAAATATCCAGCAGGTGGGATGATATTGCCTCCGTTGCCTAGGATGGGTTCAATAATCATGCAGGCCACAGAGCCTGAGCTTGCATACTCAATGGCATCCGATATGGCTTCGACGCATTGATAGCCACACTTGTCAGGCGAAGAATTAAACGGGCAGCGATAGCAGTAGGGAGCAGGTACATGCAGGGAATTTGCTGCAGCCGAGTTAGGAAATTTCCTCCGCCGGAAGGCGTTGCCGGATATGCCTGTTGCGAACTGGGTCTGCCCATGATGGGATAAATACAGGCTGATTATATCGAGCGCTCCGGTATATTTCTGGGCTAGTTTCACAGCGCATTCGTTCGCCGTGGATCCGGTAATATCTCTCATCCATCCCGCGTCGATGCCGTTCGGCGTATACTGGATCAGATGATCCAGGACTTCCTCGACGTAAGGCTCGGTAAAGGATGAGGACATGTGGGCAAGATTAGCGACTTGTTCCTGTACTTTGGTGACGACATGAGGGTGATTATAACCGAGCGAGAGATTGAAAGTGCCAGATACGCCATCCAAATATTCCTTACCCGAATCGTCAATCAGAGTAATGCCTTTTCCGTATCTGAAGCGTTCTTTGGTTAAGGTATGCACGATGTTCCCCTCCATATCAGAATATACATTCTCATTAAGTACATCCTTAAAAAGTGTACTGCCCTGCTACAACCTAAAGCGGTGGGCCTCACCTCCCCCAAGATAAAGAATCTCATCCTTCCTTGCCCTGATGGACAAGGGAGTCAACTCCCCGTCTGCTCCTGTCATTCCACAGATGCGAGAGAATGACCGACAGCAGCAAAATTAGGCTGAAAGCCGCCAAAATCCAAAGGGTAGCCGTCACCGACCATTCGCTCATGCTCCAGCCTGTTACATATTGAAGCACTGCTCCGCCAATTCCGCCTGACGCAATCAGAATGCTGGTCGTTCTCTCGGTCATTCCCGGAATCAGCACGTTCGCATAGACGAGGGCAATACAGAAGAGACCGGACATGAATAACCCTGCACCAAAAATCAGAAGGTATGTAGCCCACTGACTGGATGCAAACGCCATTGCGACCAGAAAGCAGAAAGTCCCGATTCCGCTCCACAGCAGGAAAGGAATATATCCTGCTGACTCTGCAATCTTCCCTGAGAACATGCGGCCGATGATCATCGCAACCCAGAGTATGCTAACACCCAACGAGGCTACGGATTCCCGAATCTGCAGGGTCTCGATCAGAATAGAGGGCAGGAAGTTCATGAGCCCCAGTTCAAGCCCCATGTAAACAAAGAAGAATACAATGAATATTCCCAGTAACACACGGTGCTGTACCGAGTACTGGGCTTGTTCGACCGATCGCTCAGAGGTTTGGAGATCTGCTTGGATAAGGTGGGAAGAGGAGGAAGTAGGCATGGTAATCCAGAACAGCCCCAGAATAAACGTCAGAAGGGAGATGGTGTAGAAGGTCAGATACCACATTCCAAGCCAGATATACAGGCTTACCACGGCGGGAATGAGCAGTGCACCAAGTGCAAAATAGACATCCAGCTTGGACATGGCTACGGCTTTCTGCTCTTCGGTAAACTCAATCGTGAACGCTCCGATGGACGACTCAATGATACCTGAGCCGAAGCCAACCCAGATGGTCATCACGATAACCCAGGTCCATGAGGGGAGTACACCCAAGAAGGCATACGCTGCTACGATACTAACCAGGGCAATGGACAGCATAAACTTGCGCCCGATGTGTAGAGCCATGAAGGGGGAGAACAGAACGCCGACAAGAAATCCGAAAAACTGAAGGAACAACAATAATCCGCCATCGCTGTACCCCCGTTCATAGTAAGGTAGTAGAACCGGCAGTAATGCTCCCAGCACCACACTAGTAATGCCGATTAACAGATAGAAAGCACAACTTAAAGCGAATAGTCTCTTCAAGGTCCGTCCCTCCATAAGTCTATATTTTTCATATGGATTCTGTTGCTTTACTAGATTATACCTTTTTCTTGGAAATGTACATATATATTTATATAAAAAATGTAAAAATAATCGTTCGACAATTTTACACGTATTTGCTTAATCCAGTTAAGGCGAAACCTGGTTATCTGAAGAAACTGCAAGCGGAAGGGAGAAATAAGATCAGCCCAAATTGTTTTCGGGCGCCAAACCGCTCATAATTGAGGCATAACTTTGTGTTTGCAAAATTAGGTTGGTAAGGAGGCCTAACAGTTGTTTTACTTAATAAAAACTATGATTGATAGGGTTGGAAAAAGAATGTTAACCGCTTACAATTGAAAAGGGAGAGGGAATTTTATTCGAAAGTTGAGAAGGAGAAAAAATCAATAGTCATGTGTACGGCTTTTTTGAATTCCACAACAAAAGGAGTCTACCAAAATGAATTTTTATTTAGAAATCCCGGAGCTTGACCGACATTTTCCTTTCCGGAGTTTTATTAATAAAGGCGACGTGCTTTGCTATCCTCATTGGCATAAAGAAATTGAAATTATTTATGTGACTCAGGGAACCTTGGATCTGGGAATTAACGATATTTCGATACGGATGAAACAAGGTGATGTTCAGTTTATAAATGGAGGTGATGTTCATTATTTCTTGGCTTCTCCCGACAGCGAACGGGTGGTTATTCAATTTGATCTGAGCTTTTTTCAAGAGGTCTCCACATTAAGTAATCAGAAACGCCCTCTTAGATATATATTTACGGAGATGGAGCAATCAAGCTGGAACTGGCCAGAAGAAACAGCAGCTAAAATGCTTCCTCTAATTCAAAGCATTTATGATGAGAACGTCAACCACCACGAAGGTCATGCTTATATGATCAAAGCTAAGCTGTTTGAGATGTTGACTCTTATTATGCGCGAAGTTCCGAGAAGCATGACGCCAAGGCTTCCTGAACTCTCAGAAAGAACCTTAACACAATCCAAGGACACTCTTTATAAACTGGAACGTATCTTTGAGTATGTGGAATGCCATTATCATGAAACCATCTCGCTGAAGAATGTCGCTGATTATATGGGTTTCAGTCCCTATTATTTCGCCAGACTGTTTAAGAAGAATACGGGGATGACCTTTGTAGCATTTTTGAATGATTACAGACTGAATAAGGCAAAATGGATTTTGTTGAATGAAAACAATCCGATCACTGAGGTCGCAGAGGCAGCAGGATTCAGTAGTGTAAAGACGTTTCATCATCTCTTTAAGGAAGCGACAGGAACATCACCATTGAAATACCGCAGGACAATATTCGGGAATAATACAGCAAGAAATGAGGAGGAAAGCTTTTCATGAGATTTGTATGATAGAGCTATCCGACGAAGTGAAGGGAGAGTTACGAGGATATTAAAATTTATTGATCCATGAGCAACCGCTTTATATGCGGTGGGCTTAAATCAGGAGTGGAGGAAGATGAAAATGGACAATCGTATATACAATGTAGTCATCATCGGTTATGGAGGCATGGGAAGCTACCATGTTCAATTGATCGAATCTAATCAGCAACTTGCCGTTGGCGGTGTGTATGATATTGTCGATTACCGGATGGAACTGGCTGCGGCTGCCGGCTATAAAACCTACGCTAGCCTGGATGACGTTCTGGCAGATCAGGCCGTGGATATTGTTTTGATAGCAACACCTAATGATGTTCATAAAGAAATCGCGATCCAGGCGCTACAAGCCGGAAAACATGTCATTTGCGAAAAGCCAGTTACGATAACGAGCGCGGATTTCTTGGATATTGTTGAGGTGGCGAAGAAAGAAAATCGTGTGTTTACGGTACATCAGAACCGTCGATGGGATGAAGACTTCCGAATTATCAAAGATATAATTGGCAATAAGACCGTAGGCGAGCTTTTCCAGCTGGAATCACGAGTTCAGGGGGCTAATGGGATTCCAGGTGACTGGCGACAACTAAAGGCTTATGGAGGAGGAATGCTACTGGATTGGGGAGTACATCTGTTGGACCAGCTGCTTCAGATTACGGACAGCAAAATAGAAAGCGTAGCTGCTACCCTAAGCTATATTTTGGGGACTGAAGTGGATGACGGCTTTACCAGCTTTATTGAGTTCAAGGACGGCTTGACCGCAGTCATTGAAGTGGGCACAACCAATTACGTAAAGCTGCCGCGCTGGTATATTAAAGGAACCGAAGGAACCGCGGTGATTCGAGATTGGGATTTGAGCGGAGAGATCGTCACCCGAAATCCTGATGTCGCTCACGTGGAACCCAAGCCGATTCAAGCAGGCCAAGGATTGACGAAAACGATGGCACCGCCGTCTGAGGAATCCACCCTTAAGTTCCCGATTGAGAAAATACCTGCTGCTGCAGAAAGCTTTTATGAGAATTTTGTCTCCACCATCGAAGGAAAAGCGGAGATTGCGATCAAAAGCGAAGAAGTACACCGTGTATTGGTGCTAATTGAGACGATTTTTGAGGCGGCAGCAACCAAAAGCGTGATTCGAAGAACTATTTAGATCTGCTCTATTTTTCGATCCGTCATAAGAGAGATATATAGGAACCTGGAGAGAACCAAACAGATTTATTCAATGAAATTTTGGGATGCATTTAAGTAATCAGTAAACCTTTGAAATGGTGAGCAAAATAATTTTGCCCACCATAAAACTCAAGCGGGTATCGCTCAACAACCGATTCTATGGCTTGATCATTTTTAAGTTGCTGATATTTCGAATAGCTTTAATTTACACGTAAAGAGAAGAAGATGTTTTTACATAAAATCCGCTATTTCCTCCTTATAAATCAACATATTCCACTCTAAATTCTTCCATAAAAACATAAAATAATCCATGAAAGTGCTAGAATAATCATTTGTATGAGAAAAGAGAAGGGAGAGATCGTTTATTGTAGTGTGCGACCAGAAGAATATAGATGAAGGGACGTAGAGAATGAGGAGTTATAAACGAAGATCCTGGAAACGCTTATTTTTACTCATAATCACGGGGATACTTGTATTAACATCAGCAAGTGTTGTTACGCCGATCAATGCTGATGAATTGCCTAAAAACGTTACAAGTACATCAGTAAAACTTTCATGGAAAGCCTCTGAAGACACTACCGACGGTAGTAGAGTATCAGATTACGATTTCTATCGCAATGTTTCTCTCATCAAGCAAAATATCTCCGATGCAACATATGCCAATCTGCCGAAGAACCCTGATTTGACAGCCCTTCCAGACAACCAAGCGATAGTTTACTATTTTAAGAAAAGCCGTGGCTGGAGCGATGTAAATATCCACTATGCTCCCGATGGTTCATCCTGGACATCCCCGCCGGGTATCAGCATGAATGAAAACGCTTGCTTGGATTGGGCCAAAAAAACGATTGATCTTGGCTCCAAAACATCAATGAAGGCAGCATTTAACAACGGCTCTGTCTGGGATAATAATAAAGGGGCTGATTATCATTTAGCTTCTGGTTTAAGTACCATCAAAGACGGCATCGTCACAACAACAGGAGCTAAGAATCCGTGTAACCCTCCAGTTATTGATGTAGAAGCACCTTCTATACCTCAAGGATTGACAGCCAATGCGGATGGACTACAAATCCAATTAGAATGGGATCCTTCTGTTGATAATGTTGGTGGAAGTGGAATTGGCGGGTATGAGATCACTCGCACAGGAGGAACTAAAGGCAAAAAGGTCTATACGACAACTCGTACTACCTTCCAAGATTTATTATTGGAAGCGAAAACGACATATACGTATACAGTTAAGGCATACGATAAAGCAGAACCAGCCAACAAATCGGAAAGTAGTATTGAGGTAAGTGCAACAACTGGAACTTCACCACCTCCTGCTTCAAAGGGAAACCCGATCGGAACAGATATGCGTGAAGATTCCATTTATTTTGTGATGACTGCCAGATTCTATGATGGAGATCCTTCGAACAACCGAGGTGGTGCGAATCATGTTTCGAGCGGCAATGCAGCTAACAGTGATCCAATGTTTAGGGGCGACTTTCAAGGGTTAATCAATAAATTGGATTATATCAAGGCTCTTGGCTTTTCGGCGATTTGGATTACACCGGTTGTATTGAATCGATCTGACTATGACTTTCATGGCTATCATGGTTACGATTTTTTTCGAGTGGATCCTAGGTTAGAGTCACCAGGTGCAACATACCAGGATTTGATTAATGCTGCACACGACAAAGATATTAAAATCATACAGGATGTTGTGTACAACCACTCTAGCCGCTGGGGTGCAAAAGGTCTATTCACGCCAAAAGTATTCGGTATTCGAGATAATCAGTGGAGCTGGTACTATGACGAACCTCAAGAAGGAATCGAGTACGATGGCCTTCAGCAGAATGACGCAGGCAAGCCGTATAACGGTGACCTATGGTCAACGAAGGAGCCGGAGGGCAACACATGCCGGAATTGGGGGATTCCAATTAACTCAAAAACCTACAATTGCCAATGGCCAAACCCCACCTCTGGCATGTTTCCTTCACAGTACTATCACAGTTGCTGGATCGGCAATTGGGAAGGGGAAGATTCACGGAGTTGTTGGCTGCATGAGGATCTGGCTGACTTTAATACAGAGTCGAAGCCTGTCCAAGATTATTTAATTGAAGCGTACAATCGATTTATAGATATGGGGGTAGACGGGTTTAGGATAGACACCGCTGTGCACATTCCACGCGTTACCTGGAACCGTCATTTTCTTCCTGCAGCGCAAGAGCGGGCGATTGAGAAGTTTGGTGAAAAAGGACGTAATTTCTATATGTTCGGTGAAGTAGGTGCTTTCGTCAACGATAAATGGAACCGAGGTTCTGTGAATCATTCGGCTCAATTCTTCACCTGGAAGGAACGCAAAGAGTATAGCACCAATGATGAAGCAGCTGCGCTGGAACAATATCAACACGAAAATAATCTTGGTACAGCCAATCAGCCTTTATCCAATAATGCATTCCTCAAAGGGAATGTGTATCATGAACCGGACCATTCGCAATCCTCCGGGATGAATGTAATTGATATGAGGATGCATATGAATTTTAGTGATGCGAATAACGCATTTTGGAATGGCAAGGATTCGGATGACAGTTATAACGATGCGACCTATAACGTAGTGTATGTAGATAGCCATGATTATGGGCCTAACAAGTCTTCGACCCGGTATACGGGGGGCACGGCTGCATGGGCTGAGAATATGAGTTTAATGTGGACTTTCCGTGGAATTCCAACATTGTATTACGGCTCAGAAATCGAATTTCAGGCAGGCAAGCCAATCGACTGTGGTCCAACGTGTCCATTAGCAACCACAGGACGTGCTTACTATGGAGATCATATTGAAGGTACAGTAGTTGCCTCCGATTTCGGACAGGTAGCTTCTGCTTCCGGTTCGGTTGCTCAAACCCTGCAGCACCCCCTTGTAAAGCACATTCAGCGACTGAATCAAATTCGAAGAAGTATTCCTGCCCTGCAGAAAGGACAGTATTCTACAAATGATGTAAGCGGACAAATGGCGTACAAGCGGCGTTATACGGATTCATCAAATGGCATAGACAGTTATGCTTTAGTTACTGTTAGTGAATCGGCTGTTTTTCGGAATATTCCTAACGGCACCTATAAAGATGCCATTACTGGAGACGTCAAAGAGGTTACGAATGGGACGCTCAATCTGACAGTCTCGGGCAAAGGAAATTTAAGGGTATATGTACTTGATCTCCCGGGTAATCCTGCCCCCGGTAAGATCGGTGAAAACGGGCCTTTCTTGAAGCCTTAATTTTTAAATATAAGAAGCATAGAGGAAATGATATTCCTAGGAGTGTCGGTGATTTGAGGTTTTAAAAACAAAAAACACACTCATAAACATACGGGTGTGTTTTTTGATGTTGAGGATGAGTCGTTCATGCCATTAACAGAATTTTATCATGATTAAGTAATTCGCCAAATTCCTCGTCATGGATTGAAAGTAGCACAGATAACAAGAAGATGTAGCATTATCCGCAGCTTATTACGTTAATGTGGACACCTTAACATACTTAAGAGTATTCTTATGTGTACTTAAGATGGACCCCATCGCAACCAAAACTAATGAATATGTAAGTATATAAAGGAGGCCCATATATATGAAGTCTCATACCTCTGACCGTATTAAAATCCCGCCAGGATTGTGGGCAGGATTATGTCAGTTAGGGTTTGGCGCCCACAACGTAGCTCGCAAAGCACGATTGCCGATCACCATTAGTACTGAACCAGTAGTCACCACCGCTCAATATTTCGCGATCTGGCAGGCATACTCTGATCTCATTGGTGACACTGCACAAGGAATCATCAAGCTTGCGACCGTCTTTGATACAGCGAAGTACCCACCGACTGTCTTAGCGACTTACCACGCTCGGGACTACCGCGACGCTCTAAACCGAATGGCTCGGTACAAACAACTGTGTCCCCCGGAAAACCTACATATCACTGAGGAGGGCGAGCACTGTACAATTGATTTGGAATGGCGTTCTCCCGAGCAATTCGGTCCGCCGATGCTGGTGGGTATTACGCTGGCTTTTCTTCTGGAGATTGGACGCCGGGGAACAGGTCAACCTTTGACAGCACAGCTTGTTGAATTTTCGCACTCCATGGGCGATGTACAAGCCCTTGAAGCATACTTCGGCTGTCGCATCCGAATTGGTGCAAAATGTAACCGATTGACGCTACATCGAAGAGATCTGGACCGTCCCTTTGTCTCGTACAACAAAGAGTTGCTGGAAATCCTGACTCCTGCTCTGGACCGATCGTTGGATGAGCAGCAGCGAAGCCGCTCAATTACTGAGATGGTCAAATGGATCATGAAACGTAGCCTTACAGGAGGGCGTCCTGACATTCAGGCTGTGGCGAAGGAGCTCAGTATGAGTGATCGTACCTTGCAGCGCCGGCTTACTGACGAAAATACGAGCTTCAAGTTTCTATTGACACAAGCTAGACATGAGCAGGCACGAGAGTACTTGGCAGACCCCTCGCTCGATATTAAAGAGGTGGCATTTTTGATTGGATATGAAGACCAGAACTCGTTTTACCGCGCCTTCCGCCAATGGGAGGGTGATACACCTTCAAATTGGCGGACTGAACATTTAGGTACAAACTCGATATCAGGGACACGTTAGGACTGCCTAATGAGTTTTAGCATTTGGCGTGTTAAACAAGAACTTTGGCGCAATATACTAGTTACTGGACAATCCAGACAAGATAATATAATCACTATCCGGAGCACAAGACTGTATAAAAAAGGAGAAGTGTATTATGGATATGGGATTAGAATATAAAATAGCTTTAGTTACAGGATCAACGATAGGCATAGGTAAAGCAATTGCCATTGAACTAGCCAAAGAAGGTGTTAATGTACTAATTAATGGACGAAATTATGAAGAGGTAGAACGAACTGTAAATGAAATTAAGTTAGATTTCCCAGCTACCTCCCCTCAAAATGCCACAGCCGATATTGTGGATATTGGACAAAGAGAAGCCTTATTTGAAAAATACCCTGAAATTGATATTTTAGTTAACAATATGGGTATTTATGAAATTATGCAATATGAGGACGTAGACGATGAAGTATGGGAAAAATACTTCCGCACTAACGTTCTTGCTGCAAATGGATTATCAAAATTTTATTTACCTAAAATGTTGAAAAATGATTATGGTCGCATTATTTTTATTGCGAGTGAAGAAGCAATTATGCCTTCAGGACAAATGCCTCAGTATTGTATGACAAAATCTATGTTGTTGTCATTGTCAAAAAGCTTATCTAAATTAACAATAGGAACAGAAGTTACAGTCAATACGATCATGCCAGGACCAACACTCTCTGAGAATGTACACCAAATAATTGAGAGTATGTATCCTCATGAAGATATGACTTTTTCAGAAAAAGAGAAGGACTTTATGGTTACAAACCTGCCTCAATCTGAAATACAGCGATTTATCAAGCCTATTGAAATAGGTAGACTTGCTACATTTGTATGTAGTCCTTATGCATCTGCATTTAAAGGTTCTCCAATCCGTATGGATGGAGGAATGGTACCGACTATTTTTTAGCGCTTGTGGAGAAGTTTACTGAAATTAGCGCTGACATTGCGGAACATTATGATAAGATGAAGTCAAATATCACTCGAGGGTAGGATGAGGATCATGAACCATTTTGCTATGTATGGAAAGTTGACGGCACGTCCAGGGCAAAGGGATGCTCTTGCAGGCATCTTGCTAGAAGCGGCCGAGCTGTTGAAGTCGAATACTGACTGCTATTTGTATATAGTCAATGTGTCAGACGACGACCCGAATGCGGTGTATGTGACCGAACTGTGGAAAGATGCAGATGCTCATGCAGCCAGTCTTAAGAACGAAGAGGTACTGGCGTCGATACAACGCGGCCGACCGTTGATTGTCGGAGCGGAGCCCATTAAACTCCGTGCTCTAGGCGGAAAAGGCCTGTAGGGTTATGTTGCAATCGATCTCCTGAATAGACTTCTGCAAGATAATTGGATATCATGTAAGGCTTACGATTATCACTCAATAACGAGTATTCTAATCACATTAATGAAAATTATTGTTGCATACTAATTTAATGCTACCACAGCAGCCGATCACTCGGTTGCTTTAAGCTAACGGGCAGATTACATGAAGCAGTCAATCGATGCCAGGATCGGACTTACAGGCTTGGTCGGAAGAGTAAAAAGCGAGAAGTTAAGCCCATGAAGGCCTCCACAAGCTTTCTCAATTCCCGACGGGTCTACCCGAATATGTAGAAGCTTTAGAACTTGTATCCATAGCATCTTTTAAATATGGTTTGTCGATATTCCAAAATACTGTTTAACAGTACTTTTTTTCTCTTTAATATCATCATTTTCTTTTGAAATGCCGATATAAAATTGAGTCTAGAGAACTATTTTATACATAAATTTTACCTAAAGGAAGTGGAAAGAGATGTTGAAAAAGAAATGGCTTATCACCCCGTTGGTTGCGACGACACTGTTTTTCGGTCAATCTGCATTCGCGGCAAACACGTTTTCTGATGTGGAAGGAACAAAGTATGAATGGGCTGCCGAATCGATTCGTTCCATGGTCGACAAGGGCGTTGTCAAGGGTTATGCAGATGGGACCTTCAAGCCAAGCAAAACTATAACGAAGGCGGAATTTGTACATATGTTTCATAAGCTTTTTCCAGAAATCGATCATTCTTCCGGCGAATCTTCCGACTTTGTAGATGCGCGTAAACACTGGGCGAATAAAGATTTTGCAGCAATACTCAACGGGGATTATGTTTGGCCGTATGCTGAAAGTGTTGGGGGGAAGTATCCAAACTATCAATTCTATGTCAAGCCTGATAAACCATTGACCCGCTGGGATGTGATGATGATTGCCTCTCTTCGGACGGATTATACCAAGCAGACGCTTCATCCTGAGATTGAGGAAGTGATTTCAGCAGCTGCGCAGTACAAGGATATGAAAGTTCGTCAGGCCAATTACAATGACAATTTCTCGGCCTACTATCCAGTGCTGTACATCGACAAGACCGGAGAAGAGTACAACTATGATGGAGATTCCCAGGATCAAAAGGCAGAAGCATTCTACACCCTAACCAAGATGGGGGTCCTTACCGCTAATGAAGGATACCTTCACCCCAAAGCGCTAGTCACACGGGCTGAAGCAGTTACCATTTTACAGCGTTTGTACGAAGCCACAACGAAGTGATTTTTAAATCAATGATGATCAGACAAAAGCAAAAAAAAGATCCAACAAATGGCTTCATTTACACCTGAAAGGATAGTGTTGTTAGGTTTTGATAAGCCGAATTCAGAAAATAACAAATCCAAAAGTATGTTGAAGAATTTGGGGGGGAATTGAGATTTTAAACCGCTGATCTGAAGAAACCAAATCAGCGGTTTTTAAGGGGTGCGGAACTGGCTGGACAAGTTCGCCGATTATTTCTTCCTAGACGTCACATCTGCTGACAAAGAGTCGATCTACCGCGCCATCGAGGCAAAGGTTAAGCAAGGAGGTCAGTGGAGGATCGACACTAGCCGCTTGCGTATTGTAGCCATCAAGGAGACTGCCTGCATAAGGAGATAAACCGCTTTGGAGTTTTCTACTTATTTAGTTACGTATCTATGCCGACGCCTAACCGTCGATTACTGTCGAATGAAGCAATGTATAAAAGTCGCCAAATTGGCGGCTTTTTTGTTTTAACGATAGATGCCAGTCAATAGTTTAGAATATGAAATTTTCATGTAAATTCATTAAAAAGCTAAAAACAATTCCTTTTTTTAAACAAAAGAGGGTATTCTTTTGGTTTATAAAATATATGTAGTATATATCACTGTACTTTAATTCAATTTAATGTTTATAATAAATTAATAGCCTTAATCTATGTCTTACACTCATCTATGATGCTGAAGTTTCTAAGTATCAAGCCTGAACTTCAAGCACACTCCATTTTTTTACACTTCCAAGTCTACTTACACACTTTTATTTCTAACTACATCATGAAACTCAAAAACGATTTACTTTAATATGTCGATTCCTGTTTGTGGCAAGACTTTTTGTTGTTTTTTACTGTATCTATCCTAAATACATAGGAATGTGAACATCTGCATCCCATAAAACTTTTGTTTTACCGCTTTTTTATGGTGAGGAAAGGGGTTGGACATGAATCGCATGACTTTGCTTTTTTCGGGACAAGGGTCTCAGTATGTTGGGATGGGAGCGGCATGGCATAGCGGTTTTTCAGAGGCAGGTCACATTTTTGAAGAGGCTGCTGATATTTTGGGGTATGATTTAAAAACTTTATGTATGGAAGGACCCATCTCCCAATTATCAAGAACATCCTACACCCAGCCTGCACTACTCACAATCAGTGTAATCGCATTCAGACGTTACATGCACGATGTTGGGATTATTCCCCAATTTTCGGCTGGGCATAGTTTGGGTGAGTATTCTGCATTGGTAAGCAGCGGAGTCTTGTCGTTTGGCGATGCTTTGCGGGTGGTACAAGAACGGGGACGCTTTATGGAAGAAGCATCAGAGGCCGGAGTGGGTTGCATGATTGCTGTTCGGGGGGCTGATTTAAACCTGCTAGAAGAGCTATGCGATCACTATGCCGTAACCAGTGAGCCTGTTACCATCGCTTGTTATAACTCCTCCTATCAATACGTCGTTTCTGGTCATCATGCCTCTGTTGCTGCGGTGGCAGGACAATTAGAGCAACGTGGGTTCCAAATCACCCGTCTGCAGGTAAGCGGCCCTTTTCACAGCCCGCTTATGCAGCATGCTGCTGATCGATTAGCATTGGAGCTGCAAAAATATACTTTTCATGAACCGCTGTGGCCTGTCATTTCTAATGTTACAGCACTGCCATATACGGATGCCAACAGCATTCGTCAAGGTTTGCATTTGCAAATGATCCGTCCAGTGCGGTGGATACAAACGATGCAGTATATGGAGAAACATGGGGTGAAGCAGGGGATTGAATTAGGACCGCGAACGGTGCTGAAAAACTTGGCGAAGGAAACAAACATCGCTTTTGAGGTACTTTCCTTGGACAGGGACTTGGATCGGATTGAACTGGAACGTCGTTTTTCGACCCGTGATTGGTTGGTCAAACCGTTGGCGCTGGCGGTGTCTACACCCAATGCCAATTGGAATGAGGATGAGTATCATAAGGGGGTTATTTTACCTATTCGCAGGTTGGAGGAATTACTCAAAAGCATAGAATCAGGCAGCTCTTCTTCTGCTTATGAATTAAGACGCGAAGCGCTTGAGTGTATTCGCCTGATACTGCAAACCAAACAAGTCTCTGTAGGAGAGCAGGAGGAAGTTTTAGACTTTTTGAGGAGGGAACAGGATGGAGCAGTTTCAAACATTAATTGAAATCATTCAGGAACGAGCCAGTAGAGCTGAGAACGGGATTATTTTCATTTCGGGTGATACACAGGAGGAGTATGTAAGCTACAGTCAACTTCTGGAGCAAGCCCTGCAGGTGCTTCATCAATTGCAGGAAAAAGGAGTACAGCCTGGTAATAAGCTAATTATGCAAATTGAAGACAATCATACCTTTGTGAATGTGTTTTGGGGCTGTCTGCTCGGAGGAATCGTCCCCGTACCTGTAAGTATCGGGAATAATGATGAACACAAAATGAAGCTGTTTAAAATCTGGAGTACCCTTACTTGCCCTTACATGATTGCAGATCATAAAGTATTAGAGCAGCTAGAAAAGTATTCTCACCAGCATGAGATGCTGGATTTCTTTAATTCTGTAAAAAAAGCGACCTTTTCTAGCCATGATTTTGATTATTCCGATCAGAACAAAGGAACCATTTATGAATCCAGACCAGAGGATTTGGCGTTTATTCAATTTTCCTCTGGTTCGACAGGTGATCCTAAGGGAGTCATGCTGACGCATGAGAATCTCGTACACAATATTCGGGATATCGCCAGTCAAACGGGAATGACTTCAAGTGATGCGTATCTGGGCTGGATGCCACTCACACATGATTTGGGATTGATCGCTTTTCATTTAACCTGTGTCATTGCCCATGCCAAGCAGCTCATTATGCCAACAGCTCTTTTTATAAGACGTCCTTCATTATGGCTAAAAAAGGTGTCGGAGCATAAGGTGACTCAAATCTGTTCTCCTAACTTCGGCTTTAAATTTTTCCTTGATCAATATAAATCAAAAACAGCGGATAACTGGGATTTGTCAAGTGTCCGCATGATTTTAAATGGAGCTGAGCCCATATCGGTGGAGCTTTGCCATGTATTTATGGAAGCCATGAGTGTACATGGATTAAAAAAAAATATCATGTATCCTGTATACGGCTTGGCAGAGGCAAGCGTAGGTGTCTCCACCCCACCTTTGGATAAAGATAATTTTGTTACTATTCATTTAAATCGGCAGCAGCTGCATGTGGGTGAGCCTATAGAAGAAGTGGATTCATCCGATAAGCGTTGTCTTACGTTTGCGGATTTGGGGTACCCCATGGCCAGCACCTCTGTTCGCATTTGTGATGAGCAAAATCAGGTGCTAAAAGACGATGTAATCGGATACACTCAAATTCGCGGCAAAAATGTGACTGCGGGGTACTATAACAATCCCGAGGCTACCGCAAAGGTCAAGACAGAGGATGGCTGGCTCATCACTGGAGATTTGGGTTTTATGAGAAACGGACGACTGGTGATTACAGGTAGAGCCAAGGATATTATTTTCGTGAACGGCCAGAACGTTTATCCGCATGATATCGAAAGGATTGCAGAGGAACTGGACGGGGTGGATCTGGGGAAAGTAGCTGTCTGTGGTGTACATGATGCGCAAACTAGACAGGATCGTATTGTTGTTTTTGTGATGCACACGAAAAAAATAGAGTTATTTTTGCCACTAGTCCAAAGGCTGAAAAGCCATTTGAATTATCGGGGAGGATGGCATATTCAAGATGTAGTTCCAATCCGCCGTATTCCCAAAACTACTAGTGGAAAGGTTCAGCGCTACAAGCTGGCTCAGAGCTACGAGCAAGGAGAATTTAATGTAGTACTGGCATCCCTGGCGGAGGCCACTCTAAATATACAGGAAGCGAACCATACTCCTCTGCGTCAAGGTGAGATCGAGCAAAAACTGATTGGAATTTGCCAAGCTATTTTAAATGTACAGTCAATTGGGACGGAAGACAGCTACTTTGATATTGGCGTAACTTCCTTACAACTCGTTCAGATCGTGGACCAATTAGAGGAACAACTCGGGATTCATATTGAGGTAACGGACTTCTTCTCTTATCCGACTATCGCCAAGCTAGCTGGATATATATCCAGTCAGGACTTAGGTCATAAGGTGAATACAGCACCGCAATTGGAATCCAAGGAGGAGTCGGAGGACCGGGATATCGCCATCATCGGCATGTCGGGTAAGTTTCCTCAAGCGGAAACATTGGAGCAGTTTTGGGCGAATGTGGCATCAGGCGCTGACAATATCGGCCCATACAGCGACGAAAGAAGAAAAGATGCCGAAGATTTCATTTCGCGTCTGAATACGGAAGGACGGAATATGCTAATCGCAGAAGGCGGCTATTTGGATGAAATAGACAAGTTTGATTACTCCTTCTTTAAGTTGACTCCACGGGAAGCCTCACTCATGGACCCGAATCAACGGTTATTTCTACAAACAGCATGGAGTACGATTGAGGATGCGGGGTATGGAGGGAAGCAGCTGGCTGGCAAAAAGGTCGGTGTGTATGTCGGTTTTTCCAAGACCAGCTTTGAATACGAGCGCTTGTTGTCCGAGGTGGAACCAGGCGCGCTGCCGAACTTTGCCATTGGTAATTTATCGTCCATTATTTCCAGCCGGATTGCATATTTACTCGATCTAAAGGGTCCGACGCTAACCATTGATACAGCATGCTCTTCCTCTCTCGTGGCAGTGCATTTGGCATGCAAGTCCATCCTTAGTGGAGATTGCGAGATGGCTTTGGCCGGTGGAGTGAAGACCATTTTGCTGCCATTGAAAGCAGGCATTGGCATGGAATCCTCCGATGACCGGGCACGAGCCTTCGACGATCAGTCGGACGGCACAGGCTGGGGCGAAGGCGTTGGAGCCGTTCTCTTAAAGCCGCTTCGTCAAGCGGAAAAAGACGGAGATCACATTCTGGGTGTGATCAAAGGAAGCGCGATTAATCAGGACGGCAGTACGATTGGAATCTCCGCGCCCAATGCGCTGGCTCAATCAGAAGTCATTTCGCAGGCGTGGCGTGATGCACGGATCGATCCCGTGACGGTAAGCTATATTGAAGCCCATGGTACTGGCACCAAGCTAGGCGATCCCGTTGAGATTAAAGGCATTACCCAGGCTTTCCGCAGGTTTACACAGCGCAAGCAGTTTGTAGCGATAAGCACGGTCAAAACGAATATCGGGCATTTATACGAAGCTGCTGGGATTGCGGGATTGATTAAATGTGTGCTATCGATGAAGCATCAGCAGATTGCACCGCTCGTTCATTTTCGCACGCCCAACCGGAACATCCATTTTGAAGAATCTCCGGTGTATGCCAACACTAGACTGAGAGAATGGAAGACAGACGGATTCCCGAGAAGATGTGGGGTGAGTTCCTTTGGCTTCAGCGGGACAAACTGCCACGTGGTGCTGGAAGAATATATAGCGAAAAAGGGTGCGGACCAAGAAACCACCGACCGAAAAAATGGATCATCACCATTGCTGCTGACACTGTCGGCGCGAACTGAAGGAGCTTTAAGCGAGTTGATTGCACGGTACGTGGATCGCTTTGAACGTGAGGAAGAATTGCCGATGGGGGATGTCTGCTATACGGCTAACACGGGCAGAAGCCACTTAACATACCGAGTAGCTGTGATAGCAGAAGGAGCGGACGCCCTGAAAGCGAAATTACTTCAGCTTCATGAGCAGGGCAAGACCATTGAAGGTGTATACACTGGAAAAGTAGACAGCAGTGGTGGTACAGAAACAGACGCCGGAAGCTCGGACACTTTGCAAGCACTGGAGCAAGTAGCAGTGAAGTACGTACAGGGGGCACAGATAGACTGGGACACGCTATACGCAGGTCACCCGTACAAAAGGGTTTCTCTGCCTACGTATCCGTTTGAAAGGAAAAGGTGCTGGATTCATGTTCCAGAACAGGTTCGAGCGGAGCAGACAGCACCCGTTTATAAAAAACCAATAGTAAGGGAGTCTGAAATTATGGAGAATGAGTATTCGACGTCAGCGTCGTTTACTAAGCAGCATAAATCTTCCATTCGCCAAAAGTTAGCGAAAATGATCGGTAATGTGTCACAACTTAGTCTTGAGGAACTGGAGCCACAAACACATTTTCTAGAACTAGGGCTGGACTCCATTAATTTGTCCCAGGTCCGCCACAGCATCAAGGATACATTCGACCTGGATGTCCCAATGAATGAATTTTTTGAATCACTGACCACGCTCGAACTGTTGACTAGCTACGTTGCAGATCAGGTGAGTATTTCCGTTTCTGACGAGGCAACAGTTGGTGCTGTGGAAAGCCAACCGAAAATGCCCCTTAATCGGGTAGATGCTGCTACAGCATCAATTTCGCCACGGCAGGATTTCAATGCATTTGGTACATCGGCTCATGGAATATCTGGGCAAGAGCCATCTCAAAGCACAACAGTTATAGCGACTTCTACGAGTATCGAGCAGATTTTGCAGCAGCAGCTGCACGTGATGTCACAGCAGCTTGATGTGCTCCGAACTCAACCGACTCCTTCGACATCCGTTTCCCAATCGTTTCAACCGGAAAGGGTTTTGTCGTCAGCAAATAGAGAAAGCGCAGAGTTCATTGAAACCAAACAGGAAGTCGCAACTGCATTAGCTACTGTTCCACCGATACTAGCTGTTCAGAAGAAAGCAGGCCATGAATTAAAACCGTTTACACCTTATAAAAAGCTGGAGGTCAAAGCCCATGAATTGCTTTCACACCGACAAGAACAACATCTGCAAGAGCTGATTGAGCGCTATACGGCTCGGACGCGAAGCACCAAGCAGTACACTCAGCAGTATCGGTCTGTCTACGCGAATAACCGTAATGTAGCTGGCTTCCGGCCTATTTTAAAGGAAATGGTCTATCAAATTGTATCTCAACGTGCAGACGGGTCCAAAATTTGGGATTTGGATGGGAATGAATATGTAGATTTGACCATGGGCTTTGGTGTTAATCTGTTTGGACACAATCCAGCCTTTATCCGTGAAAAAATTGAGGCAGAGCTAAAGAACGGCATGTGTGTCGGGCCCATGTCCAACATGGCAGGACAAGTCGCCGAGAAAATTTGCAAGCTGACCGGTGTAGAACGGATTGCTTTGTACAACTCCGGCACCGAGGCAGTTATGGTTGCCCTCCGTTTGGCGCGTGCTGCCACCGGGCGAGCCAAAGTAGTCATTTTTGCCGGCTCCTATCACGGTACTTACGATGGTGTGCTTGCGTTGGGGAGTGCAGGTAACAATAAGGAGCATTCCACACCTCTGGCGCCTGGTATCTTGCAGCACATGGTGGATGATATCGTTGTACTCAACTATGGGACGGATGAATCGCTGGATTATATACGTACACATGGGCAGGAGCTGGCTGCTGTGCTAGTGGAGCCGGTGCAAAGCCGTCGTCCTGATTTTCAGCCGAAGGCCTTTTTACAGGAGGTTCGCCAAATCACGGAGCATTCCGGTACAGCCTTTATTTTTGATGAAGTGATTACAGGCTTCCGAATTCAACCGGGAGGCGCTCAAGCGTGGTTTGGGGTCCAAGCTGACCTTGTGACCTACGGTAAAGTTATTGGCGGAGGGATGCCAATCGGTATCGTAGCAGGGAAAGCGGCCTTTATGGATGGGATTGACGGAGGCACTTGGAGCTTCGGAGATGGTTCCTATCCTCAGAATGAGCATCGGCGAACCTTTGTAGCCGGTACGTTCTGTCATCATCCGCTGGCGATGGCGGCATCCTTGGCAGTGTTGGATTATTTGGAAAATCACGGCGAGCAGCTGCAAAATCAGTTGAACAGCCGAACTTTGGCGTTGGCAGTAGAGTTAAATAGTTACTTTACCGATGAGCAGATACCTATGAAAATTGTTAACTTTGGTTCATTATTTCGCTTCGTACTCAAGGGTGACCTGGAGCTTTTCTTCTATCATATGCTGGAAAAGGGTATTTACATCTGGGAAGGGCGGAACTGCTTCTTGTCGACCGCTCATACGGAGGAAGATATTGCGCGGATCATACAAGCTGTCAAGGACAGTGTAGTTGAGCTGCGTAAAGGGGGCTTCTTGCCTGATCTAACCCCGAACGGGAAAGGCCCAGGTCCGGTTAAGCGAAGTGTATCTATAGCCGACCCTTCAGAAGTATCGACAGTGGATGTGGATGAAATGGTCATCTCACTTACCCCGGATCAAAGGCGGCTCTGGTTTGCTTAATGTCAAGAAACGAAGTGACTTCCATCTTGACAGGCGAACGCATATTAAGGTGAGACGTTAAGTGAACTGTCCAAACCCATATTGTTTTTGCCGAAAAATTGAGTGAAGTGCACTTCGGCGTCTTTACGCTCCAAATTTGATAAAATGTCAGGTTCTATTCTTAGGACTTGGCATTTTTAGTAGTGGGGCATCAGTTGTGAAAAAGCCAGTCGGAGAGGAAGATAATCGTGATTGGACCGTGAGGCTGCACTGAATCGACAGGAGTCAACAAAGGTCATATTTTGCAAGGGGTTGTAATCGCTCGTAAAGGGCAGAGCAACCATATTAAAGCTTTTAAGTCTTTAATTTGAGCTTTAAATTTTAAACTTTATGAGGACGCATGTCAGCGAGAAAAGAAAAGATTTGATTTTTTAAGAATCAATACTGGAAAAAAACTATATCCTGCATAATAAGTTGAATTAAAGAATTTAGCCATTAATGGTTTAATAAAACAAATTAGATCCTCGCTTTACCAGATGGATAATTATATTTTATTAGTATAAGGATGGTTTCCTTATACAGTGGACCGTTCATATTTACCTTCCTATGAGAACTTTATCTTGCATCCCTAGCTAGGTTATATCGTGCTTTTTAGGCTAGCGTCACAGCTGGAAAGGATAAAATTAATTCCTTGAATACCCCATAGTAAAGGAGTCTGAAAAGATGGTGAATGAGTATTTCTCGACGGAATCTGCTTCCAATCCGCAAAAATCTACGATTACTAATAAACTGTCAAAAATAATCGAAAGTGTATCCCAACTCAGTCCAGACGAATTAGAGCCGCAAAAACATTTTTTAGAACTGGGTTTAGACTCTATTCTTCTGTCTCAGGTTAGACACAGCATTAAAAGTACGTTTGGCTTGGATATCCCGATGAACGAGTTTTTTGAATCACTGACTACGCTGGAGTTGCTGACAAACTATATTGCTGATAGGGTAGCCTCGACCTCTGAAGAATTGGCCCGGAATTCGGAGGAACATCAGTTGGCTGCGTCGTCCAGTGTCACTTCTTCGGTGCCTTCCGTCTTGCCGGGCTGGAGTCCAAAATCCGCTATCCCTATAGAAGGTCCTGCATCACATGAAAGCAAGCTATCAAATAAGGATATATTTGCGGGGAGAGAACGAATTTTAGAAATGCAACTTCAACTCATGTCGCAGCAGATGGAAATACTGTGTCAATCTCAGCTTGCGCCAGTGGCAATGCCTGAATCGCTTTCACTACAAACTGCTGTCGAGCCTCAGACATCCGCGATGAAGGAGGTAGCTGCCACAGTGACTTCTGTTTCCCCCGTACAGGCTTCCGTGTCAGCTGTTTTGTCAGACAGAAAAGAATCGAAAGCATTTGTTCCTTATCAAAAAATAAATGTACAAGCCCATAATTCACTTTCACTTAGGCAGGAAAAGCATCTGCAAAAGCTGATTGAACATTACACGATGCGCACACGAAAGACCAAGGAGTATACTCAGCAATACAGGTCTGTATACGCCAATAACCGGAATGTGGCCGGATTTAGGCCTGCTCTCAAGGAAATGGTGTATCAGATTATATCCCAGCGTGCAGAGGGTTCTAAAATTTGGGATTTGGATGGTAATGAGTATATTGATTTGACGATGGGGTTTGGGGTCAATTTGTTTGGTCACAACCCATCCTTTATTCGTGAATCGATAGAAAAGGAAATACATAACGGAATGTGCCTTGGACCGATGTCCAATATGGCCGGGCAGATTGCCGAAAAAATTTGCAAAATGACAGGCATGGAACGAATTGCGCTATATAACTCGGGGACAGAGGCGATTATGGTCGTCCTTCGCTTGGCACGGGCTGCCACCGGGCGGGAAAAAGTGGTGATTTTTTCTGGTTCCTATCACGGTACCTTTGACGGAGTATTGGCATTGGGCGGAACAACGGATGACAGGGAACAACCTTCCACTCCTCTCGCACCTGGTGTACTACAGCACATGGTGGACGATGTCGTTGTGCTCAGCTATGGAACGGACGAGTCACTCCAATATATCCGCTTCCATGCCCATGAACTGGCTGCTGTTCTCATAGAGCCAGTGCAGAGTCGCCGCCCTGATTTCCAGCCCGCAGCTTTTCTGAAGGAAGTACGCCAGATTACGGAGCAATCCGGGACCGCGTTCATTTTTGATGAGGTAATTACGGGCTTCCGTATTCAGCCGGGGGGTGCGCAGGCGTGGTATGGCATTGAAGCCGACCTTGTAACTTACGGTAAAATCATTGGTGGCGGTCTTCCTATCGGTATTGTGGCAGGGAAAGCATCGTTTATGGATGGAATTGATGGAGGGATGTGGAGCTTCGGAGATGACTCTTATCCACCGCATGAGCAACAGCGGACATTTGTAGCGGGAACTTTTTGCCATCATCCCCTGGCTATGGCAGCGTCCCTGGCCGTACTAGAGCAGTTGGAGAAGGACAGAGGGCAATTGCATACCGAGCTGAATAGTCGTACGAAGATGTTCGCAGCAGAACTGAATCACTATTTTACGGAGGAACAGATACCTATAAAGGTCGTTTATTTCGGTTCCTTGTTCCGCTTCGTCCTTAAAGGTGACTTGGAACTGTTCTTCTATCACATGCTGGATAAAGGAATTTATATATGGGAAGGCCGGAACTGCTTTTTGTCAACGGCTCATACTTCGGAAGATATAGAGCGGATTGTACAGGCAATTAAAGAGAGTGTTAATGAGCTGCGCAAAGGAGGATTTCTGCCGGATCTGCCCCCTCATGAAAACCATCTAAACAAGGATATTTTTCCTGAAACTGCAACTGCGAACCTTAAGGAATCGACGATTATGCTAACTCCGGATCAGAAGCAGTTATGGTTCGCCTCAGTCTCGGGATCAAAGGAATCGCTGTCGTTACATGAGACTGTTTTACTGCGTTTCCGAGGTCCGTTACATGTTAAGGAATTTAATGAGGCTGTCCATCGCATTATTGAACGCCACGAAGCCTTACGCACCTTCATGGGGGAGGACGGAGAAACGCAGATCATAGCCCCGGCAATGACCGTCAGCATCCCGCTGTATGATATCAGCGGTCTTTCTGTAGAGGAGCAGAAACACGATATGCGTGCTTGGATGGAGAAGGACAGGGAGACCGTATTCTCAATAAGTGCGGGGGAACCGTTATTCCGTATTCAGCTTTTAAAAACGTCGAATGAGAAGCACATCGCTGCATTTACATTTCATCATCTGATTGCAGATGGCTGGTCCATCGGTGTGTTTTTCCATGAATTGGAACGGTTTTATTCCGCTTGTGTACGGGGCGAACGCTGCACGCTTTCCGATCCTGTTCCGTTCCGAGATTTTGCAGCATGGCAGCAAAACCAGTTAGAGGCAGGTGGAGCAGCTGCCCTTGCTTTTTGGTCGGATGTACTTGCGAAGCCGTTGCCAGTTCTTGACTTGCCGTCTCTCCAACGCAATATCTGCGCTCCTTCTTCGCTTGGAGCACGACACACCATTGTGTTGGAGGCGCCTCTGGTGAAGCAACTGAAATCAGTCAGTATTCGGCTTGGCAACAGCTTATTTGTGACTTTATTGTCTGCTTTTCAGCTTTTCCTGCACAGACTGACAGGGCAAAATCAAATCATGGTGGGTATTCCAACTGCAGGGCAATCTCATATGGGTGTGTCCCCGCTAATTGGCAACTGCGTTAACTTGCTTCCAGTGATTTGTGAGGTAGACTCTGGAGCAACGTTCACGGAATTCACGCAGACGGTCAAGCGAGTAATGCATACGCTGGATGCGTATCAGAAATACAGCTTTGCCGGGCTTGCCCAGCTAGGATTAAGCCATTTGCCCGTCCTTAAGGTGTTGTTCAATATGGACCGGCCTATTCCGGAGTTTCACTATTACGGACTGGAAACAGAATTGTTGGAACATGAAGTATTGTCATGTCAATATGAGTTGTTTTTGAATGTTACGGAATCTGGTCAGCAGTTGCGGCTTGATTTTGACTATGCTACGAGTCTTTTTCAACAAGACACTATGGAAGTATGGGCGCAATACTTTTTACATCTGCTGAGCTCGATTGTGCAGGAAGACGGAATGCGCGTATCTGCGCTGCCTTTGCTTCGGAGCACAGAAAGCGAGCGACTTCTGGAAGTATGGGCGACACATGCGGATTCCAAGGGGATTTATCCTTGTGTTCTGGACATTTACAAACATCCGTCTCCTGCTGGTACCATCGGACAAGTATATTTGGCTACATCCGCTGGTTTACTGGGAACGGCGCTGGAATGGGCTTATGTCGAGGTTGGAGGGAGAATTCGACATATCGGTGCAGCCAGCCGAGATGTTTTTATTCGCGGGCATCAAGTGAATCTTGAGCAGATGGAGAAATATTTATTGCAAGCATTGGATTTGGATGCCTGCGTTTTGACGGCCCGGAAAGATGGCGAGAGCAGTAACTCATCGTATCTAGTTGCTTACGCAGTGGAAAGTTATTCTAAGTCGTGGGATATAGAGGAACTGAAAGAGAATGTTAGCTCAGTGCTTCCTGATTATGGGCAACCTCGTTATTGGATTTTGATGGATAGCATCCCTCTTTTGGCTGATGGGCATCCGGATTTTCAATTATTGCCGAAACCGGAAGATATCAAGGAGCAGGACTCGCAGAAGCAGGTTTCCGACGGCAATATGATTGAGGACAAACTGATATCCATATGTAAGGAAGTTTTAAATGTATCTGATATCGGACGCAACGATAATTTTTTTCAAATGGGTGGAGACTCCTTAAAAGCGACTGTTATTCTAAGCAAAATTAACAAGGAATTCGAAGTATTTATTCCGCTGGCACAAATTCTGCATTTGCAAACGATTGCACAATTGGCAACACATATAAAAGGAGGACAAAAGCGAAAGTTTGAACCGCTTGTTCCGGCAGAATTACAGCCCTTTTATCCAGCATCCCCCGCTCAAAAAAGAATGTATGTGCTGGATCAAATGGGGAGAGGTGCAGCGTATCATGTATCGGGTCAACTGCTTATTGAGGGAGAGTTACACGTTTCCAGGTTCATTGATACAGTGAAGGAGGTTTTTTCACGGCATGAATCCTTTCGGACGTATTTTGAGATGGTAGACGGGGAAACCGTGCAGAAGGTACAGGATATGCTTTCACTGGACATTTCTGTTACTCCAATTTCCGAAGAGGGTGCTAATCACGCCCGTGAATTGTTTATTCAGCCTTTTGACCTGAGTAAGGCTCCTTTAATTCGTGCCGAGCTGTTTGCAATCCATCCCGACCAGTTTATGTTACTGATCGATATGCACCATATCATTTCAGATGGCTTCTCGATGGCGGTATTACTGGATGAGATCAGCACACGGTATCAGGGGATGCCACTTGCCCCCATTGATATGCATTATAAAGACTATGTCGTTTGGCAAAAACAACATTATGCCGGAGACAGCCTGGCAAAGGATGAAGCATTTTGGTTAGGCACGTTGGACAGCGAGCTGCCTGTTCTGGACCTGCCAACTGACTTTGCCCGACCGCCAAGTCAGAGTTTTGCAGGGGACAGTCTTATCGTCAATGTGCAATCCAAGCTGACGGAAAGACTGAATCAATTGGGAAGAGATACGGGAGCAACACTCTTTATGGTGCTTTTGGCAGCTTATAATGTGCTGCTAAGCAAATACTCCGGGCAAGAGGACATCCTCGTAGGTACACCGGCAGCAGGTAGAGGGCATGCGGATACGGAATCGATGATTGGCATGTTTGTGAATACTTTGGTTCTCCGTAATCGACCGCTGGCATCCCAACCATTCAGTGCTTTTCTGGAGGACGTCAAACATAACACACTGCTTGCGCTGGAGCATCAGGAATATCCATTCGACCAACTGGTCGACAAACTGGATCGAGTACGCGATGTAAGCCGCAACCCCGTCTTTGACACAATGTTCAGTCTGCAAAATAAGGGAACAGAGGCCATTGAACTCGGGGGACTACGGTTGCAACCGGATGAGTTCAATGCAGGTGTTTCGAAGTTCGACATTTCATTACATGTAACGGAAACTCAAGACCAGTTAACTTTCACCTGGGAGTATGCGACCAGACTGTTTAAGTTGGAGGCGATTGAACGGTTTGCCCTCCATTATATAAAAGTGCTGGAAATCGTAACACAAGATGTCGAAATTCGCTTGGCTGACATGGATATGCTGACAGAAGAAGATAAGCACTTATTACTATATGAGTTCAATAACACCTCTGCCTATTTCCCGCGGGATGCAACGATTCACGGAAGGTTTGAGCAGCAGGTTAGCAAGACTCCGGATGACATGGCAATTATATTTGGGGATAAGTGTATGACTTACCAAGAGTTGAATGAGCTGGCGAATCGTTTAGCGCGAACACTGCGGGCGGAAGGAGTGGGACCGGATCAGCCGGTAGGGATTATCGCACAGCGTTCACCTGAGATGATGATTGGCATCTATGCAATTCTAAAAGCGGGTGGAGCTTATGTACCCATTGACCCGGGATACCCACAGGAAAGAATTCAATATATGCTTGAAGATTCGAGAACACAACTGGTGCTGACACAACCACAGTTTGCAGAACAGCTGAAGCAATATGCGGACTGCAAGGTAATGGTGTTGGATTATGCTTCCACGATTATGGCTTTGCAAGCGTCCAGGTCGACGGAGCCTATGACAGACTGCGTGAGTAGCTGGCATGAAGATGCCTCCAACCTTGCGTCTCTAGCAGAACCAAACCATGCGGCCTATATCATCTATACATCCGGTTCCACAGGGAAACCGAAAGGGGTTATTGTTGAGCACCGCTCCGTCGTGAATCGGCTCTGCTGGATGCACAATAGATATGGCCTGAGCGCAGAAGATACGATTTTGCAAAAAACTGCCTTTACTTTTGACGTATCCGTATGGGAGTTGTTCTGGTGGTCGATGGTAGGCTCTAAAGTAAGCTTGTTGCCAATCGGCGGAGAAAAGTCTCCCGAACAGATCCTGAACACGATTAATGAAGACAAGGTAAGCACCCTTCATTTTGTACCCGCGATGCTGCATATTTTTCTGGAATATTTGGAGCAGCAACCAAGGGAAACGGTGCAAGCCAAATTGAAAACGTTAAAACATGTATTTGCCAGTGGTGAAGCATTGCCTCCTCAGCAGGTGGCGCGTTTCTATCGAATTATGTCAGGGGTTGGAAGCGCAAAGCTAATTAACTTGTATGGTCCAACAGAAGCTACTGTAGACGTTTCATTCTTTGAATGCGAACCTGTGGAAGAGCACTCGGTGATCCCGATCGGTAAACCGATTGATAATATTCATTTGTACGTTGTACAGGAAGGCACGGAGCGATTGCAACCGATTGGAGCGGTGGGAGAACTTTGTATCAGTGGTATAGGAGTAGCCCGGGGCTACCTTAATCGACCGGAATTGACAAAGGAGAAGTTCGCTACCAATCCGTTTAACAGCGGAGCGGAGGGTTATGAGCGGATGTACCGCACAGGAGATTTGGCGCGTTGGATGCCTGACGGCAACATTGAATATCTGGGGCGGATCGATCAACAGGTTAAAGTAAGAGGATATCGCATTGAACTGGGTGAGATTGAAGCGCAGTTGCTGTCCGTAGACGGAATCCAGTCAGCAGTGGTCGTAGCGCGGGAAAACAAAGACGGCTACAAGGATTTGTGTGCATACTTTGTGGCTTCTGAGCCATTAAGTCCGCTGGACGTACAAAATGTGCTCAAGCAGAAACTGCCGTTTTATATGATTCCAACATATGTGGTGCCTCTGCAGCAGCTTCCTCTTACGGCCAATGGAAAGACTGATCGAAAAGCTTTACCTGAGCCGGACCGAGATGACTCTTTACAAACGGAATATGTTTCCCCGAGAAATGATGTGGAAAAGGCGCTGGTCATGGTATGGCAAGACGTTTTGGGATGTGATCATATAGGCATTCGAGATCATTTTTTTCTGCTTGGCGGCGATTCTATTAAGGCCGTTCAGGTTGCCTCACGTCTGCGTCAGCATGGTTATTCCCTTGACATTTCTCTTTTGATGGAGCACCCGTTCATTGAGGACCTTAGCAAGCTTGTGACAACTTTGTTCCGCTACACAGACCAGAATTCGATACATGGAGAGATTCCAATAACATCGATTCAGCGGCAGTTGAATGAACTGGGTACATTGTACACCTTGCGGACGACAACATCCATGCTATTTGCAGGTAACCCGGACTTCGATGAGGATCTGTTACGGTCTGTTCTGCAAACATTAACTACTTATCACGAGGGACTGCGGCTTGGTCTGGCGTCGATCGACGAACCGTCTACCCTTGTATACCGAGATGAAAATGAAGAATTGTTCACACTTGATGTGTTCTCACTTTCAGATGATGCCTATGAAGCTAGCAAGCAATTACAGATCGAATGCTTCCGAATTCAAAACAGTTATAAAATGTTTGAGGGTCCCAGAGTACGCGCAGGCTTATTCAGGATGTCGGGCTCCGACCAGTTCTTCCTTTCTGTAGATCCGCTAGTGGCTGATCCCACATCTTGGCGTATCCTGCTTGAGGATTTCACAACTGCCTATGAACAAGCTCTTAACGGGGAACTGATAGTGCTTCCTGACAAAACAGATTCTCACCGCTCCTGGGTACGGTGGCTAGAAGACTATGCAGATAGCAAAAAGCTGGCCAAAGAGCAACACTACTGGCTGGATAAGGTTAATTTCGATGGAAAACTTTTAACAAAGGACCATGAGGTACCTGCACATTCCGAAACACTTCGTCCAGTAGAAAATTGCATGATACAGCTTTCGGACGAGAAAACAAGCCAGCTGTTGACAAGGGCTAACCAAACCTATAATACGGTGACCGCTGAGTTACTGCTTGCTGCATTGGGACTGACTATAGTGGAATGGTCTGGACAGTCTAAGATCGCCATTGGATTTGAACATTATGATCGGGAGCAACAAACTGTGACTTTGGACAAACCGGACCTTTCAAGAACCGTAGGTCAATTCGGTTCTATATATCCGCTTGTTTTGGATATGGAGCCTGGGGAAGACAGTTCTCTTTTGCTCAGAAACGTAAAGGAGACGGTCCGGCAAGTACCCAATCAGGGTTTAGGATATGGATTACTAAAATATGGGTCTGCAACCTCTGGCAGAACGGAATTTAATGCTCAGTATTACCCGGAAATTGGATTCCGCTTGATTCAATCTGAACCGGTCAGTTCCTCTCACTTTCTTACATCACCAATGGATGCTGAATTATGGTCCGGCCAGAATTGTAGTGTTTCTGAGTTAGCCTATTCACTCTATCTGGATGGGCGTATTAAAGACAATAAGCTTTCTGTCTGCATGCTTTATAACCGTCACGCATATGAAGCTGATACTATCCGAATGCTTATGTTACGTTTTGAACATCATTTGTCGGGCATTATCCAGCATTGTCTGGACCAATCTGGACGGCAACTAACACCATCGGATGTGGGGGCACGTGGTTTGGATCTGGATGAGTTTGAAGACATGAAGCAGTTTTATGAGAATCTGTAACGATTCGTACGAGGAGGATATCCATGATCAAAGGACTTGAAATTGAAAAAGTAGTCAACTTGACTCCCTTGCAGGAAGGAATGCTCGTTCATGCGCTGATGGAACCAGAATCACAGGCTTATTACGAGCAATTACGTATTTCTATTCGGGGAGATCTGGATTGGAATGCCCTGCAAAAAAGCTTTCAACTGTTGGTTCAGCGTCATGAAACGCTGCGCTCGAACATTTATCATAAATCCGCTTCTCGTTCGCGGCTGATTGTCTTTAAGAAGCGAAACACGACGATTACTTACGAAAATATGACAGGGCTGAACGAAAAGGAGCAAGCCGATGCTATTCGTGGATTTTTGGATGTGGACCGTAGCACCCATTACGATTTGAGCAGGGATATGCTCATCCGGATGGCTGTACTTCAAACGGATAAAGATGCTTATACGTTGCTTGTAAGTTTTCATCATATTATTATGGACGGCTGGTGTCTTGGCATCATAATGGACGAGTTGTTAACGGCCTACGAGGCCTATCATACAGGCCGTTCCGTCCAATTGCCTGGACCACGACCTTACACCGGGTATGCAGACTGGCTTGAAGAACAGGATCAAGAGGCAGCCAAGGACTACTGGAGTTCTGTATTACTAGGTTACGAACAAACGGCTGGAGTTTCGATGCTAAAAACTCCAGCTACAACTCCTGAAAAAGGCAGCTATCTGCTGCAGGAATACAGAACGACGCTGACGGAAAAAGAGACCAGCAGTTTGCGTACGATTGCTGAATGCAATGGAACTACGCTCAGTAGTCTTTTTCTGGCCGCCTGGGGAATTGTGCTTGGTCGTTACAACGGAAGCAAGGACGTAGTTTTTGGCACGGTGGTATCAGGCCGCCCGTCGGAATTGGATGAAGTAGAGCGAATTGTCGGATTGTTCATTAACACCATTCCATTACGAATTAGATTGAATGAAGAAAAGAGTTTCGTCGAATTGTTGCGTGATGTCCAGAGAGCCTCTGTCCAAGGAAGGATGAACGGATACTGTTCGCTTGCCGAAATCCAGTCGCAATCTGCACTCAAGCAACGCTTGCTCGATCACATTGTTGTATTCGAGAACTATCCGCTGGAAAACATGATCGGAAGACGGGACTGGCAAGACAAACTCGGGTTCATTATTGAAGACGCCCGGTTATTCGAAGAAATACCGTATGACTTTAATATTGAAGTTGAAGACAAGACGGCAATGAGTTTCATATTGTCCTATAACGGTAAGGTTTACAACGGTGAAGCGATGAAGCGTCTGGCCCATCATTTGAAGCATGTCTTCCTGCAAATTTCTAGCAATCCAGATGTTTGCCTCCGTGACGTTCGGCTGTTAACAACCGAAGAAGAGGCTACTTTGACGAAAATATGGAGCGGACCCGTTGTCCAGTTTCCTGCACTTACTTTTCACGGGATATTCGAAGCGCAGACGGAGCGTACACCAGAACGAGCGGCCGTCATATATGAAAATACGATGCTCACTTACAGACAACTTAATGATAGAGCAGACGCTCTTGCCCATCTTTTGCAGAAGCGTGGAATTACACGGGAGAGTCTGGTCGCTGTCATGGTTGACAGGTCTGTTGAGATGATCGTGGCGGTGCTGGGAATTATGAAAGCAGGAGCTGCCTATGTGCCAGTAGATCCCGTGTATCCAGAAGAACGTATTGAATATATGCTGCGTGACTGCGGAACGACGATTGTGCTTACGCAATCTCACCTGACGGGCTGGCTGAAAACAATGGATTTTATGGGCGAGGTAGTCGATCTCGCTACGTTGCCACTCCAGCCCGAGATGGATTTGGACAAGCAGTATATCCCCACATATGAACCCGGCTCTTTGGCGTATGTCATTTATACATCGGGTACCACAGGTAAGCCCAAAGGCGTTATGGTTGAACATCAACAATATGTCAACACCGCACTCGGTTACAGACACAGCCAAGGATTTAAAGATTTCCCTGTTAAGCTACTACAAATTGCCAGCATGTCGTTTGATGTGTTTGCATGCGATTTGGCCAAGGTATTTGTCAATGGAGGTACCTTAGTCATTTGTCCTGAAAACGTGAGAAATGATCCAGCTGCCCTGGCTACACTGTTGGAGCAGCAGGAGATTACAACGTTTGAGACGCCTCCTGTGCTTTTAGCTCTGCTATTGGATTACATCTATGAGCACGGTACAAAAATCAGTTTCCTAAAGCTGCTTACTACTGGAGCAGATAGCTTGGCTGTTGCAGATTACCGTAAAATGTTGACCCGCTTTGGCAGCAAGATGCGGATTATTAATACGTATGGAGTTACCGAAGCCGCAATTGAATCTAGCTTTTATGAGGACGAGCTGGAAAAATTGCCGCTGTCCGGTATTGTCCCTATCGGCAGAGCTCTACCGAATCATAAGCTATATATTGTTGATGACAGGATGTGTCCGGTCCCTGTCGGTGTAACGGGCGAGCTGTGTATTGGTGGAGCTTCTGTAGCGCGGGGATATCTGAACAGGCCGGAGCTTACAGCGGAGAAATTCGTGTCTGATCCGTTCTCGCCGGATGGACGGTTGTATCGTACCGGGGATCTGGCGCGCTGGCAGCCAGATGGAAATATTGATTTTATCAGGCGAGCTGACTACCAATATAAAATTCGCGGATACCGGATTGAGCCTGGAGAAATCGAATCTATTTTGCTCGAAACGGAAGGAGTACGCCAGGCGGTTGTTGTTGATCGACTGGACAAAGCGGGACAAAAGTATTTATGTGCCTATGTTGCAGGTGCAGCTGAGAAAGACATGCTACGAGATAAACTGGCTCAGCAGTTACCAGTCTATATGGTGCCGGCTCAAATCATTGTATTGGAACAGTTACCATTGACCCATAACGGGAAAATCGACCGATCCAATCTGCCGGAACCGGATGAAATAACACTGTTGGATAGCGTATATGAGGCACCACAGGATGAATTGGAAAAAACAATCGCTTTGATTTGGGAAGAAGTGATTGGCGTTAGACCAATTGGATTGCACAACAACTTTTTCGAGCTTGGTGGGGACTCGATTAAAGCATTGCAAATTGCAATCCGCTTAAATGCCAAAGGCCTGAAAATGGAAGTAAAGGACTTATTCCGTTACCCTGAAATTCACCTGTTAGCACCGTTTATAAAAAAAATCACCCGTATCATTCCCCAGGGGATTGTAGAGGGTGAGGTAGAATTGACACCCATTCAACTCGATTTTTTTCAGCATCATCGGAGCGATCGTCACCATTATAATCAGGCAGTCATGCTGCAAAATGATGGAGGATGGAATGAATTATGGCTGAAAAACGCTATGGACAAGCTGGTAGCGCATCACGATGCATTACGGCTCATTTTTGTGGAAGAGGAAAAGGGAGCCTCCGCCTATAACAGGGGAGTGAACGAAGGTGAGTTCTTTACATTAACGAGCTATGATTTGACACAATCAAGCCAGCCTGAAGAAGAAATCCGACACATTGGCGATGAGCTGCAAAGCAGTTTGGATCTGACAAGAGGTCCTCTCATACGTTTGGTTTTATTCCATTTGTCCGGTGAAGATCATCTGATGATCGTTATCCACCATCTTATTGTAGATGGTGTGTCTTGGAGAATTTTGCTGGAAGATTTGGGCACCGCCTATGATCAGGTAGCTCGCGGTGAGGTACTGAATTTGCCTGCCAAGACTGATGCTTACAAAGAGTGGGCTTCAGGACTGACTACTTACGCCGAAAGTGTACAGGTACGCCAAGAAATCAGCTACTGGAACAATGTAGATTCACGCAGGATGCGTCGATTGCCAAGGGATCATGAAATCGCGGTTAGCCTGATACAGGATCGACGCCTAGCAGAGGTGGTGCTCGGCAGGGATGAGACGGAAAAGCTGTTGAAGCATGTACATCATGCCTATCATACGGAAATGAATGATCTGTTGCTTACAGCCTTGGGTCTGGCTTTTTATGAATGGAGCGGTTATAACGAAATCCCGATTTTGCTGGAGGGACACGGCAGGGAGGAGATCCTTAAAGATTTGGACATCTCTCGTACAGTCGGCTGGTTTACCTCCCAGTACCCTTTTGTAATCGAGGTCAACAGACCTGAGAATTTGGCCTATCAGATCAAAATGGTTAAAGATAAGCTGCGGCGGGTGCCTAATAAGGGCATCGGTTATGGTATTTTACGTTATTTCACCAAGGACCAGACGAAAGCCGCTTCTCTGGTTGCTGCACCATTCCCGGAAATCAACTTCAATTATTTGGGACAATTCGACGAAGAAAACAGCGCAGACATGCCTTGGCGTATTTCCAGATTAGCAGACTTAGCCAATGGTGAGAGAAGCCCGCGTGCGGAAAAGACGAATACATTTGACATTAACGGCATGATAACGAACGGAATCCTTCGGTTTGGATTTGAATATAACGGGCTTGAATATGGTGCAGCAACGGTAGAGCGATTAACGATCGGCTTTAAAAAACATCTATTGAATATTATCCATCATTGTTGCACTAAGGATCAGGCGGAGCGAAGCCCTACGGATTTTACATATAATCAATTGTCTATGGGGCAACTTGAACAAATATCGAGCCGATTATCGGATAAGCTGGGAAATCTGTTGAAATAAACGGAATCCGCAAGTTGAAATTCAAATTCTGCATGGGTAAAGGAAAGGTGAATGATTTGGCACAGGTAAATATTAAAGATATCTATCCGCTGTCCC
The DNA here is from genome assembly GCF_058895805.1 of Paenibacillus sp. NMA1017. NCBI lineage: Bacteria > Bacillati > Bacillota > Bacilli > Caryophanales > Paenibacillaceae > Paenibacillus > Paenibacillus sp. NMA1017. The sequence continues at coordinate 2,558 of NZ_JBZXYR010000017.1, read as the reverse complement.
CGATGCAGGAGGGAATGTTGTTTCATTCCATCCTCGACGTAAAATCAGAAGCTTACTTTGAACAGACCGTTATTACCTTTAATGAAGTGCTGGATGTTCATCTGGTTCAGCAAAGCTTGCAGCAGCTCATGAATCGATATGATATATTCCGTACCATTTTTATGTATAAAGAAACAGAACGTCCGCTTCAAATTGTCTTGGAGGAACGTGATGCGTTGCCTGTTCATTTCGAGAATATCAGTGCTTTTCCCGAAGCTGAGAAAAGGGAGCGTTTTACGGCCTTTTTAAAGGCAGAGCGCCAAGCTGGTTTTGACTTGGAAAAAGATGTTCCGATTCGGCTCGCCCTGTTTCAATGGGATGATGAGTCTTCCAGACTTGTCTGGAGTGTTCATCACATTATAATGGATGGTTGGTGCATGGGAACGGTAGCCCAGGAATTTTTTTCTATGTATACTTCTCTTCGGTCTGGAGTGCCTGCACAATTGGATATGGTATATCCGTACAGCAGTTTTATTCAGTGGCTGGAGCAACAGGATAAGGAAGAAGCGACAGCCTATTGGCGAGGGTATTTAAATGGGCTTGAAAATGAAACAATTTTGCCGGGTTATAACCGTCCATTGAATCCAATCTTCGAAGCAGAACGTTACACATGCAAGCTGGGGAAAGAACTGACTCAAGGAATGGAGAGAATAGCTAAACACTACCACACGACTGTCAGCACTGTATTTCAAACGGTATGGGGATTATTGCTTCAAATGTACAACAACAGCCGGGATGTTGTGTTCGGGTCTGTAGTATCCGGCAGACCAGATGAGGTTCCGGGAATTGAAAATATGGTTGGATTGTTCATTAACACAATACCAACACGCATAACCAGTTATGCGGACCAGAGATTCTCAGATCTGCTGATATCTGTGCAAAACTCCAACATCGAGTCTGGGCAGTACTCCTATTCTTCCCTGGCAGATATTCAGAATCATACGGATTTGAGACAAAATTTAGTCCGTCATATTGTTGTTTTTGAAAACTACCCTTATTCAGAGGAGCTTATTCATGCGGAAAAAGGGCCTGATACACTTCAGGTTACCGACGTAGAGGATATTGTACAGACCAACTATGATTTTAATGTGATTGTCGTTCCTGGATCACAGTATGAAGTTACATTTAGTTACAATCGGCTGGTTTACGATGAAAATTGGATTAAGATAATCGCAGCTCATCTTAAACGGGGACTGGAGCAGATTGTTCAACAGCCGGATCTACTGATTTTCGATTTGGAATTTCTGACAACGGAAGAGAAAAGTCAGGTTTTATCCCAATTTAGCGGATTACAGATCTCATATCCTTCTAGTGATACCATCCATCTTGGTTTTGAAAAACAAGTAGAAAAGACACCAAATACAACAGCAGTTGTCTGTGAGAACTCCAGTCTGACTTATGCAGAGCTGAATGAACGTGCTAACCAACTGGCTCGTACCCTGCGTAGTTACGGCACAACAACCGATCGGCTGGTTGGACTCATGACAGATCGTTCTATAGATATGGTGGTCGGCATCCTCGCTATTCTTAAAGCAGGAGGGGCATATGTACCCATCGATCCCTCATATCCAGAGGAACGTATCCGTTATATATTTGACGATTCCGGTGCAGACCTGCTTTTGACGCAAAGCCATCTTGTGGAAAAGGTCAAAGAGGCCGCCTTTGGAGGAAAAGTCCTGGTATTGGATGGAGATCCAACTGTGTATCACATGGAAGGATCAAATCTGGAAGCCGTATCAGGGGCAGACGACCTAGCCTATGTTATATATACTTCAGGTACTACCGGACTGCCTAAAGGTGTAATGCTGGAGCACCATGGATTGTGTAACCTGAAAACGTATTTTGATGAAACATTGCAGATAAGTCCGACAGATCATGCCCTACTGTTTGCGAGCTACGCATTTGATGCTGCCTGCTGGGAAATATTTCAGGCGCTATTTTGTGGCGCGACACTTTACGTACCTACTTCGGACATCATAATGAACTACAACCAGTTCGAACAGTACATGGCGGATCATAAAATTACGGTGGCGGCATTACCTCCTACCTATGCCGTGTATCTAAACCCAGAACGAATGCCGGATCTGCGTATTCTGTTCACCGCTGGTTCCGCTTCCTCGATGGAGCTCGTAACCAAGTGGAAGGATCAGGTCGCCTATTTTAATGGTTACGGACCGACAGAAAACTCGGTAGCAACGTCCATTTGGCCGGTGTCGGAACACCCTGGAGCAATCGATACCATTTCTATAGGACGTCCAGTACCCAACCACCGGGTGTACATGATCGATGCTCATGGTCATCTTTTACCTGCTGGAGTAGCGGGAGAGTTATGTGTATCCGGTCCAGGATTGGCACGCGGTTATTTGCACCGCCCGGAATTAACAGCTGAGCAATTTGTGGCTAATCCGTTTGTAGATGGGGAAGCGGGTTATGAACGCATGTATCGGACAGGCGACCTGGCAAGATGGTTGCCTGACGGCAACATTGAGTACCTGGGCCGGATTGACCATCAGGTCAAA
>NZ_JBZXYR010000016.1:0-79227 GCF_058895805.1 Paenibacillus sp. NMA1017 | reverse complement strand
CGGTTTTGCTCACTTTTATTTCTTTTTCTTCGTTCACTTCCTCTCGAGATTTTAATGCTTTTTTCCGTGGTTTCTCCGGTCCTCCTTCACTGCTTCGTTAAGCTCCTCCATATACTCTTTGGTATTCTGCAATACTTGCTCTTTGGTGTACTGATGTTTATTGGCATTGGCCTTGAGGTGGGTGGAATCGGTCATGAGAACACGCCCGCCCACCATTCGGTGAGAGATCGCCTGCAACACAATTTCATCGAAGATATCTTGAAAGATCGTGGTGTCTTTAAAGCGAGTGCGGCGATTCCAGCTAATCGTCGTATGGTCCGGTACTTTATCGGTTAAGCCCAGCCCCAGGAACCAACGATAAGCCAAGTTCGTCTGGATTTCTCGCTCGAGTTGCCGTTCTGAGCGAATGCCATAGAAATAACCGAGAAAGATCATTTTAAACAATACGGTAGGATCAATGGCAGGACGCCCATTGTCCGCACAATACAGCGGGCTTACCTTCTCATGAATAAAGGAGAAGTCTATATATGTATCCACTTTGCGAAGCAAATGATCTTGCGGCACCAGTTCTTCCAGGGAAACCAATTCAAAGGATTGTTGTTTGTCTCGATAAGATCGCAGCATACCAACACCGTCCGTTCTACAATAGTCACCTACATTATATAACATTAACGCGCTGTCGTCTTAAACAAAATCAACATAAAAATAGCTGTCGAGACTTTCTCGACAGCCTGAGCATTCTATATAGAATGCTTTTTATCTTTCACGTGATTTGGTGATGTATCAGAGTGTGTTAATATGCGGTCAAGTACTTTTTCAGTAAGTGGCATAAAGTAATTGAGTATCAGCCCCCCTAAACAAACAGTTAACAAAGTACCGATGCCAATGGGTCCATTTAAAATGGCTGCTATGATCAAGAATATGAGGTAGATGAATGTTCTCGAAACAAATAGATTTGTTCTAGTAATTTCTTGTATGATTAATGTTAATCGGTCAACTGGAATGGGTGCAAAATTAGTCTGTAAATATGTTGCAGTTCCTAATCCTACAACAACTAAACCAATTCCAAAACAAACAACTTTGCTGTACCATAGTTCAGGTGTTATTAAATCCTGCAATAAAAAAAGCCACATATCAATACCAATCCCCGTTATAAATGCTGTTAACAACCCCAGAAATTCTGGTCTTTGTCTTTTTATAAGTGAATTACAACAGATCAAAATTAAAGCTATTATGATTTCCCAACTTCCTACAGTAAGCCCCACATTTGTGGATAGTCCTACCAAAAGTGCATCAAAAGGGGATGTCCCAAGGTCTGATTGTATAGTGAAAGAAACACCAAGGGATAATATAAAAATACCTATTACAAAAAAAACATATTTCACTTTACTTGGCCTCTTTATCGTAATTATATGTTGCAAATGCAACAAAATAAGGGTAGATTAAATATATACTATGTTTATTGCATTTGCAACAAAATAGGGGGAGGAGTTCATTATGAAGGAAGTACTTCGTGAAATTGGAATGATCACAAGAGCATTAGATTCTATAAGTAATATTGAATTTAAAGAATATGACCTTACAAAAGGACAGTATTTATACCTTGTACGAATATGTGAAAACCCAGGAATCATTCAAGAAAAGTTAGCTGAGATGATAAAAGTAGATCGAACAACCGCATCACGTGCTATTCAAAAACTTGTCATTAACGGATTTATTGAAAAGAAAGAGGTTCCCCATAACAAAAAAACTAAAAAACTCTTTCCAACAGAAAAAGGGAGCAATGTTTATCCTTTTATAAAAAGAGAACATGATTATTCGGATAATGTTGCATTAGCGGGATTTTCGGAAAGTGAAGTAAACACCATTTTTAATCTTCTTCTAAGAGTAAGAAAAAATATAGGTGATGAATGGGAATTTGTAAAAAAGGGGAACAAGAGAAATTATTGATTTACATGAAGGAGCGATAATTTAAAGTGACTGTAAAAATAATAAAATGCAGCCGTGAAGATTTACAAATTCTCCAAGAAATAAGTATTGAAACATTCAACGATACTTTTAAGGATCTGAATTCACCTGAAAATATGAAAGCCTATCTAAAACTTTAAACAGTTGGAGGAGGAATTGTCCAACGTCTCTTCAGAATTCTTTTTCATCTATTTCAATGAAGAACTTGCTGGATATTTAAAGGTAAATATAAATGAGGCCCAATCCGAAAAAATGGGTGATGAGTCGCTCGAAATTGAGAGGATTTATATAAAAAACAAATTTCAAAAACATGGGCTTGGTAAATATCTGCTAAATGAAGCTATGCAAATTGCGATGGAACATAATAAAAAGAAAATCCGGCTTGGTGTATGGGAAAAAAATGAAAACGCTATTGTTTTTATAAGAAAATGGGGTTTGTTCAAACTGGCGCACACTCTTTTTATATGGGTGATGAAGAACAAATTGATTTCATAATGACCAAAACAATGATATAAGTTTAGGTATATACGAATTCTTATTATTTTTTACTGTAATTTATTCACTAATGTGTATAATGTCAACTATAATTGAATTCAAAAGTGTTTTCTAGGGTTCCGCGATATAGTATCGGCTGGTCCGAGAGAAAACTCACAGTCATCGTACTGTGCCACGGAGGGATAAAAGCCTGGGAGAAAAACTGCTGTATGCAGTATTCTCTCAGGCTTTTTTTATTGCTGCTTTAAATTCATATTATATTGCAGCATTTTCAAAAAGGAGGAAATACAGAATGAACAAGACATGGTTATCTGTTGTAATTGCGGCATTATTTGAAGTTGGCTGGGTCATCGGCCTGAAACATGCCAGCGGATGGTTAGAGTGGGGGGGCACTTTAGTTGCCATTTTAGTAAGTTTCATACTCATGATTATGGCTTCCCGTACGCTTCCGGTAGGTACAGTGTATGCAGTGTTTGTCGGGTTAGGAACGGCAGGCACTGTATTGGCAGAAATTTTGTTGTTTGGTGCTGAGGTACAGGGATCTAAATTGTTGCTGATCGGGGGGCTTCTGCTGGGAGTTGTAGGGCTCAAAATACAGAGCAAAGAGAAGAAATAAGGAAAAGAGGTGCACTGACGTATGAACTGGGTATTTCTAATTTTGGCAGGCGTATTTGAGATGATGGGAGTTCTCATGATTAATAAGCTCCATAAAGACCGGAATTTCCTGTCTGCTTTTTACCTGCTTGCAGGCTTTGGATTGAGTTTCTTGTTTCTATCCCTGGCCATGGAAACACTACCAATGGGAACGGCCTACGCTGTCTGGACTGGTATTGGAGCATCCGGCGGAGCCATATTGGGTATGATCTTTTACAGTGAACCGCGTAATACCGCGAGAATTCTGTTCATTGCGATGGTACTCGGTTCAGCAGTTGGCCTAAAGTTGGTAAGTTAAATAATGATAGTATTAGAAAAATGGGTCATCTTAGAACAGCAGCAAACTAACAGAATGCTTTTGGGCTGTTGCCAGTAAAGAGAATACAGTTGCATTTGCATAGCCTTCTATCTCTGATCTTGAGGATCGCCGCGTTGTGTATTCAGTTTTAGAAAATGAAGAGTCATTTGAAGCTTCAGACGAATATCACCATCGCTTAGATCAATCTCGAAAAGCTCACGTATCCTGTTGATTCGATAGAATAAAGTATTTCTATGAATAAAAAGTGTTTTAGCAGCAAGATTTGGAGTGTCCACATATCGAAGATAGGCTTCAAGGGTAGAAAGCAAACTTGTTTTGTGAGCATTGTCATAAGCAATTAGCTTCTGGATAATCGGATGGCAGAAGTCAGCAAGATCGTTCTGTTCCGATATGATCTTTCCAATATGCTCGCAGAGATAGTCCTCATACATATACACTGGCTTGTTAGAATTAAGTTGGAAACCAATCTCGATGGCGGTTAGGCATTGCTTATAATATTTTCGCAAAAATGTTAAATGACTAAAGTAGTCACTCAGCGAAGCAGTTAGGCCGTTTGCTTGGAGAAATTCCAGAATTCGTTTGTCTTCAGCAATAATTTTACAGGATGAATCAACGAGGGAAATGAGAAATACAATACGTCCCTGATATACGATCCAACGGCTATCCGGAAGTAATTGGATCATATGCTGTGCAACCAGCTGAACTTTCCCGTCAAAAAAGCCATTCTTCAGGTCTGTCAAGGTCATCACTCTCAGGTAAGGTGTAAGCGCCCATTCCAGATGAGCCAGTCGCATTGCAATGACATTAGCATCCTTGAGCTCGCCTGTAAGCAGTTCGGAAAGCAAAAAATTATGCATCATTCCTTGATTGCAATTATAAAAGTCGTTCTTTTGCAATTCTACCGAAACCAGCTCACAAAGAAATTGTACGAGTTCAAAATCAATATCTATAAATTTACGATTCAGTTCCATAACACTGACCTGTGCAAATTCTATACCATGTACGTACACAAAAGCTGTTATCCAACAGTCGTTGGTCTCGGGATCGCGTGAATAATAAGGAATAAGAGCCCTACGGGTCAGTTCGTACAGATTGGATTTCTTCATGCTCTCAATATTACTGTCAAGAATATAGCCTAAATTTCGCTGCTGTTCGATATCAGGCCGGCTGGGAATGGGTGCTTGACACATAGCGAGTAACTTATAGCCTGCGTCGATAATGATTACCGGATTACCAAAAATGCGGGAGGCCTCGTTTGTCAAGTATTGCAAACCTTTGTTTGAGTAAAGTGCGGATATCAGAGTGTGCATATGCTCAATGAGTCGATTCTCATGAGCAAGTATAGATGAAATCTTTCCCGAAAGATCCAGCAGATCTAGTTTATTTGGCAGAAGGGTAAGGCAAGTATAGGAGTCTACAAGTGCATCACAGTCCTGAATGCAAAAAAGTGGAGTGTCCGTAGGAAAGTCCTTTGGCAAATCCGAAAGCTTGCCTATATAAGCGGTATCAGCCTGAAAAACGGAACTCAACCGCAGGATAGTAAATTCACTGATTTCTTTTGTTTGCATGGCCTCTTCGGGCAAGGAAAGATAACAGTCGCTAAGTTTTCTGATTATTTTTTGAATTTTTACGAGAGCTGCCTCCAGAGGCTTTTTAGTCCTTGTGCAATATTACAAAACATCGTCACTATATCGGACCATATTTAAATTCCAGCACATGGGATATAACGTTTTTATTATATATACTGAAATTATTACATGCTGCAATAAATAACACTTTCATCAAAAAAATGAGTAATATAAATAGCAGGAGGATATTAATGAAAATTTTAGGAATCAGTTGCGGTAGAAGAATGAGCAATTCAGAAATCCTTGTTAAGGAAGCTCTGATGGGTGCTGAAGAACTGGGTGCCGAGGTAGAGCTTATACGTCTTAATGACCTGCAAATTAAACCTTGCACCGGTTGTAATGCTTGTGTAGTGAGCCTGCTTGAAAAGTGTGGCTCAGGAGATTGTGTGATAAAGAACGATGATTATGGATTTATTGAAGAAAAAATAATGGAATGCGACGGGTTAATTTTGAGCTCAGCCATTTATGAGAAAAGTCCGAGTGGACTGTTGAAGACTCTGAATGATCGGATGGGCCCCTCCCATGACATTGCCTTCCGAATGATTGCCAAAAAGCAACGCGAAGAAAGAGGAATAACTACTGGTAAAGGCCCAGATGAAAGAAGCTTTAAACCAAGAGTGGCTTCTCTTATAGCTGTAGGGGGGAGTGAGTGGGACACACTTGCACTGCCAATGCTCCATCTTTTCACGCTGCCGATGCAAATCAATGTTATAGACAAAATGCTGGTCAATTGGGTTGGCTTGCCTGGATCAGTAGTCTTCAAGGAAAATGAATTGAACAGAGCTAGGCAATCTGGTCGTCATGTGGCTGAAACACTAATGAATCCGAATACGGAAGCGAAATATATTGGCGAATCTGGTTTATGTCCAATCTGTCATTCCAAACTCGTTGAAATCAGGAATCATGATGATAATTATCCTGCAATATGCGGAATTTGCGGTGTAAAGGGCACTTTGGAGGTTGAACAAGGCAAAGTTAAATTCAATGTCGCGGAGGAAGATAGAGTGCATTCTCATATTCTAATCTCCGGGAAATTCGAGCACGCGGATGAATTATATAAAGTTTCATTAAAGCCTAATTCCAAGGCTAGCGAGTTGCCTGAAAGATTAAAAAAATACAAAAACTATTTATCTTATTCCAGACCTGCTCGTAATTGATATTCTTGTTAAAGTGCTTATTCTTTTATTGAAAGCAGATCATTTATGATTGAACTACCACAAGTTAATGATCTCGGATTTTTGAAATTCGTCTGGTGTCCATTTGAGGGCTTAGAGCGAATTTAACTGGTAAGATGCTTGCTGAAGCGGGCATGGTTGGAACTGGTCTATACGGCGTCAGTTACGTAGGCAACTGATCAAGTCGTTTTTTTATTACGCAGTGTTGGAGGCAACGGGAAACGTTCAACTAACACGCAGCCATTGTCATGCCCGGTCTGCTGGACCCGCCTACTTCCTGAGCAAAAATGTGCTTGAGGTGAAGCGTAGTGAGCCCATGGTGGACGAAGGTACGGATTGACGGCTTTATCAAAACTAAGGAGCAGTTTGGCAATGGTAGCTGCTCCTTGGGTTTGATAATAACTTATAATAGATTTGTTATGACCTGTCTTCCTACTAGGCGAAATAAAATAAAATTAGGATATGACAAGACGATACGAAATTTAAGATGAACTATGTGAAACCCACAAAGGTAACCTCATAATGTTGAGTGATGCTTCTGGAGTGTAATAAACCGCGAGCCTTTTATATGCTTCTAACTGATGAAACCACAATGAAATATGCCAGATGTGTGTCACAATCGCAATTCACCTAACCAAAGTCGCGTGTCAGGAGGATTGCGTGAATGTAAGTTCTAGTTCACATACTTCTCTATCGTGCTTCGGACTGCTCCGGGACCTGCCAGCATTTCATGAAACATGGCTTCAATCTTGTCGCCCAGACCAATTTCATATAATCGGACGCCGAACAGTTTTTCATCCTCAAGGAGGCAGCGAACCCCGGAGGTCTGATCTCCTAGCTTCGTATTCTGCAAATATCCCTGCAATGTATCCAGTAACGGGTCCGGACTGAGTGTGAAGGGTACTCCTTGATCATCCACCCCCAGCAAATAGCGACACCAAATCGCAATGGTCAAGGGAATAGCAGTCAAGTTGGCAGGATCGAGCCCTGCTGTGCTAACATACGATTTTATGGTTTCGCCAAAACGGATGCTCATCTTTTGAGAGGTATCTGTTGCAATCCGCTGTGGCGTATCCGGAATATAGGGATTGGCGAAGCGTTCCTGCAATACCTCGTCAATGAACGGTTTGGGTTGGATAATTCCAGGATTAACTACAACAGGTAAGCCTTCCTTGTAGCCGATGGTTTCCACCATACGACGCAATGTGTGATCCTTCATTTCATCTGCAATGAGCTGATATCCAAGCAGACACCCAGAGAGGGCTAGCGCTGTATGCAGGGGATTGAGACAAGTAGTGACTTTCATCTTTTCCACTTTGTCCACTGTATCCCGATTCGTGAAGATGATGCCAGCTTCCTCCAGTGCAGGTCTCCCGTTCGTAAACTTGTCTTCAATGACCAAATACTCGCTAACCTCAGCATTGACAAAGGGAGCCGTATACGTATGCCTGGAGGTAACGATCATCTCCATGTCAACTAACCCCAGCTCCCGAAGAGTAGATTGTACCTGCAAGGAAGGGCGAGGGGTGATTTTATCAATCATGGTCAGCGGAAAGGTTATTTTCTCCTCATTTTGCAGATAGTCTGCAAATCCTTTCTCTACCAGGCCTCCGCGAGTCCACTCCTTGGCGATAGTAATCATACTATCCTTTAACAGATCACCGTTATGGGAGCAATTATCCATGCTTACAAAGGTCATTGGATGCTGCCCCTTCAGATAACGCCGATAGGCAAGCGAAGTAGCTATGCTCATCACATGCACCGGCTGTTCAGGACCATTCGCTAAATCCCTCTCCACAACAGCCAGATACTTGCCGTCGGGCCCGGTAAGGGCGTATCCTTTTTCTGTGACGGTGAAGCTGGCCATTTGAAGAGTTGGATTCTCAAATATTCCAATCAGACGGAGATAGTCGTCGAGACGATTTTGCTCTGCTGCGAGGCTTTCGACGATGCTTGCGATCACACTTTTGTGAAATTTTCCGTCTGCACTCATCAACACCAGTAAGGTTAGATTGTCGTAAGGCTTATAGGCTTTGTCAATCATTTCAAAATCAAAGACTTCGGCCGCTACAATACCTGTATCCGCTTTCAATCTATTCAGCAGTTGTTGCTGCGCGTTGGCTACCAACCCTCGAAAAATATTACCTGCGCCGAAATGCACCCATTGCGGTCTAACTCGGGTGTTATTGGCTACAAGCTCTAGATCATATCTCGGCAGTTCGATGCCTGCTGCTTCCCAGGCCGCCTTGTTTGAAAGGCTTTTCCGGTCAAGTTGGAGCATTTATTTCACTCCTTTGCCTTGAGCGAGACTATCCCAGACACCAAGCAAGTACATAACTCCCAGTGCACGATCATACAAACCGTAACCTGGCCGACAATTCTTTTCTTCCCCCCATAGATGTCTGCCGTGATCCGGGCGTACATATCCCTGATAGCCGTTCTCGTGATAAGCTCTAACTACTTCCGGTACATCGACGCTTCCGTCCTTCCCACGGTGTGACACTTCAATAAAATCGCCATTCTCAAACACCTTGACATTACGAATATGAGCAAAATGAATACGATCATGAAACTCCCGAATCATGGCAGGCAAATCATTCTCGGGATTGCTCCCCAGTGAGCCTGTACAGAAGGTTAGACCATTATATGGGCTGTTCACTGCATTTAGGATGCGTTGGATGGTCTCACGACTACGGACAATTCTCGGTAACCCGAAGATGGGCCATGCCGGATCATCAGGATGAATGGCCATCTTGATGTCAACCTCCTCGCAGACCGGGATGATGCGCTCCAGAAAATATTTCAGGTTGTCAAACAACTTGTCTTCTGTGACATCCGCGTAAGCAGCAAAAAGTTCATCCAGTCTCGCCAACCGTTCCGGTTCCCAGCCAGGCATGGTGAACTTTCCTGCTCCTTCGAGAATCCGATCCACCATTTGGCGGGGGTCCTCGGTAATGGCAGCCTTTTCATAAAAGAGGGCGTTGGACCCGTCAGGCAGTTCCTTATATAGCTCCGTTCTTGTCCAGTCAAAGACAGGCATAAAGTTATAGCAAATCACCTTGACTCCCACTTTGGCTAATTTTCGAATGGTGTCGATATAAATATCAATATATTGATCGCGGGATGGCAGGCCGATTTTGATATCATCGTGGACATTTACACTTTCTACGACCGCCGTACTAAAGCCCTTGCTCATAATCTGATCAGCTACCTCCTGAATTCGCTCCATTTCCCATACTTCACCGGCTACCTTATCATGTAAAGACCAGACAATGCCCATAACTCCCGGAATCTGCCGGATATGATCCAGTGTAATATTGTCGTTGTCTTCTCCATACCATCTCCAGGTCATATTCATAACAATGCCCTCCCTGATTGTATTTCATTTTTCTTGTATACAAGATTGAATTGATCATAAATTATAGGGTTTGTACTTGTCAATGATAATTTTAGAGGAGTTCGTCACCTCAAAATGCTTTATAATAAAATTAGAATTATAAGGTGAAGGTAGGAATGATATGTTTACAAAAGATGAAATCAAGCAGCTTTTGAAAAATGATATTTTGTCGCTGACCTTAAAGCCTGGTACTATGCTCAGCGAGACGACCTTGTCAGAACGCTTCCAGCTGTCCAGAACTCCGCTGCGCGATGTATTGAAGCAGCTTGCGCTGGAGTCCTACATTGATATTTATCCCAAGAAGGGGAACATTGTGTCCTATATTGATCTGGAGTCCGTTGAACAAATTATTTACTTAAGAAGCGCATTGGAAAAGGAGATTATGAAGGAGCTTTCTTCGCAAATTGCATTAAGCGATGTACAGAAGTTGAGCGAGATTCTGGACAGACAAAGAGCTGTGATCGAGGAAGATCATGCTACGGATCAATTTCTCAGTCTGGATGATCAATTCCACCAAACCATGTTCCAATTGGTAGGGCGGGGGTTTCTTTGGCAGCTCATTCAGCAGTCGAATGTTCACTATATCAGATATCGCAAGCTGCATATGCTGGAAACAGGGAAGCTGATGGGTATCTGGCATGAGCACCAAGCTATGCTTGAATACATGCTGAATAAGGAAACAAGCAAAATGGATGATCTGGTTCATCATCATCTCAGAGAGGATATCCATTCGCTCGATTTTCTTCGGAAGTTCGCTGATTATATCAAAAAATAAGGCAGCTAGCTTATTAACAGCTATGAATATCGAAAAGTGGGTAATTCATGGAGGCTGTTCTACGAGGTAGATAGGTGGGTGAAAGATCGAGTAAGAAATGCGAGATTGTAGCAAAATTTATGGGCGGAAACGTGCTGGTCTGTGTCATTCTATTTCTGCTCGTGAGTATTTTTATTATCCGTCAGGCGGTGATCAAACTAGAGAAATTCTCCCAGGATTTTTCGCCCTTGTATACATGTCAGGTGTAACCCTCTAGAATACAATTATGGAATAATTAGTACTCTTCCTCAAGATTACAATTGAAAAAATACTGAAATATTTCCATGATGTAAGTAAAAAATGCCAGACCAATTCTAGATTATAAAGGGGGTAACCGTATGTGCAGATATGCAATATACGGCCCATATAAAGATATCTTTGCCTGCTTTACCTGCAGGAAAGTATATAAGCAGACATCACGGTTTAAAATGCCGAAGGATGAATATGAACGGATTGTCCATGTCTGTCCGCAATGCCAGGCATCCATGCATGACATGGGGCATGATTTTCAGGCTCCGAAGCAAACGGATATCAAACAGTGGAAAAAGGTAGAGCTACTATATCAACAAGGATACGCTTACCACTCCTGCGGTTGTGGTGGGCCCGGGTACAGACCCTCTCGGCTGCCAGAGGTACCTGAATTTCTGGAAACACAGCGAACGTTTGAGAATAAGGGAGAGGCGCTGTTGTACCGGCTTTTGCAAAGCTAGAACAAACGTAAGTGAAAGTAAATTTGGCAAAGGGAACAAACATATGATTGGAGGCAGTCGTAAAGCAGTGTATTTTGAAGCATATCCAACAATTCGAAGAAGTGTACTCGTGGACAGGTTATATATCGGAATTTGTTTGATCGAGCAAAGCAGGTGTTGTAAGGTAGATCGACTTGGAATGAGATAATATTCTTGTCATGCAGCACCTGTCGGGTAATAAGAATTTTACCCCATTCATTGCTGTGAAATCGCGGCTTTTTTTATTTTAAGAAGTGATAGCGGAAATCAAAAAAGAACCTGGATAGTATTATCAGGTTCTTTTATATTGCATATAAAACAGACACGATGATATAATCAGATTACGTCTTATGAAGATATGGTAGGCATAAGTATTACATCTTACAATTAAATCTTATCATGCCGCTAAAGTCTTGTCAAATGTTTTTTTCTCAATTTAATGGTTAGGAGAGATGTTGAATGAATTCACTGGTTCTAGATTTTCAAGAAATGGATAACACTCAGCTTTTGCTTGTTGGTGGAAAAGGGCTGCACTTAGGAGCATTAAGCAAAATGGAAGGAATACAAGTACCAGAGGGGTTTTGTGTTACAACAGTGGGATATCAAAAAGCCATCGAACAAAACGAAATGATTCATGCTTTGTTGGATCGGCTAACTACGCTTAAAGTAGAAGATCGAGAACAAATTTATGAAATCAGCAAGAAGATTCGACATGCCATTATGGAAGTAGCCATTCCTTCCGATGTTGCGAAAGCAGTTGCTCACTATCTCTCCCAGTTTGGCGATGAATATGCTTATGCCGTGCGTTCTAGTGCGACTGCCGAAGATTTGCCACATGCCTCTTTTGCTGGTCAACAAGACACCTATTTAAATATTATTGGCAAAGAATCTATCTTGGAGCATATCCGCAAATGTTGGGCTTCTTTATTTACGGAACGCGCGGTAATTTACCGAATGCAGAATGGATTTGATCACAGCCAAGTTTATTTATCTGTTATCGTTCAAAGAATGGTGTTCCCACAGGCTTCAGGGATTTTATTTACCGCTGATCCCATCACTTGCAACCGAAAGCTGCTCTCTATCGATGCCAGTTTCGGACTTGGAGAAGCACTGGTCTCTGGCTTAGTCTCTGCCGATTGTTATAAAGTACAGCAAGGGGAAATCGTCGATAAGAGGATAGCAACCAAAAAATTGGCTATCTATGGACGAAGAGAAGGCGGAACTGAGACCAAACAGCTCAATTCTGATCAGCAAAAGACGCAAACCCTTACGGATCAGCAGATTTTACAACTGGCACGCATTGGAAGACAGATCGAAGAACATTTCGGCTGCCCCCAAGACATCGAATGGTGTTTGGCTGATGATACATTTTATATTGTCCAGAGCCGGCCGATCACCACTTTATATCCCATTCCTGAAGCAAATGACCAGAAGAATCACGTGTATGTATCTGTCGGCCATCAGCAAATGATGACTGATCCTATTAAACCACTGGGGTTATCTGTTTGGATGTTAACGGGTGCCACACCCATGTTTAGAACTGGTGGCGGAAGGCTGTTTGTGGATATCACGATGGGCCTGGCTTCACCGGCTGGCAAGCAAAATTTATTGGATGTTTTAGGGCACTCCGATCCGCTCATAAAAGACGCGCTTATTACCATCATAGAGCGGGGAGATTTTATAAAATCGGACCCATATGACACAAGCGAACCGGGGCCCGTTAAAAGCCATAAGGGTATGTCATCTGCGGATATTCTGGCAGAAGCAGGAAACGACCCGGAAATTGTTGCTGTTTTGATTAAGAGTAGTGAGACATCGTTATCAGCATTAAAACATAATATCCAAACGAAATCAGGATTGGATGTATTTGATTGTATCCTGGAAGATATGCAGCAACGGAGGCAGCGAGCGTCAGATCTGAAAAATTTGAATGTGATTATGGCCGCCATGCATGCTTCAGCATGGATCAATGAAAAAATGAATGAATGGTTAGGTGAAAAAAACGTAGCAGACACACTTTCCCTATCTGTACCTAACAACGTCACTTCTGAAATGGGTATGGAGCTACTGGATGTTGCAGATGTGATTCGTCCCTATCCGGAAATAATTGAGTATTTACAACAAGTAAAGGATGATAACTTTTTGGATGAACTGGTTCAATTCGAAGGTGGGCAGCAGGTGCGTGATGCTATTGCTGTTTATCTCGACAAATATGGAATGCGATGTGCCGGGGAGATCGATATTACAAGAACACGCTGGAGTGAAAAACCAAGTACACTGGTACCTATGATCCTCAGTAACATCAAAAACCTTGATCCTGGCACCAGTAAACGAAAGTTTGAGCAAGGGCGACAGGAAGCTTTGAAAAAAGAACAGGACTTATTAGCCCGATTGAAACAATTACCGGGTGGTGAACAAAAAGCCGAAGAGACAAAACAAATGATCGACCTGATTCGGAATTTCATCGGTTATCGTGAATATCCGAAATACGACATTGTTAGTCGCTACTTTATTTATAAACAGGCTTTACTAAAGGAAGCGGAACAACTCGTACAAGCCAACGTTCTTCATGAAAAAGAAGATATTTACTATCTCGCTTTTGAAGAATTACAGGAAACCATACGCACAAATAAACTGGATTACCAGGTCATCGCCAAACGAAAAGATGAGTACAGATTATATGAAAAACTAACTCCGCCACGTGTTATCACGTCTGATGGCGAAATCATTACGGGTCAGTACAAACGAGAAAATATCCCTGCCGAAGCTATTGTAGGCCTCGCTGTTTCTTCGGGCATTATAGAGGGGCGGGCACGTGTGATCCTGAATATAGAAGGGGCTGATCTGGAAGATGGCGATATACTAGTTACCGCCTTTACCGATCCCAGCTGGACTCCATTATTTTTATCCATAAAAGGCTTGGTTACGGAGGTGGGCGGACTGATGACCCATGGAGCCGTTATCGCACGTGAATATGGCTTGCCAGCCGTTGTGGGAGTGGAGAATGCGACCAAACTGATAAAAGATGGGCAACGAATTCGCGTGTATGGAACCGAAGGGTATATCGAAATATTGTAATGGCTGAATACGCTAAGTAATAGCCTCTGTCATAATGGACGGTATTAAATGCAACCTGTCATGGATAAAAGGGCGGTTATCCGTCCTTTTATCCATGACACAAAGTCTCCCCCCAAAAAATCAACTGATCAACTGATTTTAATTTTTTGGGGGGAGTACTTTAAGAACTTATTTATTTATTTGATGATCGAAAAAACACATTATTTAATGAGTAGCAATAATCAGGAGCCTTCAGGAGTTATCGATGGTTTCCCTTGCTGCGATCAACACAATGATTTATACATAGCTGATCCTATCTTAATGTCTTCTCCCTCGATTGTATCAGTGTTAAATATCCAAATGTGCCCTCAGAGTTGAACCTCATATTCGTTTCTGAACAGGCTTGCTGTGTGATTATTTATGATGATCTAATTTATGCGTGCATGCAGAGGAAGACACACCGAATTGTTTTTATTCAACAAATATCCAAAAGTGAGTTCTATGATGTCCTTCGTTATTGTGGTAAAGTGACAGACTTGACTTGACCAGAGGTATTTCCATAAATATCCTTGGCCAGCACGAGAATATGCAGCGTATCGGCTTGGGAGACACCACCCTGTTTGTATTTAGTAGTTGGAAGCGTTGCTGACCAATTGGTTTTATCTTCTGTAATAACGACACGAATGCCATTGACATAAACTTTAAGCTGTGCGATATCGCTTTGATCTGTGACTGAACCTTCCAAAGCGAGAACATCATCCGTGATCGAAGCATTCAACTTAAGTTCAGGGGCTCCTGTTTCCTTGCGTTTAGAGGGTGGGAGAGCAGTTTGCGGGTTATAGGAAAAGGTTTCATCCTCAAGCGCTGGCGTGCGTGCAGCAATAGGACGGTTTTTGGTCGCTTGCTCATAGGAATAAGCGTAACGAAGCAGGTCATTATCACTGTATGCGGCGCCTGCCATCGTCAGATTAACGGGCATTCCGGTATCCTTCATAGCGCCCATACTCACAGATACACTTGGGATCCCGTACTCGCGTAGAATGAAATTCGTATTGGAGAAATAGTTGCCATTCTCCCAAGCCTCCTCATAGGATGTTTCATTCACATCGGAGTCAGCTTTGCCGATATTCGAATTTGCCGGGAATGCAATAAAATCAAGGTTGTTCTGCTTCATCCAATTTTCAAAATCAATCTTTCGCACATTTTCAAGCCCCCGTAGTCCTTCATGAAACTGAGGAATTTGTTCGTATGGGGTGACCCCTTTTTTTATGGTTTCAATGAATACGTCATAGTGGCCAAGGTCTCTGCCACGTTTGGCATCTACCGAACCGGGCGGATTCGGGAAGACGGTTGCAGGGTCGATATTAGCCCATGACGGGAAATTCGGATCGCCCACACTTTTAAGGAATTCCTCAGCTGCATAAGGATTTAGCAACCCGAATTCCTTTTCAGCCCACTTTGCTGGCATCAAACCACGCTCTTCAGGTGTTTTCGCTGTTGGCCGGTCCTTCTCGCTGTTCGCCTGCAAGGGGAAGTCAACTTCCACAACCTCAGCTCCAAGAGCAGTTAAATCCTTTACAGCTTTTTCCCATAATGCTTGTATCGAAGGTCTGAATTTGATGGGAGTTGTGGTTTCATGGTCCTTACCAATATAGATTTTCGGAACGCCAATGCGTTTCCCTTTCAAAGCTTGAATGTCTCGTAGCTGTAAATAGGATTTGGGACGGACACTGTTGACAGAAGGGAGCCGAACGGCTTTCTGTTCTCGCCAGAAATCGCCCTTGGTGATCTTATCCTCTACAACGATTACGTCAAGCAAGCGGAGCATGTCCTCAACAGTCCTCGTATGTGGGACAACGACATCCCGTATAGGGAAGAGCGGCCAATTCCCCCGTATGGAGATTAAGCCTCGCGACGGCGTATAGGCAATTAAACCATTGTTAGATGCTGGTGATCTTCCAGAGGATACCGTTTCTTCCCCCATACCGAAGGCAGCGAGGTTGGCGGCTGTTGATACGCCAGATCCGTTAGAGGAGCCAGAGTACCAAGCTGCAGCCAAATAATTTGGATTGTACGGACTTTCAGCACGGCCATAAACGCCTCTTTGCATTCCCCCTGCTGCCATTGGCGGCATGTTGGTTTTACCAATGAGCACCCCACCGGATTTGCGTATCTTCTCTACTGTAAAGGCATCGTCTTTTGCCATCAGATTTTTGAAAGCCGGAGATCCAGAAGCGACAGTGAGTCCCTTAACCTTGTAGCTGTCTTTAACCGTGTAGGGGATGCCTTGCAGTGGACCGGTCTTAATACCCTGTGCCCTTAGTTGATCAGCCTGAGCGGCTTCTTTTAGTACGTCGGGGTTCAGAACAGGGATGGAATTCAGCCGAATGCCACTAGAATCATAGGCATATACGCGATTAAGGTACAGGGCGGTGAGTTCGACACTCGACAGTGCTCCTGACTTCATCGCGTCCTGCATCTGAGCAATTGTAGCCTCTTGCAATTGAAATGTAACTAGGGAGGAGACGGGTTCACTATTGGTTTTACTTGAGGAAGAGGGCGAAGGGGCGGCGGATGCAAGGGAGCATCCCGTGAGAGTTAAAATCATACCAGTCGCGATCCATTTGCAATAATTACCGATTACATTCCTTGCATTCGCTTTTAGCATTCGTGCGCACATAGCATTTTCACTCCTTAAATTAAATAGGATCAGAAATTTGAATAGAGAGGAACGAGAAATTCATAAATGTTTCTAATTATACTACTTATTTTCATACGAAATGTCAATTTTTGTAATACAGATATGAAGGGACCCATTTAAGGTAAAATGGTGCCCGAGATTACACTAGGGAGCTTCCCTAGCAAATCCCGAGCACCAGAGGGCGTTTTCCATGGGTTACACTTGTAAGTCACTGAGGATGAAGTATTCAGACATTCTCAATCTAGTAAACATTTGGACTAAGACAAATACGAGCGATCACAATGAAAATTCAATAAAATCCACGTAGGCATCCCAGGTTCCGTCATCGCTCGTCAAGGTGAGTTTGACGTCCTGATCTCCGGTAGCGTGAGTAATGTTGGATAAGGTTTGGACAGTCGGCGTTTTGCCCGTGAAATAAAAGGAACCCACAGTTACTCCTCCAATAACCAAGTCCACTTTGGCCGTACTAGCATTGCTTGAAGCCCCCCGTACTGAGATATTATGCGTAGGGTTGGCAAAATACTGTGAGTATGATGCATAGTCAGCAGTGGCATACAGAGCAGCCCCGTCAAAAGGTGTACTGATCTTGCCCGCATAAGTGCCGCCAATGTTCATGTTCTCAGCTTCAACCTTTGTCCCCGTATTACTCCCCGTGTTGGGGGTAAACTGCCAGGCATCCAAATTAAATAGATTGCCGTTTCCTGTCCCAGTAAACACCAGATAAATGTTGTGAACCCCAGTTGCATTATTGATCGTGGTCTCTACTTCTCTCCAGGTCTGCATACCTCCAGTTGAAGGTACTTTTAAGGTGCCGACTAAAGGGCCTGTCTCACTGTCAAGACGTACTTCAATACTACCACCGACATTTGTGGCAACATTGGCTTTGAACGTCTTTGCTCCGGTAGAGCCAAAATCAGCCTTCCCGACAGCGACCCAGTCCCCATTGTGAATATTGGTCACATTCAGATTACTGACCGGACCGCCAGTGGCTTGAGTGGGCTCGGTCGTAATACCCGCCTGCCACGCAAGGGTCTCCGCTTCAACTCTGGTATATGGATTCAGATTGGATAGCTGAGCTATTCCAATCATATTCCCTTGTACCTCTTGGATGCTTCCATCGGTATTGTACACCAGCTTATTAATGTGCGGAGAGCGATAGCCTTTTCCAGTGCCAATTTGTGCCTTGCTGACCGTTTGGGCATGATACACGACATACCACTCATTTTTAAAGTTAAATACAGCATGGTGGTTGTTGCCGCCAACGCCGAAGAATGTATGGGGGTTTTTCAGGAAATGGCCTTTATAAGTGAAGGGGCCCATCGGGTTGTCGCTGACCATATAGCCGATTTCACCTGCAGGGTACTGTGTCGGGTGTGTTCCGGCAAAGTTAATACAGTAGGAATAATAGTATTTGCCATTGTACTTATGAATACCGGAATCTTCAAATAGGTAAGGTGCATCAATGGTGGTTGCGCTTCCAACAACACTGATCATATCGGCCCCCAACTTGCTCACTCTAGCTGTTTTAGGATTAGCAATGGAAGTAGGATCGGATTCGTTAGGAATTCCCCCACCGCTATACAGGTACCCTGTGCCATCATCGTCCACCAGCACAGCTGGATCAAAAAGCCATGTCACACCAGCCATTCCAGGCGTACTATGTGTCACAAGCGCTTTACCGAGGGGGTCTGTCCAAGGTCCGATCGGCGTGTCTGCTGTCAGGACTCCAATGCCTGCTCCACCATTGGCAAAATAAAGAAAGAATTTATCTTTGCCATTCAATTTTTTATGCGCAATTGCTGGAGCCCAAGAGTTCGAGGCCCATTTGGCAATGCCTCTACCGTTGTTCTTGTTGTTGGCACCTGCGACTGGTATCGCTCCGTGATCCGTCCAGTTCACCATGTCCGCGGAGGATATGACCTGGATGCGATCCAGGGCACTGAAGTCATTGTCTTTAATCGATCCATCATTGTTATACACATACGTATCACTTGACATATAGACATACACCCTTCCATCATATACCAATGAATAGGGGTCAGCTCCCAATTTATGATCCATTAGAGGGTTGGAATTTCCAGGGAGTTTAGCCAGTGGCCGATTGGCAGCATCTACATTTAGCATGGGAAAGACACCGAGCAATAACGCGAAGGAGAGAAATAAAACTAAACATTTTCTGATCATAACATAACCTCCGTTTTTTTATATGGTCCAAAGCCGAGCTATCCGTAAATTTATCAAACTCAAGAATATGCTCAGACCTCTACCCGTAAGGAGAAGTACTGTGAAGAGGGCACGAGAAATAGAAATGAAATCGCTTACATTTGTTGAATTTAAAAGTGAACTACGAGAGGAGAGTCACCATATACTGGTCTCTGTTCATTTAATGACAACTCCAGTTATGTGTTGGAGAAAGTATAGTAATCATAAACATTGGGTTATTAAATATTAATATGTAATTTGATTGCAAATAATGGTTTTATTTGGCGCAATCATAACATGTTCTATCAAAAATAACAATATCATTCTATTTTCTAAAAAAAGCGAATCGAAAGGAACGTAAATTACGATACCAATGGCATTCTGGACCTTTTGCAAAATCGAGATATCCGACCTGTTATTCCAAGCAAGCGCAATCGACGGGTGAAACTTTAAAGTTGGCTTTAGTTAAACACACTATGTCCATACGTTGTATGCTGAACATGACTGGATAAAATATACGAGTAATTAGTATGAATGATTGCAGCAGCAATAGCGAGCGGTCACAAGCCGGGTGACACAAAAACTACATGTGCTAGGCTGGAGATTAAGAACGGTAAATACGATCAACCGGTAACAATTACGTATTTGTGACCATGGGGTCCAGATGTTAAGTTCAAACTAGGAGAAATCATACCAAATGGACATAAGAAAAGCTGGGAATCGAACTGAAAAATCAGTAGGTTTCTCCATCCACAAACAATGCATTTAAGACAAAACTGCGTTTGTCTCTTATATCAAGCGCTGACTTGCCCGATATTATTTTATATCGCGGCGAATTGTTTGATCAATATGCTGACGAGACATGGAAGGAATGTCGAGGGACAAGAACATGGCCCGATTACCAATTATCCAACAAATAGTAGTCATCTTGAACTTTCGAGCTCGTTATCCGTTTCACGGATCGACTTTATGACAAGTTCAGAGAAAGCTTTCACTGTTGGAGATAACCACTTTTTCTTTTTAATCAGCATATGAGAATATATCGGATCGAACTTTTCGGAATGACTTACAATTTTAAGTTTTCCTCTATCCACGTCTTCTTTAACTGTAATATAAGGCAAAAAAGAAAATCCAAGCCCACTCATAACGGTTTGTTTAATCGCCTCAATACTCCATAACTCCATAGTTTGAAATGGATGAATATCATGCTTTACAAGATATCTTTCAAACATGGTTCGATAACTACAGCCTTCTTCATTTTACAGGTTCGATGGCCTTCAAGTTTCTCTATAGAACCATGGGCTCTAGGGACAGACTACTCCTTTTTGAAGGGATTAGTTGATTATTGGGGCTCGGAATACAACTGGCGTGAACAGGAAGCATGGTTAAACCATTTCCCACAGTTTATTGAACATGTGGACGGCTTAGATATACACTTTGTGCACGTTCGGGGTGAAGGGCCATCCGAACGACCACTGTTGCTGACTCATGGGTGGCCAGGATCATTTGTAGAGATGTTAGAACTAATACCTTATCTAACAACCCCATCGCTATATGGTGGGACATGCTGAAGAGGCATTTGACGTTATTATTCCCACTTTGCCGGGCTTTGCATTTTCGAGTAAACCCACACGGCCGGGAGTGGGGTCCAAATACGTTGCTACGCTTTGGGCAAAACTTATGGATCGTTTGGGTTATGAAAGATATTTGGTTCAGGGAGGGGATATTGGAGCAGGGGTCTCAACATGGTTAGCATTCATGTACCCTGAACGGGTGAGGGGACTTCATCTCAATTATATTCCTGGAAGCTACAAGCCACCCCTCACTCAAAATACACCATCTGTTAGCGAAGAAGAGCAAGCTTACTTAGACATCGTTGCTGAGTGGTTGGACCGAGAAGGTGCTTATAGTGCCCTTCATAGAACAAAGCCGGAAACACTGGCTTTTGCCCTAAGTGATTCCCCAACCGGTCTTGCCAGCTGGATGGTAGAAAAATTTCAAGGTTGGAGTGACTGTGACGGAGATATGGAAAGGTCTTTTTCACTTGATCATATCCTCACTAACATATCGATTTACTGGTTTACTAATTCGATTGCTTCTTCCATACGAATATATACTGAAGGTACCAAAATGCCCCTGCATTTCACCGAAGGTCAGCGTGTTACTATTCCAACAGGGGTTTCCTTATTTCCCAAGGAGCTGCCCACGCCTCCCCGAGGCTGGGTAGAACGCGTCTATAATATTACGTACTGGGAGAAAGCGAATAAAGGCGGTCATTTCGCCGCTATGGAAAATCCTAAATTGTTTGCCGAACATCTAAATCATTTTTTTCATTCATTAAGCATCTGATAGTCTCTATCCTTGAGAGGGTAAAGCTTACCTGATTTCCGAAAATTTAGTTGATAATGAGTGTGGTTTTCTGGATTATGAGGAAAAATGCCTCAAATCTCTAAGGAGTTTGCCGAGAAAAGATATGCTTAAGCATCCATCTAAAGGTATAGTCCTTCCGAGTACTATGCAAAATTTAAAAAAACTATTTGCCCTATCGTACATGAGGTTGTTGCCCTTATGTACGATTTTTTATTTCAGTATTCGATTTAAAATGAAATAGGAGAAATCAAAGTAAATTAGCTGGGTGCATATATTGCACATTTTCTTTTTATTATGTTAAAGGGAGTGGTCAGTTGCAGAAGTTAAAATTGTTCATTAAAAATGCGAAGGTAGGGGGGAATATTTTTAATGCCTAATCACTCTCCACAAATAAACAAGTTTTTCAAATGGTGTATGGGTATCATTTTTGTTCTCATCATTATATATTTGTGCACATTAGTCGATTTTTTATTTATACCGATAACTTCGTTAATCAGCGTTGTCTTATTGCCATTAATGCTGTCCGTTTTTTTCTATTATCTTTTGCGCCCATTGGTAGATTTACTGGAGAGACACAAGTTCAACCGTTCTCTTGCAATCATACTGATTTATATCGCTATTGCAGTCATTTTAGCTCTCTTTATTGTAGGTATTTGGCCTTCCATACGAAATCAAATGATCAACCTCGTGGATAATGCACCCAGTTTATTTAGTGCATTAGGTAATAAGGTTCATGAATTAGAACAGAATGGAGCACTTTCTACCATTTTTCCGGGCGACGTTAATCCGCTAACACAACTTACTGAATACTTGAATAAAGGTTTCTTATTAGTTACGGATTATGTAACCGGTTTGTTTGGTCTTGTTTCTAATGTTACAATCGCATTGTTTACGTTCCCTTTAATCCTTTTTTACATGCTGAAGGAAGGAGAAAAATTTGGCCGTAAATTGGTCAGTTTTGTTCCTAAACGCTTTCTAATCGCTGCAAACGAAGTCTTGGATGATATTGATAGCGCACTTAGCAGCTTCATCGTGGGAAGAGTACTTATTAACTTGGCACTTGGTGTGTTAATGTACTTCGGATTTCTTTTGATTGGACTGCCATATGCATTACTATTAACCGTTGTTGCGGTGATTATGAATTTTATTCCTTTTGTAGGTGCTATTCTATCATCAATCCCTATTGTTATTATTGGTTTTATTCAGTCACCCTCGGTTGCGATATGGTCACTTGTTGTTATTTTGTTGGCCCAGCAAATACAAGACAATATAATTTCCCCCTATGTATTCGGTAAGCAGCTTGATGTTCACCCTTTGACAGTGATTATTCTTGTACTGATTGGTGGGGATTTAGCAGGAATTACAGGAATATTGCTGGCCATCCCTTATTATATGATTATTAAAATAATAGTCAGTAAGGTGTACTTGCTTTTTTACAGAGAAAAATGGGAACATTTATAATTGATATTGGATTTTAGTATGCTAAAATTTATTTTTTTGCCCAAACGTACACACATCCTCGCACATGTGTACGTTTTTTTAAAAAAGGTACAAAATGATAAAATATAATGTTTTTTCTAAGTACTTAAATTAGAGGTGGACTATGGGCAAACAATCCAATGAACAAGACCAAGATGTCGATTTAAAGATCTACAATGGAGAAAGTGATCGACTTACTATATCCAGAGTTCCGATTATATTATGGATCGTTTTCATCTATATCGAGGGAATCGTTATTCAAAATATTTCTACACCATTACCACTTCGAAGTCTATTGTTCTCTCTGGCAATAGCCCTGCATGTACTTTTGTACTGGCATGTTCGAAAAATTCTGCATTACGGTTCATGGATTTATTTTATTATTCAAGCAGGAATTATCTTTTTAAGCGCTTTTCTTCTTCCTGTCAGTTTCCCAATTATGCTCATTGGATTAATCCCAATTTTAATCGGTCAAAGCATAGGTATATATTATCAAACAAAAAAAGTTGTATTGGTGTTTGTTGGCTTCTATCTTCTTTTTTGTCTAGCTATGATATGGTATCGCGATGGTGAGCACTCTGTGCTGTTTATTGGGTTGCTCATTCTTATCGTTATAATCGTAGCTGCATATTCTATTCTTTTCTACAAACAAGTCAATGCGCGAATTCGTATCCAAAACTTTCTTACTGAGCTGGAGCTTGCACATCAGAAAGTAGAAGAGCTTACGTTGGCCAACGAGCGGCAACGCATGGCCCGGGATCTGCATGATACACTAGCTCAAGGTCTTGCTGGCTTGATTATGCAGTTGGAAGCCATAGATGCCCATATGATAAAAGGCAGCTCACAGCGAGCCCATGAAATCGTTCAGCAGTCCATGTCACAGGCACGAAAGGCGCTGGCTGACTCGCGAAGGGCTATAGATAACCTGCGTTCAAAATCGGCCTCCGAGGTCGACTTTTCCGATGCAGTCCGGGAAGAAGCGCAGCGTTTTACGATGGCTACCGGCATTCGTACAGCACTGAACATCAAAATGAAATCCTCTGTATCCAGACTGTTAATTGAACATGGATTACAAATCATAAGTGAATGTTTGACGAACGTAGGCAAGCATTCTTATGCAAAGAACGTATGGATTAATATTTTGGATCAACAAGATAAAATTACTATAGTGGTCCGTGATGACGGAAAAGGATTTAATCCAGATATTATTGCTAGACGATCAGGACATTATGGACTAATAGGCATTCATGAGCGTGCGCGTCTGCTGGGCGGAACAATACAGATCAACAGCACAGTCCAAGAAGGGACATCTATTAAAATAGAAGTACCCCTCACCAAAGGAGATGTATCATGAAATTTAAAATATTAATCGTAGATGATCACTGGGTGGTTAGAGAAGGGCTAAAACTCGTTTTAGAGACAAATGACAGCTACGAAGTTGTGGGTGAAGCGGGAGAAGGGGTAACAGCTATGGCTCTGATTGAGGAACTTCAGCCGGATGTCATACTAATGGATTTATACATGCCCCAAATGAGCGGATTGGAAACGATGAAGGCTCTAAAAGAGAAACAAAATGAAACCCCAGTTATTATCCTGACTACCTATAACGAAGATGATTTAATGATTCAGGGACTCTCCTTGGGGGCCAAAGGCTATTTATTAAAAGATACCAGCCGTGAAAATTTGTTTCGGACTATTGAATCAGCATTAAGAGGAGAGACACTTCTTCAGCCGGAAATTACCGCAAGAGTTTTTGCTAAAACAAGTGGGAAAGAGGTCAAGAGTGAGCAGCATGAAGATACTTCAATGCTGACCGAGAAAGAAAGGAACATTTTACAGTCTGTTGCGCAGGGGCTTAGGAGCAAGGATATTGCGCTCGATATGGGAATTTCGGAGCGGACGGTGAAGGCTCATTTAACGAACATTTATAACAAACTCGGTGTCGAATCCAGATCCGAAGCAGTAGCCGTTTCTTTGGAACGAGGCATTCTGAATATTTAAAATTGGTGAATAAAAACATATAATCATTTTGAATTTGCCCAAACGTACATGAGGTGCTTGCCCTTATGTACGATTTTTTTTTTTGTTAACTGTTGTACCATGAAAATAGAAAGAATCCAGTTAATTTCGTAGATTGCTGGTAACTGCATAGAAGTAAGTCAAGGAGGATGAAATTGTTGAATAGAACACGAATCAAAATGCTAGTCACGGGAATAACCCTCGCTATGGTGGTTTCCGGTTGCTCGAGCGCTTCGGAGGATACCACTGCAAAATCTGGTCAGCCGGTACAAATTCAAAAGGTAAAGATGCAGCCTTTGACTAATGAATTTAATTTGGCAGGAACATTGCAGGCAAGCAATCAAACCGCAGTTTCCTTTGAAGCGAATGGACGTATATTAAATACAACAGTTGCAGTGGGGGATCAGGTACGTAAAGGAGCAGTTCTCGCGCAATTAGACACATCCACTTATCAGCTGGAACTTGCAAGGGCCAAGACAACTATGGAGAAGGCCAAAGCGGGTATCAGCCAAGCTGATGCTTCTGTTCAATCAGCACAGGCAAGCATTCATACTGCACAATCCCAGATTAATTCAGCTCAATCCAAATTACAGGAATTAAACAACGGTGCCAAAAAACAGGAAATTGTACAGGCGCAAAATGCAGTTACAGCCGCTACCAATACTTATAACAAGAAAAAGGCAGATGCCGCTCGGAGCCAAAGTCTATTTCAGGCAGGTGCAGTATCATTAACAGAAAATGAGAATGCGCAACTGGAAGTAACGAACGCACAAAAAAGTTTGAGTGATGCGCAAGAACAATTGTCCCTTTTGCTTGCAGGGGCTTCCCAGGAACAGCGTGCACAAGCTTCGGATGGTGTAGATCAGGCTAGGGCAGGGCTGGAATCGGCTAGGGCTACTCAGCAACAAGGGTTAGCCAGTAAGGCACAGGCACAGGCTACCTATAAGGATGCATTGACCGCTTACGAGCAATCGGCTTTGGCACTCAAGAAAACTACATTAACATCTCCTATAGCTGGTGTTGTGATTGAGAAAAAGGTATCTGATGGGCAGTTAGGCTCCAGCGGGAGTGAGGCTTTTACTGTCGGTAATATTAGTACTTTAAAAGTGCTCTTGCCTGTACCGGATAGTGAAATTTTATCGTGGAAGAAAGATCAAAAAGTAAATATCTCCCTCTATAATGAAATTAGAACAGGGACCGTTACTCAGATCTATCCATCGACGAACTCCAAAACAGGAAGCATCAATGTGGAAGTTAGCATTCCCAACCCCGAACTCAATTGGAAACCGGGTCAAGTCATTAGTGCAGCTAAAATCATGAAGCAAAACGAAGCGCTTTTAGTGCCCGTAGAGTCCGTAATTAGTACGGGTAATGATCCTTATGTCTTTAAAGCTGTAAACGGAAAAGCTGTCAAAACACCGATTAAACTGGGGAAAGTGACTAATAATCAGCTCGAAGTTCTCTCTGGACTACAGGCAGGCGACCAAATCGTTACGCAAGGAGCGGGAACCTTATTTAATGGTGATTTACTTGGGAATGATGTACTTGGGAAATCGGAGGAGTCGTCCGAATGATTAAATATATCGTTACAAAGCGGAAAATTACGCTCATCTTCTTTGCCATGTGCATCATGTTAGGACTATACAGCTTTACATCCCTGCCCAAACAGGAGATGCCTGACGTCATTCCTATGTCAGCCAGCGTTACAACCGTGTATCCAGGGGCCTCACCCGAAAGAATCGAACAAACCATTACGAAGATATTGGAGCAGAAAATCAAAGAAGTGGAGGGTGTCAAAACCATTTCTTCCACTTCTTCTAAAGGCCAATCCAGTATAAGTATAGCAGCATTGGATGAGGCGGATCCGACAAAAGTGTGGGCTGATCTTCGTACAAAAGTACAGGATGCACAGTCCGAGCTTCCGGACGATGCGATGCAGCCCATTGTCAATGATAGCATGGCAGGCTCCTTCATCGGGTCATATGCAATCACTTCTGATAAAGTTGAGAATTTATACTCGTTAAATGAATTGATGAACAAATGGAAAGATCAATTAAAAACGGTCTCAGGTATTTCAAAAGTTAATATTCAAGGAATTCCTGAACAAGAAGTACGAATAAGCCTGAACACTCAAAAAATGCAGCAATATGGAGTCTCCTGGGAACAGGTCGTTCAAGCCATTAAAAATGAAAACGATAGAGTGCCTACAGGAAGTTTGGATTTCAATCAGCGTACGTATCAATTGACGGTAAATGCCTCTACTGACCCGAACGTCTTAAATAATGTTCAGATTTCAAGCAATGAAGAAGGGTTCCCGATATCCTTGAAGGATATCGGTGCAGCCTCGCTTGTTTTTAAAAAAACAGAGAGTTATACGTATGTGAATACCAAGCCTGCTATCTCAATCAGTTTGAGTGGAGATAAGGGCACAGACGTACCAACGGTATCCAAAGCGGCGACAGCCAAAATCAACGAACTTGCGAGTAGCTTACCTAAGGATGTACATTTTGAACTACTCTTTGCTCAAAATGATCGTGTAAGTGAAATCTTTGGAAATTTGTCCAAAGAGATGATGATTGCTATTGCATCGGTTATTGTGATTTGTACATTAGGGTTAAACTTGCTGACTTCAGCATTCGTGGCCTTGGCTATTCCTGTTTCTATTGCCATCGGTTTTATTTTCTTGCCGATGACAGGTACGACGTTGAATCAAATTTCAGTTATCGGATTAATCATCGTGCTAGGGATACTGGTTGATGATGCCGTCGTGGTCAATGACAATATTGAGCGCCGACGCTCAGAATTTGGGGAAGATGCTACGGAGGCGGCAATCAAAGGAACGAAAGAGGTATCCTTATCGATCATTACAGCCACGCTGGCTACGGTTGCAGCATTTGCCCCGCTTTTATTTCTGCCGGGTAATATGGGAGACTTTATTCAACCGATCCCAACCGTAATTTCGTTAACGATGCTGGCCTCCATGATTATGTCGCTTACGATCATTCCTATTTTCCGTCAATGGTACGATAACCGTCATAAGGGTAAAGAACGCAGCAAAACAACCAAGCCTCCAGGGCTCCTCGGCAATCAAATTCAGTCTCTCTCTAATGTATACGCTAAAAACTGGATGCCGAGAATACTGCGTCGACCACTTTTCACTGCGCTTATTGGTCTTATGATTGGTACGGCAGCTTATGGACTGCTTGCTATTGTTCCGATTCAATTATTTCCTGAATCCGATCAACCGGATGCCACAATCAACGTAACGATGCCAGAAGGAACGTCGTTGCAGGCAACCAATCAGGTTATAACCGAGATTGAAAACTGGGTTAAAAAGCAGCCAGAAACAGAACATCTGGCAGCAACTGCAGGTGGTGGAGCACCTCAAATGTACAGCGATATTGTAGCTGGTAGTGGTTCCGTGGGAGCGGTGCACGGACAGCTTGCTGTTGTTGGAAAGGAGGGAGTCTTTGATATCAAAAAAACAGTGGATAGTTGGACAAGTATGCTGCAAGCCCAATATCCAGCAGCATTAATAAGTATACGTGTTCCTCAATTAGGTATCCCAGTCGGCAGTGCAGTGTCTGTCCGTATTAAAGGAGAAGACCTTGGAAAGCTGCAAACGATGACGACAAAAATAAAAGAAATCGTTGCGGGGACTTCTGGAGCTGTAGATGTGACCGACAACATGGGGATGCAGAGCTATAATTTGAATTTTCAAGTCAACCAGCAGGCCTTAGATAAATATCAGGTCAACTATTCCAACTTAACCCGCACTTTGTTGCTAATGGGTGACGGAGTGAAGGTCACTGATTTTGATACGGGCAAGGAACTACTGGATATCAATATGTACATGGATAAACCTAACCAGGATCCTGAAGTGTTATTCCAACAGCTAAGTGTCACTAATGCCGGAGGAGAGCAGGTCCCGTTATCCCAGTTAGCCACGATGAAACCGGACTTTTCCATTCAGCAAATCCACCGCTATGATTTGGAACGGACGGTAACAATCTCAGCCAATGCAAATGGGCGTACGGCTACGGAGCTCACCCAGGACATCCGCAGCAAGCTTACAAGTACACACTTCGATTCGGGGTACACTTGGGAAATGGACGGGGAAACATCTACACAGTCCGATTTATTTAAGGATTTGGGCAAATTAGCCGTTATCGTTGTTTTTCTCATTCTGCTCTTGATCACCATGCAGTTTTACTCGGTTTCCACACCGATCATTATAATGACGACTGTGTACCTAGCAGCAGCAGGAGGAGTGCTTGGAAGCTTTATTACAGGTATGCCAATCGGCTTTATGAGTATCATGGGTATCATTTCACTTGCCGGTATCGTCGTGCGTAACGGTATCGTATTGATAGAGTTTATTGAAGATGCACGGCGTGAAGGCGCCGAATTAACAGAAGCGATTTTAATGGCATGCTCCGCCCGTTTCCGTCCGATCTTGCTCACCTCGCTAACTGCGATCGTCGGAATGATACCGATTGCTACGATGGGAGAAATTCTATTCAAGCCATTGGCAGCCACCATTATATTCGGACTGATTTTTTCAACCATTTTAACGTTGTTTGTAGTTCCGACTCTGTATATGGTCGTAGCTCAACTGAAGTTGAAACGAAAGCATAAGAAGGAAATGCATACAAACAACGATAGCTCATTGTCTTTGTAATGGATATAAAAGAGAGATAGGCCATAGCTTTGCTTGAGCACCTACCCGATCGTACATTAGCCTCTTGCCCTAATGTACGATTTTTTTCTTATATGAGCGTACTACAATGAACAGTAAGGAAAAAATTATTAAAAATCAAAAGCAGTAAAAACAAATTTTATACGATGCCAAAGGAGAGAGTCGTATGACTGAAAACGAGCAGCATGGTCGCATCCTAATATCAGATGATGTTGTATCCCAAATTACTGGTGTAGCCGCATTGAAGACCCCAGGAATTTCAGCAATTTATGGAGGGTTTTCGAAAGAAGCAAACAAACGTATGAATGAAAAAAATATTAAAAAAGGAATTTCAGTAAAAATTAGCTCGGATGAAACAACTATTGAACTAAAAGTTGTCGTTGATTACGGGTGTCCCATCCATGAAGTGACCAGAGAGTTACAACAAAATGTAATGGAAGATGTGATTAATATGACAGGGTTATCCATTGTTGTGGTGAACGTGAGGGTGGAGGGAATTGCTATTTAAAATATTTAACTTTTTGAAGGAATCCAAACCAAATTTCTGCGTTCCAGTCTGTTGTTTATCCAAACGTGCATGAAGGACCTAACCTCATGCACGTTTTTTATATGAAATTGACTTAACATAATTAATGAAGTTACTCGGCTGTCCAAACGTACAGAGAGAGGAACATAAGACTAAACCCATTAAATTGTATATTTAGCTTTCCTTTGGTAACCTACGGGAATTTGTAACGAGGGATAGGAAAAAAGATCAAAGAACTATGCGAGCGAATAGGGGTAGAGATTATCGAAGCGGAAGCATGTGCGGATCACATACACATGTTGGTAGTATACCGCCGAAGCTAAGTATCTTCACCTCTATAAGGTGCAGGTCAAAATAGCCCGAATCTTTAACACCTATTCGGGTGGGTTAAGGAATGATGATGGAAAAAGAAGAGGCTACCGGAGAGATTATTAACATCCGTAATCCTGAAGAGTATGCTATTCTTGATATCGCTCAATTCATCAAGAAATTGGCACAATCCAATAGCAAAATTACGTTTCAACCGCTAACCCAGGACGATCGCGGTGTCCCAATATTGATAAAGCAATCAGATTCTAGGCTGGAAACCCACTATTTTTGTAAGAAAAGGGTAAATTTTGTGTCATTGGACAAGATGAAGGAGAGCTTTCACCCAGTCTTATGATTCAACAAAAGATGAGTTCATCTTCGGCAGCTGGAAATGCCAAGAGGGAAGCACGTTCGGTTGGGGTGAGGATGCTAAGACGCGGCATGATTAGTCTCCCCTCAGATACTGATAAAACGTCTCACGACTGATGCCATACTTGCGGGCCAATTATGACTTTTTCTCGCCGGCATGCGCACGTTGGCGCAACTCTGCCACTTGTTAGGAAAGCGATGACTTCTTTCGTCCTCGGTACACGCCACACTGCTTGGCCAATGCAATTCCTTCGCGCTGACGTTCGCGAATCAAGGCGCGCTCGAACTCTGCAAAAGCCCCCATCACCGAAATCATAAGATTGGCCATAGGTGAATCTTCACCAGTAAAGGTTAAATTCTCTTTAACAAACTCGATCCGAGCGTTCCGTTTGGTCAGGTCTTGGACGATTTTTGAAGGTCATCCAAGTTGCGAGCGAGACGATCCATGCTATGTACCACCACTAAATCTCCTTCGCGAACAAATGCGAGTAACGCTTCTAATTGCGTTCTTGCGTATCTTTACCGGATGCTTTGTCCGTAAACAGCCGATCTATCTAAACTTGTTCCAATTGTCGTTCTGGATTCTGCTCGAAGCTGCTTACCCGGACATAACCAATGCGTTGACCCTGCAGTAGAGCGTGGTGAAATACGTTCGAACTGTTGGAATACTGCTCACTCAGATAATGGCTAACGTTAAGATTGGCGGGACGGTAGGGTTGCTTCTTATAACGAATAGACTATTACATACGGAGTGAAGTGTGCGAATTATAAAATATGATTAACCCCAGAAGCATGGTCGTTAGTTCAATATTGTCCTACTGAGTTACTCTTCAAAATTCTGAATAAGACCGATTTGCTGCGGAAGGTACTTCGGCGAATAATTATTGACTCCGTGGTCAAGATTGGATATGATGATCCCATGAGGTGATTTCATGAGCAGACCAAGAGAATTTGATGTCGATCGTGCACTGCACCAGTCCATGGAAGTGTTCTGGACGAAAGGCTTTAAGTCGACCTCCTTTGAGGATTTGACCCAAACGACGCGGGTCAAGAAACAAAGTTTGTACGGCGTTTTTGATGACAAGCGATCATTGTTTTTGAAAGCGTTGGCGTTGTATCGCAAACAGAGTGTAGCGGTGCTGGAAGAAGTGATCTCCCAGGACGACATGTCTCCCGTAAAGATGCTAGAGGCTATACGAGATGTTGCGTTAGGCCAATGCCACGAAACAATTCGCAGAGGATGCCTCATGGTGAATTCAGCACTGGAATTCGGTACCGACGACAATGAGGTAAAACGCGAAGTAGAGATGATGTTCGCCGAAGTCGAACAAATACTTGAGAAGGTAATCCGTAGCGGTCAGGAGCAGCAGTTGATTACGACCCGCTATACCAGCAAAGAGCTTGCTGCTTATCTAAACAATGCTCTTCAAGGCGCGAAAATGATGGAGAAGTCTGGTGCATCCTGGGAGCGGATCGATATGGTCTTATGTACGTCTTTTGCGATGATCGAGCCTTAATCCTTTTTTTTGCTAAATTTTTGACTATGTGGTCAATAAAAGATCTATAAGGTAAAGAATTGATGATAAAGGTGAAAGGGGGTGGTTCTTTGGGATTATATAATTACGTGTTGAGCAAAAATACGAATTCAAGATGCTGATTGTAACACTTTTAACGCAACCGCTAGTCTGTTGTGCAAAAATATCTGATATTTTAAATAAATTAATCGGAGGTCGTTATGAATAATACTCGATCTGTTCAGGCCTTGTTCAAACCATTCGCAATCGGGAATATGACCCTATCTAATCGTATCGTGATGGCGCCGATGACCCGACAATTTTCCCCAGATGGGGTACCGGGTTTGGACATGGCTTCCTATTACCGTCGCAGAGCTGAGAACGGTGTTGGTCTTATAGTCACTGAGGGTACAGTCATCAATCACCCGGATTCGTCAAATCAAGTCAACGTACCACACATCTATGGTAAGGCTGCTTTAGATGGTTGGGCAAACGTAGTGGCTGCGGTACACGAGGCAGGCGGACGGATCATACCGCAGATTTGGCATATGGGGGCACGAGGCAATGTCGGCGATTATTCGGAATCGGAAATCGCCGCAATCATCCAAGCCTTCGCACAGGCAGCATTCGAAGCCAAGCGGCTTGGCTTTGACGGCATTGAGCTTCACGGTGCGCACCAATTTTTGATAGATCAATTCTTCTGGGAGAAAACCAACCCGCGTACTGACAGCTATGGCGGCGACATAGTTGCGCGC
The DNA here is from genome assembly GCF_058895805.1 of Paenibacillus sp. NMA1017. Taxonomy (NCBI): domain Bacteria; kingdom Bacillati; phylum Bacillota; class Bacilli; order Caryophanales; family Paenibacillaceae; genus Paenibacillus; species Paenibacillus sp. NMA1017. The sequence goes on along the minus strand of NZ_JBZXYR010000016.1, from coordinate 46,049 downwards.
ACCCGCTTTGCAGTGGAGGTCATCGAAGCTTGCCGCCGTGCTGTCGGACCGGAATTCCCGATTAGTCTGCGCTTCTCGCAGTGGAAGGCGATTGACTACACGGCAAAATTGGTAGAAACGCCGACACAGCTGGGACAGTTCCTGGCGCCATTGGTCGATGCGGGCGTCGATATGTTCCATTGCTCCACTCGCCGTTTCTGGGAGCCCGAATTTGAAGGCTCCGATCTGAATCTTGCCGGATGGACGAAGAAGCTGACAGGGAAACCGACGATTACAGTTGGATCGGTAGGTCTCGATGGCGAATTTATGAGTCTTTTAACCGAAGGAAAGGGAGCGGGTAATACCAAGATCGACGGGTTAATCGAGAGGCTGGAACGTGAAGAATTCGATCTGGTAGCCGTAGGCCGGGCATTATTGGCTGATCCTGCTTGGGCAAAGAAAATCCGAGACGGCGGAACAGACGAATTGACCCCCATTACAGCTGAGACATTGAAAACACTTCATTAAGTTTCCACTTGATTAGCAAAAACGGGATACAATTTTGAACTAACGGGGACGTTAGTTGAACTTCACTTGCTATTACGAGAACCGGATTCCCTTTAAGGGTCCGGTTTTTTTCATGCAACGCATTGCTTAGCGTAAGATTTTTTCCGTTTCGTGAGGTGACGCCATTAAGCAAGGAATTTTGCCTAGTTGGGAGTACGGCCAACAACTAGATAAAAAAGATCGAATACAAGAAGGGCGTTTCCGGAATGAGCCGGGAGCGTCCCTTTTTCGTTCTAAGTTCAAACTCAGGGATGGTTTAAAACAGCCCCATTCTGGTAGAAAGAAACTGGGTTCCGGATCGGTGAGCAATGCAGGCGGGATGAACAGCAACGGAATGGACAAGAGAGCAGGGTAACCGTGCTCACGCTTAACCTATAGTCAAAACAATTTGATAAGCAAAATAATGACTGCAAAAATACCGACTACAATTAGCAAGTTTACTGCATTACGTAAAGAGCCGAAGTTTTCTTCGGCTCTTTTCTAAAATATACAGTTGCTTTATTGCAAGAAGCGATAACCCGTTAATACTTGATGGTTGTTGGTCATTAAATATATGGAGGAATGTACGCACATAGAAGCTGTCGTTTGGGCATCTTGGTTACTCCCACCCGTTAAAAATTTAGTCCAGAGCAATATCCTGACTCTCTCTCTTAGATATACTTTTTAATTGGAAGCAACCTTAGCACAGTGCAATACCGAGCTGAGGCTGCTTCAGTTATCTAAGACGTACTGCCGTTTACTTCAGATAGGTTCCCGTTTCTCCAATTCCGCCTCTGCCATTCAATACATATACCCTTGCATTTCCTTTGCCGGAGCATGTCAGGGTAATCTTGCCATCAGTAACGGTTTTGGAATCACCGGTCACCGCATCCACATAGGTTCCGTTCGGAATTCCGGTAAACGTGGCGTTTCCTGAAATCGTGACCAATGCAAAGCTGTCAATGCCTTTGGCACTGTCGGTATATCTTCTCTTAAACGCTAGATTGCCCGACACATTCTCTGTGGAATACTGGCCTTTTTGCAAGGCGGGAACAGCTCTTCTGATTAAATTAAGCTGTCTGATATGTTTCGCCAGAGGATGGTTGAGTGATTCCGCAAGCGTGCCAGTAGCATTTGTGTATTTGCCGTAATCTTGTACCGTAACACTACCTTCCATGTGATCGCCGTAATAAGCCCGTCCCGTTTTGCTTAGCGGTGCGTTTGGACCCGGATCAATAACAGCCCCCTTTTGGAATTCGATTTCGGAACCATAGAAGATAGCGGGTATTCCGCGGAAGGTGAACATCAGATCGAGATTCTCGGCCCAAGTGTCCTGTGTGCCCGCAAATCTTTGATTTTCTGGAGCTTGGTCGGGCGCATAGTCATGCGAGTCGACATAGGTTACATTCCAGGTAGCATCATTATAGTATTGATCGCCACCTTTCATGCTGAATGCTTCCTGTGCAGTCTTGAATGCCCAATGCATTGGAAAATCAATCACATCCATGCCCGATTTCATCGAATAGTCAGGCGTATGATAGGTATTTCCGTTTAAGAGAGCATTGTTCGAGGTTGGCTGTCCTGCTGTAGTAGAGTTGTCCGCCCACTCTTGTTCAACTGACGCTTTATTGGAGGCGTAGTCATTCTTTCCATCGCCCGGATACGATTTCGAGCTTTTCCAAGTATAGAATGGCGTCGAGATCGCTGGAATTCCACTGTTCCAGACATCTCTGTAACGAGTGGCTACTTCTCCAAAAATATAGAAATCCGAGCCGCCTCTTGTCTTCCAGGCAGGAATATAGTATTTATTGAAAATATACCTGCTCACATGCTTCACCGTATCGACACGGAAAGCGTCAACACCCATGTCTATATAGTGATTGTAGGTATCAATTAAATATTTGTTAACTGCAGGGTTTTCCGTGTTCAAATCCACGCAATCTCCCGCTATCTGACCAGTCTGAACAGTATAGGATTCCCAGGATAGACTTTTCTCTGTATGGTAAATGTTATTGTTCGTTTCCTCGTTCTTCATTAAAGCAAGCCTTGCCTGATACTGCTGATAGGGCGTCATAGTATCATAGTTTGATGGCAGCTTATCCGTAGTTTTCACCAAGTTGTTAGCAGTATCCTGTTTAGCCGGATCTTTCTTGAACATGGGATACAGATTCTCTTCACCGAAATTACCCGTATGATTGACGACGATGTCCTGAATAACCTTCAGCCCTTTGGCATGGGCTGCATTGATCAAATCCTGATAAGAAGCTCCCGCCGATTCATACCGTGGGTCTACTTTGGCAAAATTTAAAGCATGGTAACCATGGTAATCATAACCGCTGGCATTTTGCACAACAGGTGTAATCCAGATGGCGCTGAATCCGAGGGCTTTGATGTAATCGAGCTTTTGAATCAGCCCCTTAAAGTCCCCTCTCCAAGCCGGGTCCGAATCTGGATTGCGTGCCTTTCCATCATCCCATGCGTGCACGTTGTTGCTCGGATCACCGTCATAGAACCGGGAAGTAATCACGAAGTAAATAGTGTCTTCCCGAAAATCACCCTTATTTCCAATATTATAAACAAAGCTCTGTTTAGTTTGATTGCCAGCGCCGTCTATAACGAGAAATTTTAATGTCGTGGTCTTGGAGATAAGGATAGACGGTCCGGTCAATCCGGCCAGAGCGTTGCCGAGGATATAGACTTTTGAGCTTACGGATGGTTCCGTACCATCCTCCGTGTAGTATGCCTTGGTCGTTGCCGCCTTGTTATCTTTAATGGTGAAGGATACAGTCACCGAGGAATCGGAATGCCCGGCAGGCAAATTCGCTGTGATTGTCGGAGCTTGCAGATCTGCATTCAGGTCAATTACATAATCGAAAGAGGATGCATTTCCAGTTTGACCGATTGAGTTGACACCGAAGGCCTTAATGGTCAAAGAGGAGGCAACTTGGATTGGAGAGGTATACAAGGTCGAGGATGTCGTAGGTGTCGAACCGTCTATCGTATAGTAAATCTTATCGTCACTGTTGGTGCTGGAAAGCGTCACTGTTTGGGACGAATCATATGTTTTGGGTAAAGGAGAGGCGGAAATCGCTGGGATTTTAGGCATTTCCGGGCTGACATCATACCATGTGTTATCTGTGTAATACCAGCCCTCTTTTACACTGCGGGACAAGTCTGCCGTCTGCTTGCCGCTACTGTCATTGAAGATGAGGCTTGAGCCTGTGGCATCGGCAATGGTGTAGCTGTACCAGTCGTTTCCATCCGACTTCATCAGGATTCCCGGCCACGCCCCGCTTATCGGAACGGTTGCCGGATTCAGATTCCAGTAATGGATTCGAATCGCTGAATTCCAGCTTGAAGGTTTCTTAAAGTGAACCGTTAACCCGGTTTGAGTTGATTTAGTTGTTGTGGTAGGTGCATACGTTGCGGTAACGGTAGACGTGATCGAAGCGGTTGTCGATGGAAGAGCAGTCGCTGTGGAATTCGTGTAGGTGGCTGTATAATCGTTGTTACTCGAAGCTACGCCGGGTAAGCCGAAGAAGTTGAAGCAAAGCGATAAAATAATCAACCAAGAAATAAAACTTCCAGTTTTTTTTCTTAGCAAGTTAACAACCTCCTGATAATATTTAGTGGGATAGATTTTGCAACCGGTTGCATTAAAAGTAAAAAAAAGAAAGACATTTATTTGGATAAAATAGATTCATTGATCGCCTCCTCCGTGGTATGTAGGGAAATAAATCATTGTACACGCTTACAAAATAAACTATGAAAAAAGCCCATTCACAGGGCTCTATACCAATGATTTTTTCCTTTTATGATTATATCAACCATACTTTTACTAGTCAATGCAATTGCTAGGGCATATTTCAAACCTAAGAAAACCAGTTCGTGATTGAAACCAACGTCCCAAAAAGCCTTGAAGGCACAGTGAATAATAATGAGGGGAGAAAAAGGCCGCTGGAAATTTATCTTTAATATAAACATTGACAAATTGTTAAATCAATGAAATCATGTCATTGAGTGCAATTATGTGCAAACGATTGCCTCTTTTGAAAACGTATACAATTGTTTTGCCCTCTTTTATTTACTCCTAATCTCTCAAGAGAGGTTGGTTGTAAAATAAAATTTAAAAGGAGAGTTTAGTATGAGGAGGAAGACAAGCCCCATCTTGAGACGTACCTGGAGTATCGTTCTCTTTGTCGTATTGTTGTTGCAAACGATTGGCTTTACTCCCGAAGCACAGGCGACTGCCGATGTTCGGCAGTTAGGCGGTTCGGATGCGAAGCTATCGGCTGTCGCAAACTTTGAACTTCCGGAAAGAACGAAGGATGGTCTTATTTTTCATGCGTGGAACTGGTCTTTTGACAACATCACTAGGAATCTTCCGGAACTGGCTCAGGCGGGATTTAAAGCGGTGCAAACATCGCCAATCCAAGCCAGCAAGGAAGGGTTGACAGAAGGCAGCAAGTGGTGGGTTTTGTACCAACCCATCAACTTTAAAATCGGCAACTCTCAATTGGGAAGCAGGGATGATTTCAGACAGCTTTGCCAGGAAGCGGATAAATACGGCATAAGTATCATCGTTGATGTTGTCGCCAATCATACGGGGAATGCAGGCGGTGGAAATCAGCAGTATCAGCCGGCGCATAATGTTGATTCGGCGATCAAGAATAACAGCTATTTCTGGCATGAGGCCAGAGGTGTAGAAAACTGGAATGACCGTTGGCAAGTCACACAGTGGGGAATTGGTCTGCCCGACCTCAACACGTCTAATCAGGAATTGCAAGATATCATTATCGGCTTCCTGAATGACGCCATTTCCTTGGGCGCCGACGGCTTCAGATTCGACGCCGCCAAGCATATTGAGTTGCCCAACGATCCGGGGGGCTCCAACTTCTGGCCCCGGGTACTGGGTTCGTTAAACAATAAAGATAGACTGTTTAATTACGGAGAAGTGCTTCAAGGTGGAGCCGACAACTTTGCCGGCTATGCCAATTACCTCAGTTTGACCGCCTCCAGCTATGGGGACAGTGTCAGAAGCGCCGTTGGTTATCACGGTGGCATCAATGTTGATGCGGCCAAATCTTTTAACGCCAATAATGTAAGCCCCTCCAAATTAGTTACTTGGATCGAATCGCATGACACTTATGCCAACGACAACAGCGAATCGACGGGGTTGAACGATTGGCAGATCAAAATGGGCTGGGCAATCATCGCCTCCCGGGCGGAGACGACCTCTCTGTTCTTCAACAGACCGACAGGAGGTGGGAAATTTGCGAATCGGCTCGGCGATGCGGGGAATACGCTCTGGAAGGACCCGGACGTCGTTGCCATTAACAAGTTCCACAATGCCATGGTAGGTCAAGACGAATACATTAGGACGCAAGGGAATCAAATTATGCAGGTTGAACGCGGAACCAAAGGCATGACGATTGTGAATCTTGGAGGCAATGCTCAAATCAACTCCCCTACCAGACTGGAGGACGGCGTTTACCAGAACAAGGCCAATGGCGGTGGATCGTTTACAGTGTCGAACGGCAGAATTACCGGCCATCTGGACGGAGGCAGGATCGCCGTACTGTATAGCGCGGCGCAGCAAACTCCGACAGTATCCGTCGATCCTGGGGAAGGTGCTTTTTTCACAGATTCTGTCAACGTGAGAATGAACTTTTCCAATGCAAATTCGGCAACCTACACTTTGAACGGGGGGCCGGCGACTCCGTTCAGGTCGGGAGATATGGTCAGCATTGGCGCTGGGACTCCAATTGGATCGACGTTTGTTCTGAAAATAGTCGCCGCGAATTTGTCCGGTCAAACAGAGAAGATGTTCAGGTATACGAAGGAGGAACCGAGCTCGGGCATGACCGTTCATTTCTACAAGCCTTCCGGCTGGGGAGTACCGAACATCTACTACTACGATGATTCCGTGACCCCGCTCAGGGAAGGCTCTGCTTGGCCGGGCGTGGCCATGCAGGATGAAGGCAACGGCTGGTATGTGTATAGAGCCCCGGACTGGACGCAGGCGAAGGTCATATTCAACTCAAGTGGGAATCAGATACCCGGATCGCAAATGCCTGGATATGCCGTAAGTGGCGAGAGATGGATCAAAGAAGGACGGATTACTCCGCAAAATCCCGATGAGACAAAACCGACGGTTACGATCGATAAACCGGAAGGAACATTCCAAGGGGATAGTCAGGAGATCATGCTCAATTACACCGATGCCGACAGTGGTACTTAGAGACTAAACGGCGGTTTTTTACTGCCGACCACAAACTAACGATAGGCACGGGCGATCTGCCCGGTGCCCGCTATACGCTGGAAGTGACAGCAAGCAACGCTATAGGGAGAACGACCAATACCTATACTTTCGCCATAGCACAAAGCCCAGGCGAAATTACAAGCCGGCGGATTAGGGTGTCCCCAACATTTACTATTACGACGAGATGTTGAATTCCAAGAAAGAAAATACAACCTGGCCGGGAGTTCCAGGGGAGCAGCTTGTATTCCCACACCAACTCCGGCTGGAGCTCTGCCAGGCTAACAAGAGAACACATGGGGCATCGGCGTTGCCAATATGGCCTACGCTGTCCGCAGCGGACGGCCTCACCATGCCAGCGGTGAACTGGCCTACCATGTTTTGGAGGCAATGTTGGCTTTCCATGGCTCCTCCGATGAGCAGACGTTCTATCCGATGCAGAGCACATGCCTGCGTCTATTCATTCACAGTAAACAACGAAGATCCCGGCTATTATATATCAGGAAAGCACAACAAGTATAACCAACTTTTCCTTTTGTAAATGGGAAAAGATACGTCTGAAAAGCCAAGAAGAAACGCCATATGCTCCAGAAGGAAGACAAATAAACGCGCAAATAACAGGCAAGAAGCCACTAATGACAAGGGCTGACGGATTACTAAACATACATCTCTCGGAGCTCATTGCAAAAGGGATGACATCGGACATGTACAATTTTGAATACTACATGAATCGTGCCTAGTAACCGCAGACTCTCCCATCTAGGTACTAAGGTTTGGAGAAAGATTCAAAATTTCAGAGAAAAGTTGACAGTAAATATCGCTACTTAAAGATGGAACGCCATATGCCACAAAAGTGGCAAGTATGGTGCGAGACAGGGAATAGACAATACCATCCAAACGAGAAACTAAATAATTAGTCGCCGATTGAAATCCGACAACTGGCTACCTAAACTTGAAAGGTGTCTTGAACCTTGTCTCACAAACCTGGGTCAGTCCCGTCCCCTTTGGGAAGCAACACATTTTTTTAAAAATTTAGGAATAAAAATCTTACTACGGAAAATTATATACATATACACAAAATAATGAAGAAATTGCGAAAGAACCAAACAGTTCTATCGACCCTATTCCGGTATTTAGGAAGTGCATTACAATTATCGACAGTAAATAATTTATTGTATAGTGTTGTAAATCCAAAATTTGAAATACGAAAGAGGGTGATCTGGACAAATTACTGATATAACACCAAGTGAAAACCACATTTGAATTGCAGATGTATGGAAAGTTATTATTTTGTTGAGGAGAGACGGAAATGAAATCCCATGTAAAAAAGTCAATCTTTCTGCCTATAAAGGTGACAACAAGGTCGTCATTGTGGCAATCAACAAAAGTGCTTCCCCAGTAAGCCAAAACTTTACACTGAAAAACGGAACAGCATCCACAGTCTCCTCCTGGGTAACAGATGGAACCAGAAATTTGGCAGCCGGACCAAAAATGAATGTGGCAGGCAGTTCCTTTACGGCTCAGCTTCCTGCACAAAGTGTAACTACTTTTGTAGCTGAATTAGGCAAAAATAACAACATCGTCAACACCGATGCCGGTACCACTTATGAAGCTGAGAAGGATACCACCTTAATTAACTCCGTAGTAGAGAGCACTTACTCGGAAAATAACAATATTCAATTTGTTAACTTTAACACCATGTCCGATGCATCCATTCAGTGGAACAGCATTAACTGTACTTTTGCAGGCTCCAAAAATGTGAAATTCAGATATGCACTGGATAAAGGTACACGATACCTGGATGTGTATGTGAATGGAGCAAAAGTAATGAGCGATGCGCCTTTTGAAGCCACTGGTAGTTGGGGAACCTGGGGTGAAACTACAGTCCAGCTACCATTTAAGAGTGAAGTCAATACCTTAAAAGTAGTAACTACGGGTACAGAAGGACCTAATATTGATAAAATCACTGTATCTGCCCAATAGCCTAGTATAAGCAAAAGCTATAAAGAATGAACTGTACCCTGTCAGTCAGACACGAAGAAGAAACTATGTCTACTTGGCAGGGTACTTTCATTGGTTTTTCTGACTCCAGGAGGATGAATTGATGTGGAAGAAATGTAGTTTGTTTTTATTAGCTCTAGCAGTTGTGTGGAGTTGCATTTCTGAAATGCCTGCGTCTGCCGCCAGCTCTACAATTGCCAAGCATATAGGAAATTCTAACCCACTTATAGATCATCATTTAGGAGCGGAACCCTTTGCACTGACTTATAACGGAAGAGTCTATCTCTACATGTCCAGTGATAGCTATGAATACAATAGCGACGGAACGATTAAAGATAATTCATTTGCTAATTTAAAGAGCGTTTTTGTTATATCTTCAGCAGATATAGTGAACTGGACAGACCATGGGGCCATTCCCGTTGCGGGTGTCAATGGCGCCAATGGCGGTCAGGAATTGCGAAATGAGCAGGTGCGGCTTGGGCACCAGCAGCCGCAGTTAAAAAGATAAATGGAAAAGACAAATTCTTCCTTTATTTCGCAAATGGTACCGGTGGTATCTGTACAGTGACAACAACAAGTTTACCTCTTTAGAGGAGAATGACAACAAGTTTATCCCTTGCGAGGAGTTTGTAATATACTTAAAGCGGCGGCTATAGCTAAGTTACTAGACTATTGGATCGAAAAGATAGCTTATTAAACCATGAAGATGCGACTATCGGCAAGTGATTGCAACGTCTTCGCTAACAGTAGGTGTGATTGAATCAGGTGGCACGAAATTCATATGCGGGGTAGGCAATGAAAAAAGTCAGAAAAAAAGCGCTTCAAAGATTATTGAAACGTTTCCAACTTCGTGCTATTATAATTCCCATAAGAGAGATGGGGGGGTTAAATGCCAAGTATTAGGGATGTAGCTAAGATAGCTGGTGTTGCTGTGGGAACGGTGTCCCGCGTTATTAATAACTCGGGCTCTGTAAAACCAGATACACGAAGGAAAGTGGAGAAAGCTATACAAGAACTGAATTATTTTCCTAATGAAGTCGCTCGAAATTTTAAGATGAGGAAATCCAAGATGGTAGCCTTGCTGCTTCCAAGTATCTGGCATCCTTTTTTTTCTGAACTGGCTTATTACATTGAGGATGAGTTGGATCGGGAAGGCTTTAAGCTTATGTTATGTAATAGCGGCGGCAAGCCGGAAAAGGAACTGTATTACCTGGATATGCTACGGCAAAACAAAGTGGCTGGTATTGTCGGCATTACTTACAATGATATAGAAAATAGCGTAAGCAATGACATTCCGATTCTAAGTATTGACAGACATTTCAACAAAAAAATCACTTGTGTGACCTCAGATAATTATGAGGGAGGCCGTCTAGCTTTGAGGGAACTTGTTAAAGCAGGGGCCCAGAAGCCGGCTTTTATGGGAAGTGTAACTTCCGTTTTTAGTGAAACCATGAATCGAAGAATAGGTTTCATTGATGAGGCGAAAAAATTAGGTGTAGACTATGTTGTATACGAGAAACCAGATCCTATTGTGGACGACGAAGCCTATTTTTGCGAATTTCTATCTAAGCATCAGGATGTGGACGGCATTTTCGCTATTACCGATATGTTTGCCGCCAAATATATAGAAAGAGCAGGTAGGCAGGGTATTCGTGTTCCAAAAGATGTAAAGGTCATCGGTTACGACGGCATTCAGGATCATCATTATTTTCATCCTATATTGTCTACAATCAGGCAGCCAGTGGAGGAGATGGCACGTCTGACAATCAGACTACTGTATCAAAAGATCGAAGGTATAACTTTAGATCAGCAAGTGTATCGTCTCCCCGTTATCTTCAGGCAAGGCGAAACTACATGATTTTAATTGTAAAAATATTAGCTCGTAAAGTCGGATCACAGTCTGGATATGCAAACTTGACTTTTTCTTATAGAAAATTGGAAACGTTTCATTTGGCAATCAGACTACTCTGTTAAAAGATCGAAGGAATAAGTTTGGATCAGCAAATGTATCGTCTCCCGTTATCTTTGGCAAGGTTGTTTTTGACTTTGGAAAAACTTCAGCTCATTCGGTGGATTTATGTTATGGATCACCGACTGACGTTTTTCTTATAATGAATTGGAAACGTTTCAATTGTGAAAATATCCTTTTACAAGAAGGGAAGTTTAATGGTGAATTCAAGAACTAGCGAGTTAGATCATTCCACGATCAAGCCAAATCGCAAAATATGGAACCAGATCAAACGTGACTATGAACTGTATCTGTTTTTGCTGCCAATCATTATTATTTATCTCGTATTTAAGTACTATCCGATGTATGGAATACAAATTGCTTTTAAGGATTTTTCACCAAGTCGGGGGATCTGGGGAAGCGAGTGGGTAGGCTTTAAGCACTTTATTGATTTTTTCGATTCCTATAACTTCTGGATGATTATGACGAATACGCTTACACTCAGTGTTCTATCGCTTGTGTTTAGCTTCCCAGCTCCGATTATTATAGCGATTATGTTGAATCAGATGCTGGCCAAAAGATACAAGAAAATTGTACAAACTGTAATTTACGCACCACACTTTATTTCTACCGTAGTGCTCGTCGGTATGCTTAATGTTTTTCTGTCTCCAAACAGCGGAATCGTGAATCACATCATCACCTTGTTCGGAGGAGACCCCATTATGTTTATGGCCGACGAAGGTTGGTTCCGTCCTTTGTATATTTTATCAGGGGTTTGGCAAGAGACAGGTTTTGCTACCATCATTTACCTTGCTGCGCTGGCAGGGGTCAATCCAGAATTGCATGAAGCCGCGATAATGGATGGAGCAAGCAAATGGAAGCGCGTAATGCATGTAGATATTCCAAGCATTTTGCCGACGATCGTCATCTTATTGATTCTCGCACTCGGTAACATTATGGGCATCGGTTTTGAAAAGGCTTTCCTTATGCAGAACGATTTGAATTATGCCACTTCCAATATCATTCCGACCTATGTTTATGAAATCGGGATTCAAAAGGCACAATACAGCTTTTCTACCGCAATTGGTCTGTTTAATTCAGTTGTGAATATTATCCTGATAATCACCGTCAACCGGATCGCCAAAAAGTTGACTGAAACCAGCCTGTGGTAAGGGGGAGTTCATTTTGAATCAATTATTAAAGAGAAAAAGCAAGGGAGACATGTGGTTTGACATCGTCAACTACGTCATGCTGACCATAGTTATGCTGCTTGTATTATTCCCGTTGTATTTTGTGTTGATTGCTTCCCTCAGTGACCCCAATCTCATCTACTCAGGAGAAGTATGGTTTTTTCCAAAGGGTTTTACGCTGGATGGATACGGGCGGATATTCAGTGATTCATCTATATGGATTGGTTATGCCAACTCGATTTTATATGCGGGTCTAGGAACATTAATCGGAGTAGCCGTGACCGTATGTGCAGCTTACCCGTTAGCTCGTAAAGGACTGGCGGGAAAATCGGCGATTATGTGGTTTTTACTGATCTCCATGTTTTTTAGTGGAGGGCTGATCCCAACCTATTTGCTGATCAAAGATCTTCACATGCTGAATACGATCTGGGCACTTGTTATTCCTGGAGCGGGAGGGGTTTTTAATGTCATTATCGTAAGGACTTTTTTTCAGTCGACCATACCGGATGAAATGTGGGAGGCAGCTTCGATCGATGGTTGTTCCAATACCAGATTTTTTTGGAGCATCGTATTGCCTTTGTCTAAGTCCGTTATAGCTGTAATGGTACTATATCATGTTGTCGGCTTTTGGAATGGGTTCTTTGACGCTTTGATCTACTTGAACGACGAAAACAAGTATCCGTTGCAACTGGTTCTCCGCAACATTCTCGTCCAAAATCAGGCCAACTCAGGCATGATGATAGACGTGGAATCTTACGCAGCGAAGATGCGCGTTACAGAGCTTATCAAATATGGTGTCATTATGGTATCCAGCCTGCCGTTGCTGATTTTGTATCCTTTCCTCCAAAAATACTTTGTTAAAGGCGTGATGATTGGCTCGATCAAAGGCTAATATTGACATGGTGCCTGAAAGGGGGAATGTGCAACAGAATCGATAGATCCAGCATTCAGACAAATATATAACAAGGGCAAGGGAAGTCCTCAGCTTGTGGATTGAACTAACAGGAGGTTATGTACGATGAAACCGTTATTCAAAAGTGCTGGAATTCTAATGCTGGCAGGAGTGTTTGCGCTTAGCGGATGTTCGGGAAGCGGCGGTGAGTCAAAAGATCAGGTGGTAAATCCAGATCAGGATGCGAATTTTAATAAAACCGGTCTTCCGATAGTTAAAGAAGCGGTAACGTTAAAGATGGTATCCCCAAAAGCTGCTTTAGCGCCAGATTACTCAAAAATGGAAATATTTAAGCGGCTGGAAAAACAAACAAACGTAAAAATTGATTGGGAGAACATTCCAGACACTGACTTTGCAGAGAAGAAAAATTTGTTGTTGGCCAGCGGAGATTTGCCAGATGCCTTTTACGGAGCCGGATTCACAGATTACGAGCTAATCAATTACGGTAAAGACGGAACCATTATTCCGCTGGAGAATTTAATTGATAAATATGCGCCTAATTTGAAAGCGCTTCTCGATCGTCGACCGGACATTAAATTAGCTATCACAGCGCCAGATGGACACATCTACGGGCTGCCATCGTGGGAAGAGAACAACCTCGACATCAACCCCTTCTTTCACGTCATCAATAAAAATTGGCTCGATAAGCTGGGCCTGAAAGTACCTCAGACGCTAGATGAATACACGCAAGCTTTGATCGCCTTTAAAACGAAGGATCCGAACGGCAATGGTAAGGCCGATGAAATCCCAATAAGCTTTATGCACATGCAGTGGTGTAGCGACATTGCTGGCATATTCGGAGCTTTCGGTCTTCCGGATAATTTGGAACATCGGATCGTCCGCGAAGGCAAAGTGATCTTTACCGCTTCGCAACCTCAATATAAGGAAGCATTAAAATATATCCATGATAACTGGTATAAGCAGGGGCTGATTGACCCTGAATCGTTCACTCAGGATGCCGCTCAGTATTTAGCAAAAGGCAAAACACCAGATGAAACGCTCGGCTCCTACGTTTGGTGGGAAGTCGAAGAAGTTGTCGGAGCGGAGCGGAGTAAGGATTATGCTCTACTGCCCCCGCTTAAAGGCCCAAATGGAGATCAAATGATTGGCCGCAACAACGGCGGAGGACCGGGACGAGGTAGCTTCGTGATTACAAAGGAGAACCGTTATCCGGCAATGACGATGCGTTGGATCGATCAACAGTATGACCCTTACATGGCGGCTCAAATTCATTGGGGTCCGTTGGATGTCGTATTCAAGAAGGACGAAAAAGGAAAATTGGTGAACCTGCCGCTTCCCAAGGGAGTCTCCGCAGGTGAATTCCGTCAAAAAGTGGCTCCAGGCACAGGAAATCCGGGCGTCATTACTTTCGATGACTTCGGAAAAATTGTTGATATGGAACCCCGAGCTCAGAAGCGTGCTGAGTATTTGGAGAAATATTACACTCCATATATGAAAAAGGAAAACTATCCGAGCATCTTCTTTGAACCGGATGAACTAGATAAAATCAATCGGATTGAGCCTGAACTTATTAAATATGTAAATACCCAAAGAGGCAAGTTCATCGTCGATGGCGAGATAGACGAAAAGTGGGACAGCTATGTGAAGACACTCGAGAAGATGGGGCTGAACGAATTAATGGAGATCTATCAAAAAGGGCTGGACCGTTATAATGCAAATTTAAAAAATAAATAATCAAACGATAGGTGGGGAGAAAACTGTGCTTGATGTAATAACCATTGGGGAAGTATTGATAGATTTTACGCCATCAGGTCGTACAGCGGGAGGCAACGGGCAGTTTGAATGCAATCCTGGAGGGGCTCCGGCTAACGTAGCAGCTGCTCTATCCCGTTTAGGAGCTAGAGCGACGTTGATTAGCAAAGTTGGGGATGATCAATTCGGTTCCTTGCTGCACGATACCTTGATGAACGGCGGCATCGACGTGTCTTCGCTTTCGTTCACAGATGAAGCCAATACAACGCTGGCATTTGTCCATCTGGATGAAAACGGAGACCGATCGTTCAGCTTCTACCGGAAACCAGGAGCGGATACATACTTGCGCACGCAGGATGTCCCGTTCGATAGGATTGAAAACTGCCATGCACTGCACTTTGGTTCTTTGTCGATGACCCATGAGCCGGCCCGTACGGCAACAAGAGCGGCAGTTGTGAAGGCTAAAGAGGCAGGAGTCCTGCTTTCATTCGATCCGAATATCCGGTTTGCTTTATGGGAGAGTAAAGAGGAAGCGAAACAGAATATCCTTTGGGGCATGAAGTATGCCGACATCCTGAAAATATCGGAAGATGAGCTCCACTTTATAACGGGTACAACTGATGTGGAAAAAGGCTCGCTAGAGCTGCAACAGCAATTCGGCATCGCTGGGATCTTCGTAACTTTAGCGGAAAAAGGCTGCTATTACCGATTAGCGGGTCATGACGGATATGTGCCGGGTTTTCAAGTAGAGGCCATTGATACGACAGGAGCCGGCGACGCTTTTCTGGGCTGCTTGTTATATAAGATACTGAATGCTGGTATTTCTTTGAATCAGCTGACCAAACAGCAAATCATCAGCATGCTAACTTTTGCTAATGCTGGCGGTGCATTAGTAACAACACGGAAGGGAGCTCTTCAATCTATGCCGACGACGGATGAGATTAAACAGATGGTTGAAACAAATAAACAGCACGATGATGATAGATTAAGACCGGGTTTTCATTTTTCACCTCACTCCCATTGGTTGAATGATCCGAACGGATTAGTCTATTACGAGGGAGTCTACCATCTGTTTTATCAGCACCATCCTTATAGCAATCAATGGGGGCCAATGCACTGGGGGCATGCCGTAAGCCAAGACTTGGTTCATTGGGAGCATATGCCTATCGCTCTGTTCCCGGATGAGCATGGCGCTATTTTCTCCGGTTGCTGTGTGGTTGACTGGAATAATAGCAGCGGACTGTTCGATGGTTCCCATGGATTGATCGCGCTCTTCACTCATGCAGACACCTGTCCGGAAACCGGACAACCTCGCCAGCGGCAAAGCCTAGCTTATAGCAGCGATAAAGGCCAAACTTGGCACAAATATGAGGGGAATCCAATACTCGACGAGCAAGATCTGGTTGACTTCCGGGATCCCAAAGTGTTCTGGCATTCGCAAAGTGAGCGGTGGATTATGGCTCTCGTCGGGGGAGACCACGTTCGGTTTTATTGTTCGGAAAATCTGCGTGAATGGTCGTTGTCAGGCGAATTCGGAAAGAGTGAAGGCTCGCATGACGGAGTTTGGGAATGCCCTGATCTTTTTGAGTTGCCGGTTGATGACAGCGGACGTTCCAAATGGGTACTTATCGTAAGCATCGGGGATAATCCCAATTGTCCGGAAGGCTCACGCACACAATACTTTATCGGAGAGTTCGACGGAAAAACGTTCATCAATGACAATCCGGCCGATCATATCCTCTGGCTGGATTATGGCCGGGATAATTATGCGGGGGTCACTTGGTCGGATATAGCTGAGCAAGACGGACGGCGCGTGATCATCGGATGGATGAGCAACTGGAAATATGCCAACCAAACGCCAACCGGTGCCTGGAGAGGCGCAATGACTCTGCCTCGCGTCTTGTCATTAACCAGCCGAGACGAGGGTATAGTTCTGACCCAAATGCCTGTTCGGGAAATAGAGCGTCTGCGAAAAGGAACGCTCTGCTGGAATGAGGTCAAGGTTACGCCAGCGGTGCCGTTTACGCAAAAAATTGCTGATGTTCTGCTTAAGATTGAAGCGGATATCGACATTTGTTCCGGGGACGAGGTTTATATCAAAATGAAGTCCTCTGGGCAAAGTGAAACTATTATCGGATATGACCCTGTGCGCCAATGGCTATTCATTGACCGTTCGAAATCGGGCCTGACTGACTTCCACCCGTCGTTTGCGTGCAAGCACGGTGCTAGAATGGTTCCGGAGAATGGAAAGATCATGCTGCATATCTGGCTGGATCGCAACGCGGTTGAAGTGTACGCGAATGAGGGGTTGGTTGCACTGACGGATCAAATATTCCCTGATGCTCCGATGGATCGTATTGAGATAAGTGTGAAATCAGGGGAAGTTGTACTGAACTCGTTTCATATGCATGCCCTTAACTCCATTCATATTCCCAATGGCCCAACGGAGCAGACATCAAGGAGGGTTGAAGTATGAGCCTTACAACCGATAATCAGGGATTGATCATGTATTGGGCCTTCAATGAAGGAACCGGTACAAGCGCTCTGGAGAGCGTATCCCAAGTCCAGGATAATATCCAATACGTATTTAACCGAGCGGAATTTACTAAACCTTGCCCTCCATCATGGAGACAGGGGGTAATTGGAAATGGGCTCCTGTTCGATGGTTATTCGACTTACATTGCGCATTCGTTCGATGAGGGAAATCAGAACACCGAGCCAAAATATCGATCAGCGCTAAGCATAGGATTATGGGTAGCCCCTCGTTCCTATGAATGGGGTGATGATGGCAAATTGTCCGCCATTGTGAACCGCTACAACCTGGATCGCAAGCAGGGTTATCTGCTCGGCATGTTCCGTCACGGTTCCTGGTCCTTCCAAGTCGGGCTGGAAGGAGGGGGGTGGAAGGAACTTTGGTCGCCGGACGGCCATGAACTGCCCAAGAATGAATGGTCATACGTGAATGCTGTGTTCGATGGGAACGAAGGCGAAATCAAGCTGTATTTGAACGGCAGTGAAATTGCTTCGGCTGCCTTGCCTCGCGGTTCCCGCCTGGCTGAGGCGGCGGACACGGATCTTCTAATCGGCAAGAATAACCATAGTAGCCTGCTGGCAGAAGTGTTCAGTCTGCACATGTTTAGTGGTATCATCGATGAACTCAAGATTTATAATCAGGCACTGAGCGGGGAGGAAGTGGCTGCTTCTTATCGGTATGTGCTGAATACCTACCATGAAGGAGTCCGGCCGCAATTAAACTATGATGAGATCAAGCTCGACCGGAAGCCACTGCTCTTTGATCGACACAGACCGCTATATCATGTTAGCCCGCCGGCCCATTGGATGAACGAACCCCATGCACCGATCTATTTTGACGGGCAATATCATTTGTTCTATCAGCATAACCCGCAGGGTCCGTTCTTTCATCAGATCCATTGGGGACATTGGGTAAGTCAGGATTTGGTGCATTGGCGTGATCTACCCGTGGCCCTGGCGCCCGAAAAGGATCAGCTCGCACCGGACGGGATCTGGTCGGGAAGCGCAACCTATGATGCTGACGGCCTGCCTGTCTTGTTCTTTACGGCAGGTAATGACAGCGCTTCTCCGAATCAGAGCGTGGCGCTTGCCCGAAGCACCTATACCCTTGACGGAAACCCAGATCTGGTTCACTGGGTCAAACATCCAGAGCCGTTGATCGTACAGAAGAAGGGAATGGGCGCATTTGGGGATTTCCGGGATCCGTTCGTCTGGAAGGACGATGACGGCTGGTATGCTCTGGTCGGGTCCGGAACCGAAGGCGGAGCAGCACTGGCATTTGCATCACAGGATATGTTGAATTGGACGTATAAGGGGCCTTTTTTTGAAGCAGATATTCAGAAATTTCCTTACCTTGGCCCCATCTGGGAGCTCCCTGTTCTTCTTCCCCTTGGCAGTGACAAGCAGGGGGTGAACAAACATCTCCTGCTTGTCAGCCCTGTGGGGAAAGAGGCGGATGTCGAGGTGTTCTATTGGATCGGGCAACTTGACAAGCAAAATCTTTCGTTCATCCCCGATCAAGAAGAGCCTCAATTGATTGACGTCGGGGATTTTCATTTTACCGGGCCAAGCGGAATGGTTGATCCGAAGACCGGCAGAAATATCATCTTTACGATAGCACAAGGCGACCGGACGTCCGAGATGGAGTATAAGTCGGGCTGGGCTCATAACGGAGGCTTGCCGTTAAGTGTATATTTGAGGGATGACGGACGGCTGGGAATAGAGCCGATTCAGGAGCTTCAATCGCTGCGTGGCTCCAAGCGGCTATCGCTTCGGGATCAGTCATTGGCTGAAACTAATGTACGGCTCAGGGATGTACATGGCGACATGCTTGAGATTCAATTGGAATTGGAGCCCGGTAGCGCCAAAAAATTAGGAATCAAGGTTCGTTGTACGCCGGACGGTGAGGAAGAAACTCTGCTGTATTATGATTGGAATCAAGCGATGCTCATGGTCGACCGCTCGAAAACGACGCTGCATCCGGGAGAAAAGTGCAGAGGGGTTCAGGGCGGTAAGCTGGAGCTACTCGGGGAGAATCTGAAGCTTCACATTTATTTGGACCGCTCCATGGTTGAAACTTATGCAAACGGATTGAAAAGCCTGACAACCCGGGTGTACCCGAGCCGTATGGATGCTTTGGGGCTCAAGATTTGGGGAGATGGAGAACCATTTGTTAAATCCCTGGAAATATGGGATATGCAGTCCATTTGGTAAGACGATTGTTTAGGCGCTCCTTACAAATGGGGTCATACACAAATGATCAAGTAACTTTGCATCCCTGCGTTTGGAAACGTTTCATTCATATTCTCCCTTCTTCATGACTATTCAACTTTGTACAAGGAGAGCATTTCGAAATGAGGTATTGATGTTCGCAAGTATAACAAGTTTCGAAGGAGGCTCGAGAATGAGGAAAGCCAAAGGAAGAAAATGTTGGATATTGGGAATGGTTATATGGGCTATGGTTCTCCAGCTTGTTGTTCCGGGAATCTCTGGCGCATCCGAAAATAGAGCTGTTGCTGGAGAAACGCTCATTCCTAAGAATGATGTGAGATCATCGGTTACGGATGCGATTTATCAAATCAAGAATATTCCTAAGAATGACATGGGATTGTCAGTTACGGATTCAGTCTATCAAATCCGGAATCCTGGATTTGAAACAGGAGATTTGACGGGATGGACCGTTGTCAAAGGCGATGCGTTCGGTCCGAATAGCGTAACTGATGAAACGACTTGGTGGGCGGAAAAAATACCGTATAACCAGGAAGGAGCTTATCATTTAAACGGCTGGAAGTATGACGAATCTGCGACAGGTATACTTCATTCAAGCACTTTCGAGCTGGGCGGCAGCGGCTGGATCAGCTTCAGGCTTGGCGGTGCGAAGAACCCAGACAAGGTATTTATAAATATTGTGGAAGTCGATACGGGACAAGTTATTGCCCGATACGGAAATAGCGCATTCGCCGACGTTGGCTTCCCATATCCCGCGCTGGGCATGCGGCTTGCCAATATGGTGCAATACAAGGCGGATCTTTCCACATATTTGGGCAAGAAACTGTATGTGGAGGTCGTCGATAATGCAACCTCGGATTGGGGAGTCATTTTTGCGGACGCATTCTCCATGTACCATGAGTCGGAGCCAGCTGAAGGAATTGTTGCGACGGATATCAAGCCGGAATTCAAGCGCTATGAAATCGATAATCCAAGCTTTGAAACCGGAAATCTCGATGGCTGGACGGTTGAGGGAGATGCTTTTGAAGTGACTGATGAAGCTCATGCGAGCAAAGAAGGGAACTTCTATGCCAAATCCTCGGTGCAAGGAACGGGCTCCATCATCTCCAATACTTTCACGCTTCAGGGAACCGGAACAATTAACTTTACTATTTTGGATATCCTCAAACCAGAAAACGCATATGTTGCACTTTACGATGCGAACAGCAACACATTGCTTATGAAAACCGGGAATGTCAGCGCGAACGAGAAAATCTCATGGAAAGTGCAAGAACACTACAACAAAAAGCTCTATGTAAAGGTTGTCGATCATTCCAATGAAGCCAACATTGCCGTTGATAGTTTCCAAGCAAGTGGTAGGGGTACTATTTTCTACTTAAACCTTGATGAAGGCGCAGGAAAGAAAGCGTTGGAGAAAGTACACAATCTTAAGCACGATGTGAACTATGTATTTAACAACGCCAGGTATATGGCATCGAAGGATCCGAGATGGACTCCGCGCGGAATAAAAGGCGGCGCCTTATTGTTCGATGGATACTCGAATTATATTGAGGTCAATGCAAACGATACTGTGCCTGTAAGCGACGCGTTAACCATCGAAGCTTGGGTTGCACCGCGTAGCTATGAATGGGGAGACGGAAACAAGCTGTCTGCGATCGTAAACCAATCCGATCAGGATAAAGCGGAAGGCTTTTCTCTTGGAATGTATCGGCACGGTACATGGTCGATGCAAGTAGGCATTGGCGGCCAGTGGATTCAAGTATGGGTAAAGGATCACCCGTTGGAAAAATATAAGTGGAATTATGTGGCCGCTACTTTCAGTAAAGAAGATGGAAAGATTAAGTTATATCTAAACGGTGAGGAAGTGGCTTCCCAAGCAACCCCCGTCAACGTTCCGATCACACCATCTACCGAAAGCCTGATCATCGGTAAAAATAATAAACCTGTAGAGTTGGCAGGTTTGTTCTCCTTCAATATGTTCAGCGGACTCCTAGATGAAGTAAAGCTGCATAATAAAGCCCTTACGAACCAGGAGATACTTGCTGGATATGAGAGCGTGAAGGCGCTTCATGGAGGTTCGATTCCGAAAATTCCGAATGCGGACATTGATGAGGATCCAAGTGTGTTTGACGGAGATCAGCACCGTCCCCAGTACCACGTGATGGCTCCGCAAAACTGGATGAATGAAGCACATGCACCGATTTATTATAACGGCAAATACCATTTATTTTATCAACATAACCCGCAAGGTCCATTTTGGCATCAAATCCACTGGGGGCATTGGGTGAGTGACGATTTGGTGAACTGGGAAAATGTAAGACCTGCTCTTGCGCCCGAAGCGGGCACTCTAGATCCGGACGGCACGTGGTCAGGCAGTGCAGCGTATGATCGAAACGGCAATCCCGTTCTGTTCTATACCGCTGGCAACGACTCCTTGTCGCCGAACCAAAGAACAGGACTGGCAACTCCGGCGGATTTGTCCGATCCCTATTTGGAAAAATGGGTGAAATATCCTAAACCAGTAACGGAGCAGAACGGTAAGGGCATCCATAACGAGTTCCGCGATCCGTTTGTATGGTACGACAAAGAGGTGGACAAGTGGTATCAGTTAGTGACATCTGGTCTTCCAGACTTCAGCAGCGGCACAGCTTTGGTGTATGTATCCGACGATATGTACAATTGGGAATATAAGGGGCCATTATACGTTAGTGACAGAAGCCGTTATCCGGAGTTGGGTACGGTATGGGAGCTACCAGTGTTATTGCCTTTAGGCACGGATAGTACGGGCAAGCAAAAATATATTTTCATGATTAATCCCCATGAAAAGCCGGAGCATGTTCCTCCAACGAACGATGTGCAAAGAGATGTTGAGGTCTTTTACTGGATCGGGACCTGGGACCGGGATAACTTTAAATTTATTCCTGATCAGGAGGCACCCTCCAAAATGGATGTAGGTGATGGCTATTTAACCGCAGAAAGCGGTCAGGTCACACCAGACGGAAGAACGGTCGTATTCTCCATGGTGCAAAATGTAAGAACACCGCAAGCCGAATATCAATCCGGATGGGCTCATAATTTATCCTTGCCGGTTTCCCTAAGACTCGATAAGCATGATAAATTGCATATCGAACCGATTAAAGAACTGCAGAGCCTTCGAGGGAAAAAATGGGTTGATTTTTCGGACAAAGATTTGAAGAGCGCCAATCAATTGATCCAAAATGTCAAAGGCGACATGCTAGAGATTGTGATGGAGATTGATCCGCGTGAGGCCCAGAAATTCGGTCTCAAGGTGCGACGTTCGGAAAAAGGGCAAGAAGAGACGCTCATTTACTACGACAAGAAGAACGGGACGTTTAATGTGGATCGAACCAAGAGCAGCATTGATCCGGATGTGCGTGTGGACGGCATTCAAGGAGGATATGTAGATCTTGACGGAGAGAACCTGAGACTTCATGTCTTTCTCGATCGCTCGGTCGTTGAAGCTTTTGCAAATTACAAGAAAAAGCTGACAACTCGTGTCTATGTAGGCAGATTCGACTCCTTGGGCTTGCAGATCTGGGCCGATAGCGATATCACTGTCAAATCCATGCAAGTATGGGATATGAATGCCTTAACGGGTAAACCGGCTGCTCCGGTCTATGTACCCGATAACTGGGATAACTCCGTGTATACAAATATTACGGATCTGCCTAACCATGACTTTGCTACGGGCGACTTAACAGGGTGGATAACGGAAGGAGACGCCTTCCAGAATGTCCATGTGACCAATACCCAGTTCTTCTGGGACAACATTTACTTCAACCCGTCGCATAAAATTCCGGGCGGCTACCATTTGTGGGGCTTCAATGAGCAAGCCGGCGGCGACAGCTTAACCGGAGCGCTAAGATCTCAAAATTTCGTCCTTGGTGGGAACGGTAAGATCAACTTCCTTATCAGCGGTGGCCGGGATATAGACCATCTGTATGTTGCGCTGGTTCGGACGTCGGACGGCAAAGAATTATTTAAAGAGACAGCGACCAATTATGAAGAATATCAACGGAAGATTTGGGATGCGTCGGAATATATCGGCGAGGAGCTTTACATTAAGGTGGTTGACCACTCCAACGGCGGGTTTGGACATATTAACGTCGATGATTTCAACGTACCTGTTCAGGTAAAGACGAAGACCAACAACTGACCTTGTCATCCAGGACGCTCCGTGAGTCCTGCAGTCACTCCAAGCAAACCGAATAGTCAGAGCAGCTTGTCATTTGAAATGGCAAAGGAGAACGGCAGGTACTTGTAAAACGAAGCTGAATCAATTTATTTGGATGGGAGATAAAAATGTATTTAATTTAATGATTCGGTGTAGCAAATGACGTGCTTTATAACTCTGGGATTAAAATAAATAAACAATAAAAGCCTATAATCCCTTGGCGGAGCCAAGGGATTATAGCTTGGTGAGCGCACATTAATAAAGAAATAATGACTTCTAACTCTACATGAAACCTGATAATGTACCGCTTAGCACGTTTTTAAAGTCAGTTATTGCGATGCCGAATATTGATTTCAAGAACACGGAAGAGTCAGTGAAATTTAATTTCTTGTCTTTAAATGTCGTGCAAATGCTTTGCCCATCTTGTTGCTCTATCCATTACTTTAAGAGTTTTTTATAAAAGGCATTGTGGAGCAGTTAAGGAGTAGAAGATTTCCATACGGAGTTTGACATGAGGAGTGAGTAACCTTACGAAAATATTAATACAGCGCCATTCTATGATTTGGCGATTTCCTCCCAAAGTTCATTTAGGAGGAAATCGCCTGGTTTGTTTGAAGTGTTCCCAATCTGAGTAAGTCGGGTACTTAATCGAGCATGTTTATTCAATTCTGGTATCAAGTACTAATATCAAGTATTATAATTGTAGTCAATTAGGAAAAAAGCTGACATATCATTTTTAAAAAGGAGCTAAATTAATGAAATTTAATGATTTTCATATTGGACAAACCTTTAAAACAAAGTCCATGGAAATAACCAAAGAGGATATTATGACCTTTGCAGCCGAGTACGATCCGCAATATATGCATTTGGACGAAAGTAAAGCGAAAGAGGGAAGATTCAAGGGTATTATCGCTTCGGGGATTCAAACCTTGGCAGTGTCATTTAAACTTTGGATTGAAACGGGAAGTTATGGTGAAGATGTCATTGCCGGGACGGCATTCGATAATATCCGATTTATTAAACCCGTGTATCCTGGCGATGTATTACATAACATGGTTGAAGTAATCGAAGTCAAAGAAAAGAAAAACGAAACAGGACTGGTTACTGTGAAGTTCTCGACTTTCAATCTTAAAGAAGAACTCGTTTTTGAGGGGAATTTAACTGTCCTGGTCAAGAAGTAGGTTTTAATCGCTAGTTCCTTCATATCTCCAGGAAAACCATCGCCGTTAGCAGCAGCTATAAACGAAGATGGGGATATCCGCCAGTTACATGCAAATCGTGTTATCTTTATTCACAACTTTGCTGTTTATTATAATGAATACATACAACTACCTTAATGACAAGCAAATCAAGTTTACACAAATTGACCAATTATAAGGAGAATCTATCCAACGCCCTAAAATGAATTTAGATAATTTAGCCTTATTTAAATAATTTCATAAATAAAAATAATAAGCTACAGGGAAGTAAAAAATTAAGCACAGTTATTATTTCCAGAAGGCACTTAGAGAACAATGATGTGCCTAGACTAAAGAACCAATTAGGCCATTCCTCAATACAAACAACCATGATCTATACACATTTAACTGATGAGGAAATGAGGAAGGCAGTCAATAATATGGATAAATAATGTAAATCTTGTCAGAGAACAAAAGTACTTTATAACTACTTGAAATAATAATTTTATTCTGAAAATTTGACAACAAGTTTATACCTTTGCAAGAAGGATGATAACAATAATATGGATTTCAAAAATATTATTAGGCTTGTTCCAACAAAATTCATATAAGAAAGGGTTAAACTTGTTGTCATAATCTCTAATTCGGCAAACTTGTTGTCAATAACGGGATAAACTTGTTGTCACTGGACAAAATTATTGCAGAATTTGAAATCAATACTGCAGTGGAATTCGGATTCAAAGTGCGGAAGTCTTCCAATCAGGAAACTATTGTCGGCTACAATGTCTCGAATGGGGAGTTGTTCGTCGATCGGACGAAGTCGAGCACTATTGATTTTCACTCCGATTTCACAGCAAAACACAAGGCCCCTATGAAGCCAGAGTATGGTCGGATACAGTTGAGCATTTACGTAGATTGGTCAAGTGTTGAGGTCTTTGGCAATAGTGGGAAAACAATCATTTCAGATTTGATTTTCCCTGACTTGGAAGTAGAGATCTAGAACTCTATGCCATTGGTGGAGAAGTAAGGGTTGTGTCGCTTCAAATCAATGATCTGGTAAGTATTTGGGGAAATGAGACTGTCTAGACGTTAGTTATCGTTCTCATTCGAATTGAAATTATCTTAAGACTGAACTCGTTGAGCCATGACTTGATTCGAATTTCGTCCTCAAAACTAATTAGAGCAACTAGGTATTATCAGAACGAACTATTCCTATCTGGGAAGGAGTTCGTTTTTTCTTTCTAAGAGTTTATGTCAAATTCTTTCAGATTCAGCAGGTCATTGTTGGATGTGAATAACAACTTAAAAATACGGAATGTCGGCATGTATCAGTGAAGTCGGATAATTATCTATTTATCGCAGCACCAATCCGTCGTAAAGGCAATATCCAACGATTAACTCCAGATCAATTGAAAATCGGATTGAACGAGTCGAGGCAGCACTTATTCGATGACTTGCCGGGTGGTACTTTTTCTACCGTACACAGGATCTAAATATGAAAGAAGATGTAATGATGATAATATAGTATGATGTTCCGTGGTTGTTTAAGGAGGATTTATAATGGAGCGAGGATATTACGAAATCAATAGGATGGTCAAAAATTACCCGTTGAAAGTGGTGCCTCATGAACAAGTATTGCTTATGGGGGAATCAATGATTGCCAAGCATTGGCATAGAAGTATGGAAATCGTCTATGCCTTGGGTGGAGACATTACACTATGGGTCAACGGTGAAACCAAAGAACTGCATTCCGGCGATATTGAAATTATCCACGGAGGCTTTCCTCACGAGTATCAATACGGTGAGTCGAACCGAGGTTGCAGTATTCTGATTTCCCACAACTTTTTAAAAGAAATTTATGAAGAAATAGACGATATTCGTTTCGTTTTGCAAAAAGATCACTTATGGTATTCCCAATTGGGGATAGCTATTCATCGAATGCTGGAGATCTATACTAAACAGGATGAGTTTTATAATCTGCGCCTAAGAAGTGCCTTGTATGAATTGTTATATCTGCTGCTGACTCATTTCAAAGTAGAAAAAAATAAGGTTACAGAGGTCTTTTCGGAAAAGTATGCCGAGAGATATAAAAAAATCATCGACTATATCAATAAAAATTACAAGGAGAATTTAAGCTTGGAAGATGTTGCGGATGCTTTTGGATTTAGCAAGCCCCATTTCTCAAGAAGCTTTAAGAAGTATATGGGCATCGGTTACAAGAACTATTTAACAAGTGTCCGCCTGTATTATGCCAGAAAGCTTATTCTTAAAACGGATTTATCTATGCTAGAAATTTCCATAGAAACGGGATTTAGCGACGTTAAATCTATGATCCGGGAATTTAAGGAAGTGCATAAAACGACTCCTCTTCAATATAGACTTTTATCCAAAAAAGAGGGGACGACACATTAGTATACACATTAGTATATGATCCGAATATTATTGAAATCGTCTTCAAATCGAAGACGGTTTTTTTTGTATAGTGTTTTTCTTCTATTGAAAATATCAATTTTCGCCCAAAAATAAGCTAATCATTGGAAAGAAAGCACACAAAAAAGGGACTAAGATTAATAATGTAAGTTAGACAAACAGGGGGGAACAGGCAATGGCAAGCAAGTATGATGAATTAACGAAAATCATCATTCAAAATGTAGGCGGGAAAAGCAATGTTGATTCTTTAACGCACTGTGTGACACGACTTCGGTTTCAATTAAAGGATTCGAGTAAAGCAAACACTGAGGTGTTGAAGAATACAGATGGTGTTGTAACCGCTGTCGAGAGCGGTGGACAGTATCAAGTAGTTATCGGAACGCATGTGCCTGATGTATATAAAGTGGTTTCGAAAAGTCTTGGACTGACTGAACAGGTGGGACAAGAAAATGAGAAGGAACCCCGGAAAAAAATGAGTTTGTTTAATCGGTTTATCGACATGATTTCGGGAGTTTTTACCCCCATTCTGAGCATTCTGATTACGGGCGGGGTGCTAAAAGGGGTACTTGCGCTTCTCGTCGCGATCGGTATTTTAAGTTCGACAGACGGGACATACATTATTCTCCAGGCCACAGGAGATGCCATTTTTTACTTTTTCCCCATCTTCCTCGGACTTACGGCAGCCAGGAAGTTTAAAAGTAATGAATTTGTCGGAGTTGCCATCGGAGCAAGTATGCTTTACCCGACCCTTATTGCCGCTGCTGGTGGCGAAGCCATTTCCACGTTATTTGCCGGAACGGTATTGGAATCGAAAGTATTTCTGACCTTTTTGGGAATACCGGTCATATTACTCAACTACTCCTCTACTGTAATACCTGTACTTATTTCCGTATTTCTGGCGTCAAAAATAGAAAAATTCTTAAAAAAAATAGCACCGGAAGTTGTCAAAATGTTCTTCGTACCACTCTTTACACTTGGAATTACAATCCCATTGACGTTGATCGTCATCGGACCTATTTCAACATGGGCGTCCAATTTGGTCGGTGCGACTACTTTAGCTCTTAACGACATCAGCCCTATATTATATGGGATGTTTTTAGGTGGATTATGGCAGGTATTTGTAATGTTCGGCTTACATTGGGGATTGATTCCGATTGTAATTAACAATACGATGACGCTCGGTTATGATACTATTTTTGCGGCAACCTTTACAGCTTCATTTACCCAATCGGCAGTTGTTCTGGCGATCTACTTCAAAACGAAAGATAAAAAACTCAAATCTCTTTCACTCCCGGCATTTTTCTCTGGCTTGGTGGGGGTTTCCGAACCCGCTATTTACGGAATTACACTGCCACGTAAACGGCCGTTTATTATCAGCTGCATCGCCACAGGGGTAGCCGGTGCAGTATCCATGATGTTGGGAATTAAATTTTTCGTCCTGGGCGGTCTGGGTGTTTTCGGTTTTCCAAGCTTTATTGACCCTGAAACCAGTTCAATGCAGGGAGTTATTCGTCTGGCGTTTGTTACCATTGGAGCAATGGTCATTTCTTTTATTCTGGCCTATCTCTTGTTTAAGGATGAAAAAATACAAAATAACAATGAAATGGCTAACAGATCCGTTCCGGAACCGGAAACTTCTAAGAACCAAGAAGAACTTTCAAGTCCTCTAAAAGGTGAAGTTATTCCTTTAAGTCAAGTTGAGGATGAGGCCTTCTCAACAGAGTCACTGGGTAAAGGGATGGCTATTATCCCGACTGAGGGCAAATTATATGCTCCTGCAGATGCTGAAGTCATCAGTTTTTATCACACAGGACATGCGGTAGGCTTGGCCTTCGACAGCGGGATTGAATTGTTAATTCATGTGGGTCAAAACACAGTTAAGCTGAAAAATGGTGCTTTTTCTCCCAAGGTGAGCCAAGGAGATCGGGTGACCAAGGGGCAGCTGCTGCTGGAATTCGATATCGACAAAATCAAAGAAGCCGGGTATTCGACGGTTACGCCAATTATTGTAACCAATACTGCTAACTTTGCTGATGTCAAAGGTACAGCTCAAACCTCTGTTGATTATACGGATATACTACTTACTGTTCAAAAAGCGTAGACGCAAGAATTTAGATTAATAAAATCAAAAGAGGTGCATTCCATTCATGATTAATTTCAAAGGCAATCCATTCTTCCTTTCGGACCAGGACATATCCTGGATAGAAGACACGCTCTCCAATATGACGGTAGAGGAAAAAATCGGGCAGTTGTTTTGCTTGCATGGAGATTCAAATGATTTTAGTGTTTTGGGCCAGATTGTGGAAACGTATAAACCAGGTGCTATGATGTATCGGCCGGGCGAAAGCGAAAAAATATATGGAATCCATCAGTTTTTGCAAAATCAAAGCCAAATTCCTATGCTTCTGGCGGCAAACCTGGAGGCAGGGGGCGATGGAATTGGTAATGATGGAACCTTCTTTGGTAGACAAATTCAAGTCGCCGCCAGTGACAATGTAGAAAACGCCTATCATTTGGGTGTTGTCGCAGCTAAAGAAGGAAGCGCAGTCGGTTGTAATTGGGCATTTGCACCGGTGGTTGATATTGATATGAATCATTCAAATCCGATCACCAATGTACGGACCTACGGATCGAATCCTCAAAGAGTGCTTGATATGGCTAGTGCTTATATGAAGGGATGTCAGGAAAATGGCGTGGCTGTCTCCATTAAGCATTTCCCCGGAGATGGAGTGGATGATCGGGATCAGCATTTGGTAGCTTCGGTAAATTCGCTATCCGTGGAAGAGTGGGATGCCACATTTGGCTTCGTTTATCAGGCGATGATAGACCGAGGGGCGAAGACAGTTATGGCCGGTCATATTCTGCAACCAGCGTATACCAAAGTATTTTCTCCAGATATCAAAGACGAGGACATGAGGCCCGCTTCGTTATCAAAAGAACTGTTGCAGGGACTACTTCGGAATAAACTAAATTTTAATGGTCTGATTGTAACGGATGCGACTGAAATGGTCGGTTTTGCGGTAACTGGACGTAGATCGGACTTGATACCGGAAGCTATCGCTGCTGGTTGCGACATGATTCTTTTTACCCGCAACATGGAAGAAGATTATCAGTATATGAAGGACGGGATTCATGACGGAACGGTGTCGCAGCAACGGCTGGATGAAGCAGTATCCCGAATCCTGGCTACCAAAGCATCTTTAAAGCTGCATAGCAAGGCCAAGGCAGAGAAGCTTATGCCGCCGAAAGAAGGACTGGCTATTCTAAAATGCCCGGAGCACGTGAAATGGGCGGAAGAATTATCGGATCAATCCATAACGCTTGTCAAAGATACGCAACATATTTTGCCTATTGACAAGGAAAAACATAAAAAAATTATGGTTTTTGTTCTTGGAGATATCGTAAGTGCCAGCGGTAAACCTCCGGTTAGTAATTTATTTATACAAAGCTTGCAAGATGAAGGATTCCAAGTAGATAAATTCGATGCAGACATCCATAGTGATTTATTCAGAAAGAGTCCGATCGCAGATATTAGAAAACAGTACGATCTGGTTATTTACTTTGCCAATATTAAAACTGCAAGCAATCAGACGACTGTAAGAATAAACTGGCTGCCTCCTATGGGGCTGGACACTCCGTGGTTTGTTCATGAGATTCCTACAATCTTTGTTTCGGTGGCTAATCCATATCATTTGCAGGATGTTCCAA
Source organism: Paenibacillus sp. NMA1017 (assembly GCF_058895805.1). NCBI lineage: Bacteria > Bacillati > Bacillota > Bacilli > Caryophanales > Paenibacillaceae > Paenibacillus > Paenibacillus sp. NMA1017. Next base: position 15,189 of record NZ_JBZXYR010000016.1, on the reverse strand, counting down.
TGATCAAAACCTACATCAATGCTTATACGGCAAATGAATATAATCCCAAGCTGATTGTAGAGAAATTGGTAGGAAAAAGCGAATTCAAAGGTAAAAATCCCATTGATCCCTTCTGTTCTTACTGGGATACTAAATTATAAGAAGGGGAGAAGAGGCATGAAGTATAAAGCTATCATATTTGATTTGGACGGAGTGATTTGTTTTACAGATGACTACCATTATCAAGCCTGGAAAAAAGTTGCTGATTCCCTCGAAATTAATTTTGACGAAGCAGTTAACAATCGTCTTCGTGGGGTAAGCCGCATGGAAAGTCTGAATATAATCCTGGAGAACCATCCCCGGAAGTTGAAGGAAGAGGAGAAGCTGGCAATAGCCGAAGAAAAAAATGCTTATTACAAAACGCTTCTTACAGAAATGTCTCCTGCTGATTTAAGGGATGAAGTGAGAGAGACTTTACTTCAACTGAGAGAACAGGGTCTTAAGCTGGCTATCGGCTCGTCAAGTCAAAATGCACGGTATATTCTGGAACGAATTGGCTTGGGCGACTTCTTTGATGCTGTGTCGGATGGCAGCAACATTACTAATTCCAAACCAGATCCTGAAGTGTTTATTAAAGCTGCTCAATATATTGGTGTTTACGAGAAAGAATGTCTTGTAGTTGAGGACGCCATAGCTGGCATCAAGGCTGCTGTTAACGCCAAGATGGATTCAGCTGCGATTGGAGACGCTGCACAGTATGATCTGGCGACTTATCGCATGAACTCATTTAGAGAACTGTTACAAATTTGCAAATAATAAAATTAATTAGGCGGTCTTGGTCCTGTATTCCATCGGACTGAGGCCGTTTTGCTTTACCCTCAATCATTCCTGCGTTTTATTTTACATTTGACTATTCCGAACTTGGTGTGTTTGTTTCATATTATACAAATGAAAGCGCTAACACCATTCATGTTACTGAACTTCATGAGTTAGTACAATGAGAGTGACCGGAAGTGAATCAAATTTCACCTGCATTTCTGGACGCTTGTGACAGACTTGGATTATTGGTCGTTGACGAGGCGTTTGATGTGTGGAGAGTGGGTATGACTGCTAATGACTACCATCTGTGGTTTGAGAAAGATTGGCAAGAGGATTTAGCTTCCATGATTTTAAGGGATTATAATCATCCATCTGTTATCTTATGGGCTGTTGGAAATGAGATCATGGAACGAGATGGTCAGTCGGAAGGTTATGCTTGGGCAAAGAAAATTATTGATTTCACCAAAGAATTAGATCCAACCAGAGCCGTAAATCTAGCAGTTTGTGGACTGATGGACGAGGTTACTGGCGAGCTGGCAGAATATTATTCATTGAGATTATAAGGTAGGGTAGAGTCAAAGTTAATTTAATTACGTAAAATAATAATTTGACGAATAAATAAAGATGAGATATATTGAAAACACGGAGGTGCGTACATATATGGATAAACAAATGAAAATGCACTATATGCAACGAATTGATGATAAACTATCTGATTTACCTTGGTACGTTACAGAATTTATCGATAGTAAAAAACGAAAGTTATCTCCAACGACACTTCTTAATTATTGTCATGATTACATTATATTTTTTGATTGGCTTATCGCTGAGGATATAACTTCATCAATCCGAAAAGAGATAAATTTAGAAACGTTAGAACGATTAACCATTCGTGAGGCGGAAAACTTTATGTCATTTCTGGATTATCAGCTGGGAAACAAAAAGCTTACGATTAATCGAAAATTGTCCTCATTAAAATCTTTGTTCGATTACCTGCAGAATAAGGCTGAAACCCCCGATCTAAAGCCTTATCTCCAACGAAATGTTATGGCCAAGATGGACTTGAATGCTATAAAAGAAAGCCAGGAAACTATAGCAAATCGCATTGAAGGAAAAATTTTAAGAGAAGACGACTTTGAATTGTTCAGACAATTTGTAGCCCATGATTTTGGCGAAAAACATAAAGACAATAAACGGATCTTTTCGTTTCATCAATTTAACCGCGAACGTGACACCGCAATTGTTTCGTTGATATTAGGTTCTGGACTTAGATTATCAGAGGTTGCAGGTATTAATATGGATGATCTAGATATGAATAAAGCTTTAGTCAGAGTGATACGCAAAGGTGATAAAGAACAATATGTTTACTTTAGCAGGCAGGCATTAATGGATTTAGAAAGTTATCTTCAGATCAGAGAAAAAAAATATGTGCCTGAAAAACACGAGAACTATTTGTTCATAGCAGCTCCTGTAGGCCGTAAAGGAAAAAGCCGACGTTTGACACAACGATCAATTGAAAAACTCGTTGAAAAGTATGCAACAGCCTTTGGCAAGCCTTCGTTAACAGTGCATTCTCTCAGACACTCCTTTGCAACACGATATCATCTGGAGAATAACGATGTACCCAGGTTAAAGAATCAGTTAGGACATTCGTCGATACAAACGACAATGATATACACACACCTAACTGATGAAGAGATGCGTAATGCAGTAAATAACATGGATCGATAAACCCGCGGCACTATGCGGTTTTTTCAAGACTATTGCACAAAATCCGTATTTTGACTAAAAGTCTAACTCGTTAATTGATTTAATTCCTCGGGCAGCATGCCTGCTTCCCCTAAGGCGAGCTTCGCTCTGTTACCCGATTGGATATCGCTTTTTTAAGTAATCCACCTGAGCTTTCAAGTAGTCCGTTCCTCCTCGATGCTGGAAAAGGATGTAAGAGGACGCCCCTACTTGTTCTTTTTATCCATAAAAATTCCCCTCCAAGTTCACTCATTTCCTCATGGTAACACACAAGGTTTTTTTTAAAAGTGTCTACTTGAAGGGGATAATACAACTTTGAATGGAACAATGTTCTTGTTTTTATTGAGCTATCGTTTTCGTTAGTTGAACGTTTGGTCAATCTTTTTGATCTATCTCCCTACCATCTTGGTGGCTTTTTAAACGACTTCGTACCACAACTTTCTCTGTTCTATGTGTTGTTCATAAACAAGAATTTTAAATAGTATGCCCTTTATTTGTAACATTCGTTTTGCCTTATCTATATCTTTAATTGTAAATTTGACCTCCTGCGCAATTTACAATCGAACCTGATAATAATTTTCCATTCGTCATGGCAAAAATGACTGCTTCTGCTACTTCTTCTGGAGTTGCTGAGATATTTGGACCTGTTGTTTCAGAGATCCCTTTAAGGATGTCTTCATTAATAGTAACAGCTGCGTTTGCTGAAATATTAGTTTGCATAGTATTAGGAGCCACGCCTACAGCGAAGATTGACTTGTTTTGATAGTCTTGACCAATAGATTTGGTGATTCCTGCCATTGCATGTTTTGAAGCAGAATAAATACCATTAAAGGCTGTTGGCTTAAATGAATTAGAAGAAACCGTATTCACGATTGTTCCCCCTCCATTCTCCAGCATTACTGGGATTACATATTTAACTCCCAAAAATGCACCTTTTACGTTGATATTCATTAGACGATCATACTCGTCAGAAGAGTACTCATGAATTAAACGAAATGGAATCATAATGCCTGCATTATTAATAAAGAAATCAACTCTGCCAAATGCTTCTACAGTCTTAGTAACATAATTTTGAACATCGTTTTCGTTAGAGACATCTGCTTTCACAAAGATTGCTTCAGCACCTTTTTCTTTAACATTGTTCGTCGTTTGTTGACCATCTTTTTCATTAAAATCAACAAGAGATAATTTATATCCTTGCTCTGCTAACTTCAGAGCTGTCGAACGCCCTAAACCCGTTGCTGCTCCAGTAATAATTACTACTTTATTCATTTGAACATCTCCCTAAATATTATGATAAAATTAATAGACAACTGTCTCTTTAATGATAATAAATTTAGGGAAATACTAATCAACAAATCTTGTATAGTTGTCGGTTATTTAATAAAAGGAGATTTTAATATGGATAAAAGAGTATTAAGGACAAAGCAAAATTTGTATCTAACAATTGAAAAATTACTAAAAAACTCCTCATTTGAACAAGCTACTGTTTCAGAGATTTGTAAATTAGCAAAAGTAAACAGAAGTACCTTCTATGTCCACTATGTTGATAAAAATGATTTGTTTAATGATTATACTGAGCATCTGATCGCAAAAGTTGAACGGGAATTAACGCCATATCAAAAAAATTTAGAACGAACGGGTGTATTGCCTTCGTATGAAAAATTACTAATGCATGTTCAGCAACATGATTATTATTATCGGTTTATTTTTTCACCAAGTGCACCTTTGCAGTTTTATTTTCAATATTCAAAACATATTCAAACAATGATCGAGGAATCAATAATGTTAGATCCTTCGAAGCATATAAATGCTGATCTTTATTTTGCCTTTCAAAGAAGCGCTTATCTGGGAGTTGTTATGGAATGGGTCGCGCAAGACTTTTCTATATCGGTCAAAGAAGTTGACAATCAGTTGAAACTTATTCTGAATTTAGACGGTTCTTCAAATCATGTGCTAAGATCCCTATAAGAAAGATTCACAAGTTCACTGATGGGTATCACCCAGTCGATACATTCCTTAAATCAGGACCACCCGTCCAACGGGTAGTTTGCCCTTGGGGTATAACCCCCTGTTGCCAAACTGCTCCTAAAGACGCTAGCCTGACCACATATCCGTTCAGGCTCAATGTTATTTGTCACTTTCACTTACCAGTTAAACTGGCTTATTTCTTTTTGCTCTGGTTGCTGCTGAACGGATCTTCATACTCTTTTACACTCAACTTATCTATGGCTTGGTCATGTGCTTCTTGCTCCCGTATATATTTCGCTACAGTTGCTTCATTTAAGCCCACTGTACTTACATCATATCCTTCTGCCCAAAATTTTCGATTCCCATATTTATACTTTAACTGTGCGTGCTTCTCAAAGATCATTAAGGAACTTTTCCCCTTCAGATATCCCATGAATGATGAGACTGCAATTTTCGGCGGAATCGCTACCAACATGTGCACGTGATCTGGCATCATGTGGCCTTCTATAATTTTTACTCCCTTGTACTTACATAAGCGTTTGAAGATTTCGATCAGATCTTTTCTCACTTGATTATAGATCTCTTTCCGTCTATACTTCGGGGTGAATACAATGTGGTATTTGCACATCCACTTTGTGTGAGCAAGGCTGTAGCTCTTGTTTGCCATTTAAGACCATTCCTTCCCTTTGAGCCTGAACATCTCAATTGTATCGGAACGGTCTCGGTGGTCAAACCTTCGGCCCCTCCACCCGCATAGCGGGTGGTTTTTTGTTTCGCGCGTTTCACGCACTCAACTGGCTAAAGCCATAAACAAAAGTCAACCGCTAACCGGTCGACTTTTGTTTATGATTGTTATTGTGATTTATTTAGCAAACGTAAAGCTATAATTTCCAGAGCCAAGCAAAAGTAACTGTTCTGAACCGGATTGCTCCACTTTGAGCAGACCAGCGGTTTGGTTTAAGGATTTCTCTCCCTCCAGGATACTATCCATACTACTTGCCGGGAGGATTACTTCAGCCGATGTATTAGCAGGAATGACTACATTAAACTTCACCGTACCGTCATCCTGTTTATTCCAAGCTGTGCTGATCGTCCCGTATACAGAATCAAATGATGCTTCAGCCCAAGAGAATTGTTCACCCATATGGGGCTGAATCCGGATTTTCTTGTATCCCGGTTCGATCAGGTCAATCCCGCTGACAATGCGGTAGAGCCAGTCACCAACCGCACCATAAGCATAATGGTTATAAGAGTTCATATTGTCACTCCAGAATGTACCATCCTGTTTGATTCCGTCCCAGTGCTCCCAGATCGTAGTCGCCCCTTGTATAACGGAATATAACCAGGATGGATATTCCTTTTGAAGCACTAGCTGATAAGCGAGGTCCGTATACCCGAACCGGGAAAGGACGAGACAGAGGTAAGGAGTACCCACAAAGCCGGTCGTTAAGTGCACTCCATTCTCTTCAATATGCTCGGCTAACATTTTGGCCGTGCGGGGACGATCCTGTTCTTCCATTAAATCAAACATAAGCGCCAAGGCGTATGCTGTTTGTGTTGGTGAAGCTACCCGACCGTTCGGCGTCACGAACTCTTGTCGGAAGGCGTCCACGATATTTTTATGCAGTAAGGCGTATTTTTCAGCGTCTGCCTCTTTACCTATTACTGCCGCGGTTTTAGCCAGCAACTCGGTTGAATACGCATAAAAAGCAGTAGCAATTAAGTCCTTTGGCGTAGCGCCGATGTAGCTGTTTTCTTTGGCATCGAGACCAAGCCAGTCACCCCAATGAAACCCCGTATTCCATAAGTATTCATTTTCACCCTGTGCATGGATGTATTCGACCCAAGCTCTCATACTTGGATACTGCGTTTCCAGAACCCGGGTATCACCATAGCATTGATACAATGTCCAAGGACAAATTATAGCCGCATCCCCCCAGGCAGAAGATCCGTATCCTGCCACTGGAACATCTGGGATAACGTGCGGAACCCTTCCGTCTTCTTCTTGATCTGCAGCCAAATCCTTTAACCATTTCTCAAAAAAAGGAACTACGTTCATATTAAACGCTGCTGTACGGATGAAAACTTGAGCATCTCCTGTCCAGCCTAATCTTTCATCTCGCTGCGGACAGTCTGTAGGTACATCAAGGAAATTCCCCTTCTGCCCCCATAAAATGTTGTGCTGGAGCTGGTTGACCAGTTCATCAGAGCAACGGAAGCTCCCTGTTTGTTCCAAATCGGAATGAATAACACAGCCTAGGAATTGCTCCAGCAATTGATCTTCAGGTACTCCCGTCACTTTCACATACCGGAAACCCTGAAAGGAAAAGTTCGGATGAAACGTCTCCTTTCCGTTCCCTTTACAAATATACGTCACCGTCTGCTTTGCTAAACGCAAATTTCCGGTGTAGAAATTACCGTCACGGTCTAGTACCTCGGCATGTTGTAAAGTAATAGAGGTGCCTGCCTCCGCACGAACAGTGAATTCCACAAATCCGACCATATTTTGGCCCATATCGAGCACGGTATCTCCGTTAGGAGTTGTAATGACTGCTACAGGCTTGAGCGTTTCAATTATTCTAGCCGGCTCGTTCTCCTGAGCAACCAATGCAGATACCGGGGCTTTTGTAACCACTGCATTTTCCCAATGCAGATCATCAAAACCAGGGGAGGACCAGCCCTCCATCTCTAGCCGGGCATCATAGGTTTCCCCATGATATATTTCAGACATTAAGATGGGTCCGGAAGAAACTTTCCACCCATCATTTGAAATGAAGACTTGTTCAGAACCGTCAGCCAAAGTAACATGAATCTGGATCATTAAAGCACGGGTATTCCCGTAGTGTGAGTTTTTCCCTTCCCATGCAAGGTATCCTTTATACCAGCCGTTGCCTAAGATGCACCCAATCGCATTGGAGCCTGAATTCATTAAGGAGGTCACATCATAGGTTTGGTATTGAAGCCTATTCTTATAGCTTGTATAGCCGGGATTAAACAATGTATCATCTGCCGGCACTCCGTTGATATATAGCCGATACATCCCCAGTGAAGTTGCATATATTTTCGCTGTGACAATATCTTGGGGTAATGAAACCTCTGAACGTATATAATCACACGCTTCTTTTTCTAATTCATCATTCTGTGCCGGTGTTGTAATCCAATATGTCTGCCATTCATCAGCAGACATAAATGCTGTCTCCCAATACCCCGGCTCACTCCACTCGGATTGGTCACCCTTAGAGTCCCAGATACGGACTCTGGAATAATATCTGGTATGAGATTTCAAAGCAGGTCCTGCGTATTCAATATGAACGTTTTTATCTGAATCTGTCTTTTTAGAGTCCCAGATAATTTCCGATTCAAAATCGGAACGATAAGCGACTTGAATCTGATAGGCTGCTTGAACAAAACCTCTGGCTTCAGAGTTAATCTGCCAACTAATCCGCGGCTTACCATCATCGATCCCGACAGGATTATTCCGATAATTAATTCGAAGATTAGTGATCGTACAATTGGTCACATATATCACTCCTGATTCATTATAAAGTACATCTACATGTAATATTGTAAGAGGAAATAAGAGTCTGCTTATAGGTTAATATCGACTATTTTATAGGTGTCTATAGACATCCTATCATCAATTACGTAGAATGAGATCAACACAGCAGCCTCTTGGAAGGAAGGTTATTTATGAGTATCAAGCGCAGTACTTATATGATGACTGGCGAAAGATTTTTTGAACCAGAAGTACCGATCTTTGTGAATCGTGCCTTTGAAACATTTGAGTTATCCGAGCACTCTCATGAATTTATAGAGATAACATACGTAAGTGAAGGAACAGGCGTTCATTACATAGCCAATGAGGCTGTTCCTGTTGAGCATGGAACGCTCTTCTTCATACCTGTTGGTCAAAGTCATGTATTCAGGCCTACAACACCAAAAAAAGACCGCCCGCTTATCGTCTACAATTGCTTGTTTCCATCGTCATTTTTAACAGAACTTCTGGCGGACTTTTCACCATATGCAGATATTCTCAATTTATTTACGGACAAGCACCTGTCCTGGTTCTCCATGAAGGATACCAGAGGGGAGTATCATGCTATGTTCCATGAAATGTACCGTGAATTCTCAGCTAAACCACCGGGATATATACTGATCCTCTCTTCACTCGTTTTGCGGATTGTAACAGGCCTATACAGACATCAGTTGCAGCTCGGTATATCTGCTGGAGATAAGCCTCAATGGTTAACCGTCGACGAAGCAATCATTTATATTAACAATTATTATGCAACCGGGCTTACGCTCGGGGAACTTGCCGCCAAAGCAAACCTCAGTGAACGGCATTTTAGCCGCTTGTTTCAGCGTCAGACTGGCATGAGTTTTAAGGAGTACGTTCAGAACGTGCGGATGGATGCCGCTTGCCGTCTGCTGACAGGAAGTCGCTATAGTGTCAGAGAAATTGCTGAAGCTGTCGGTTATCTTGATTTAAAGTTCTTCCATCGGTTGTTTAAGAAAAAGATCGGAATGCCACCCAGACAGTACCGCGCTACTGTTAATAAAAACTCCAAAGAGTAACGAACTATGTGCAATCAAACAGCGGGGCCGAAGCAGCAATTGATATCTGCTAGCGGCCCTCTTTATTCTGAGTATGCAATTATAAATAATAGCTATTCCTTTACACTGCCTAATACAATTCCCGTCATAAAAAATCTTTGAAGGAAAGGATATACTAGCAAAATAGGCAAAGCTCCTAAGAATATTTGAGCAGATTTGTAAGTGCGGTCACTAATCTTCTGCAGCTCTGCTATCGTTTCCAGACTGGCTGAGTTGAAGTGGAACTGAATGAGACAGCCAGAACATGAACAAGTGGTAATATGCACAGAATTGACAGAAGGGTCAGAAATCCATAGTTAAATCCTATAAACAATTTGCGACTAAATGAATACCGTTCAATCATAATCAGATTGTCTTCCCTTCCATTCAGAATATTCTATAGTTAGCAAAGCGATAAGCAAGGAAATATGAAGAAGAGAGTAGAATCAGTGACACCACAGACTTAAAAATCCATTCCCCAACCAATTAATGAATTGATTAACAATACCGTTTGTAGGCGACAGAATGTCGATCAGAACGCCCCCCAGAATAATCCAGGACAAAAAATGCGGCGAGTAAATCAGGGTTTGAACGGTTTTTTTCAAATAGGTTTTGCGAATTTCGTTAAGCAATAGAGAAACAATAATCGGAATTATTAGTCCTACAACGATTTTCATAACGGCTATTATGAGCGTATTCCATATGACCTGAAAGGAATCAGGCAATGCCATAACATAACTGAAATTCTCAAGGCCATTCCAAGTTGACTTCCAGATCCCAAGTGCAGGATTAAAATCCTGGAAGGCAATGACCGAACCGAACATGGGACCAGTAGGCCAGGGAACATCATTAAATGAAACGGTATTTGTGATTTCCATGACCCATTCTCTTTAGGCTTGACAGAGGCCACTGGAATCTTAGTTCGATCTCCTATCACTTTGTTTAGCACCACGGATCTTCCTTTCAATTAAGTCCTGATTCTGCCCTTGTCAGGACAAAATCAGGACATAGTAACATTTATTTTGATTTAACTAATTCATTAACTTCTTTGGTCATTTCATCGCCACCAAGCTTTTTCCAATTAGCTTTATTATCTCTATTCTGACTTCTTTTAAAAACAAAGAAGCTGAACTCTTCTCAAGAGTTCAGCTTCTTTCGCGTTCCCGTATACTAGTCAGCAGCAACCTCAACCGTAATTTAATGCCAGCTTCGCAAAGAGATCTTCCAGTGTAAATCTTGGATCGACATAATGATATACTCGGATTTGATTCTTTTGTTGAAAGTGAACATAATACATATCATTTGTAAATCGAGGCGCCGGCTTCATCTCGTAACCGAATTGATGATCATCGATTAGCAAACTGACTGCAGGTGAATCACCAAGACTCCACATTTCACCTTTTGGAAATTGCGGGATATGTCCGTGGGCGTCGTTAAATTCTATCAATTGCTGATACAAATAATTGCCTATTTTGCCGTAAGGCTTAACACGCATAGCAAGCTCTGCAATGCTGACCCGAATTGTTGAGTACACATTCATCGGTACCTGCCACAAATCTATACCTGATTGAAATACAACGTTGGCAGCATTTATATCGTTCCACAAATTGAATTCCCAGCCGCCAGCCGGCCACTGGGCTCCCCCGATCCAGATTGCAGTAAGCTTACCCGCAATTTCAGGCTGCATTAAATATGCGGAAGCCAAATCTGTAAGCGGACCCAGGAATATTACATATAAAGGCGTAGTATCCTCACTCATTGCCTCGTTAATGATTGCTTCGGCTCCTTCTGATATCTGGGGAGTAAGCTCATCGACAATTGCTCTCTCTGCACCTTTATATACAGGCACCTGATCTTGCAAGTACATTAACTCGAGCACTTTGTGAATTTCATCATAGCTCTCCATCATGGCATGTTCAGTTCGGTGGATTCCGAAATGTGCAGCGATGATCCCTTTAATCTTAAATTTTGGCGTGAGAAGCGCGTGTACAATTGCATATTGGTCATCAGCTTCGTTCTTTGCGTCGGTGTTGATGATCAGTCTGATTTTTTTTTGTTCTGGAATATCAAAAGGCAAATTCATAGTGTTAATGTCTCCTTTGATCTTTTATTTGTTATTCTTTAGTGATTTCTTCATTTGTTTCTTCTATCGGTGAATCGGAGTTTACGCTCTTTCTGCGTTCATCAAGCTCTCTCGCAATTTCCTCTTGTTTGTCCTCTGTAAGATCAAACCAAAGAATAGAAAGACTAAACAATCCCGCAATTCGTTTCCCGGGGTATCCGCATCGTACTCCCCGAAGGTAAGCTTGTTCATCCCCGAGTTGTCGCATGGTGTTCCTTCATAGGGGAATGTAATTGGATCCTTGAAGTTATAATCATAACTTTTAGGAAAAATGCAAAAACGGATTTTATTAAAAGCACTATGCTTCAAACTTTCCAGAGTTTTTTCCTGAATCTCTAAGGGCTGATGTGTCCATGCGTAACAGGTGGTACCAACAGGGAAAAAGGTGTTCCATCCTCGTATGCAAAATGTGTTCCTCTTGTTCTCACCGGGCCATGATTACCCGTTTCCGGCTTTGTAACCAGGAAGGTTCCGGTAAACGCAGTATCTGAAAAGCTTCCATTTACAAAATAAGTATACATCCCTTCAAAAGAAGGCATGAATCTGACTTTGTAAATTCCATTCCCATCGTAAAAACCTGTAACCTCTACCTCTTCAAACGGGCATTTGAATACCCCAGCAATGGTATAGTCGATAAATGGATTGCAGTCCGAATGTCCCAGGAGTTCGATTTCGAATACACTCCATTGTTCTATTGCAGCAGCAGACATGATTAACCTCCCTGATGAGTTAAACTTTCCGAGGATGTATTACCAGTAACAGAACGCACGGCATCCTTCCAGCCTGAATAATACTTCTCTCTGGTTGTTTCGTCCAGTTGCGGTTCATATATGGTATACATTGCTGATTTTACCGGAATCTCGGATAGTGCTGACCAGAAACCGATTCCAAGACCGCCCAGATATACAGAGCCCATTGCCGACAGTTCAGCGCAGGATGACCTCGTGATCCGTCTGCCAAGCATATCCGCTTGAAAAGCCATCAGCCACGTGTTAGCCGAAGCTCCGCCGTCTGTGCGCAAATCCAGCAGCTTAATGCCCGAACGCTGCCCGATGAATTCTGCCGCATCGCGAACCTGATAGGCGATACTTTCCAAAGCTGCACGGATAATATGTCCTTTGCCGGTTCCACGGTTCATCCCCGTAATCGCTGCTCTGGCATAAGGGTCCCAGTAGGGTGCCCCCAAACCCACAAAGGCAGGGACCAGATACACCCCCTCATTAGCTTTGGTCTCATCCACCAGCTGCTGCATTTCTTCAAAGGTAGTGAACAAGCCCAGATTATCCCGCGTCCATTTGATGCTGTCCCCGGTTGTGCGGATAACCGCCTCCAAAGCGTAGGTTACCGTTCCTCTGGCTCCCCAGGCGATGGCTGTAACAAGTCCTTCTCCTCCGTCTATCGGTTGTCCGCCGGTATTCATAAGAATCGAAGTCCCTGTTCCATAAGTAGCCTTGGCCGTCCCGGAGTCAAAACACAGGTGTCCATAAAGCGCGCCCTGGGAATCACCAATGATGCCCGAAACCGGGATTTTTTCCTCGAACAAATCACGATCCTCCGTATAACCGAAGATAACATCTGAGGCTTTAACCTCCGGCATTAGTGAGAGCGGAACGCCGAATATCTCCGCTAGCTCCTCATCCCAGCTAAGCGTGTGTATATTATACAATGAAGTACGGCTGGCGTTGCTGTAATCCGTAGCATGCGCCTGCCCGCCCGTCAGCTTCCAGATCAGCCAACTGTCGATATTTCCGGCCAGCAGCTCGCCCCGCTGAAGCATACCGGCTGCTCCTTCGGCATGCTCCAGAATCCATTTGAACTTCGTGGCCGAGAAATAAGGATCCAGCATCAACCCGGTCTTAGCTGAAACCTTCGCTTCAAGTCCTACTGCCTTGAGCATTGTGCAGACTTCCGCCGTCCGCTGGCATTGCCAGACCACTGCATTGTACACCGGCAGCCCTGTAATTCTGTTCCAGACCAATGCCGTTTCACGCTGATTGGTAATCGTTAATCCGGCAAGCATGGAAGGTGCAATACCGGCAAGCTCTAGCACCAGTCTTGCAGTTTCCTTTACGTTCTCATAAATTTCCAGTGGATCATGCTCGACCCAGCCGGCTGCGGATAATACTGCTTATGTTCCTTGTCCGCGCGGGAGATGATATTTCCCTGATGATCGACCAGGAGCGCTTTCGTCCCGGATGTGCTTTGGTCGACCGCTAAAATATACTTGTGCTGTAGCTCCATAATTCCCCGCCCTTTACTGCTTGAGCAGGTCTGCCGCAACCTGCTTCAGATTCTCCCCGGTAATGCCGTAATGTGCGAACACTTCCGATGTCTTGCCGGCAATAGCAGGCTCATCAGGAATTCCGATGACCTTCATCGGTACCGGGCAGTTCTGCACGACAACCTCCGCAACTGCAGCTCCCAGCCCGCCGTAGATACTGTGCTCTTCAACAGTGATAATCCGGCCTGTCTCTCGGGCAGCCGATAGTATTGCCGCTTCATCCAGCGGTTTGATCGTATGCATGTTGATCACCCAGCAGGAAATCCCGTCTACTGCAAGCAGCTCTGCTGCATCAAGGGCCATACGGACAGTTTCCCCTACAGCAATAATGGTCAGGTCAGTCCCCTGCTTCATCGTTACTGCCTTGCCAATTTCAAACGGATAATCATCTGATTCATAGACATCCTCTACGGCATTACGACCTATTCTTACATAGACGCCGCTATCGTAATTAACCAGCGCTTCGGTCATTTTCTTCGTCTCATGCCGGTCTGCGGGAAGGATGATTGCTAGGCCTGGTATTGCCCGGGCGACGGCAATATCCTGAACTGAATGATGCGACATGCCAAGCGCCCCGTAGCTTACACCGCCGCTGATGCCGATTAACTTCACATTGGTGCGGGAGTACGCCACATCCACCTTGATCTGTTCGATGCTGCGCATGCTCAGGAAGCATGCCGGAGAAGTGACAAACGGCTTTTTACCGCTATGGGCAAGACCTGCTGACATACCAACGATATTCTGTTCGGCAATCCCGACCTCAACAAACTGCTCCGGATAAGCCTTGGCGAAAGGCGCCATTGCTGCCGATCCGCGGGAATCACTGGCCAGCACCATAATATCTCGGTCCTCCTTCGCCAGCTCCAGCAGGGTTTCACAGATTACCTGACGGTTAGGTATTGTGTTCATGCGTGATACACCTCTCCTTCCTTGCGCAATTCCTCAATTACAGCACTAAGCTCGGCATGGGCGGTGGCGAGCTGTTCGTCACTTGGCACATGATGATGCCAGGTCGGCACATTTTCCGCGAACGACACGCCTTTCCCCTTCACTGTATTCGCCACCACCAAGGTAGGCTTGCCGGGTACAGTGGGCGCCTCATGGAAAGTTTTCACCAGCGACTCCATATCATTACCGTTGATTGAAACCACATTCCACCCGAAAGCTGCCCATTTCTCCTCCAGCGGCTCAAGTCCCATAACCTCTTCCGTACTCCCGCTAATCTGCAGCCGGTTGCGGTCGATGATTCCGATCAGGTTATCAAGCTTGTAATGCGCGCCTGCCATGGCCGCTTCCCAGTTAGAGCCTTCCGCCTGCTCACCGTCACCCATCAGGCAGAAGACGCGGTAAGAGAGATTATCCTTTTTGGCCGCAAGCGCCATTCCTACCGAAATCGGCAGTCCATGACCCAGTGCACCTGTATTCATTTCGATGCCGGGCACCTTGTTATTGGGATGACCGATCAGGCGGGTCCCGAACTGACTGTAGGTATCCAGCTCCTCCTTCGGAAAGAAGCCTTTATCGGCCAGAATACACCAGATTGATTCTACGGAATGTCCCTTGCTGGCAATGAAACGGTCGCGGTTTCTATGCTTCGGTTGAGCCGGATCAATATTCATAATTTCATAATAAAGTGCAGTCAGAATATCGGTATTGCTCAGCGCCCCCCCCCCCC